>NZ_JBFBAH010000005.1:109036-513709 GCF_040682115.1 Streptomyces sp. NPDC051364 | reverse complement strand
CCAGATGTGGAAGCCCGGTAACGGGTGGAGCTGACTGGTACTAATAGGCCGAGGGCTTGTCCTCAGTTGCTCGCGTCCACTGTGTTAGTTCTGAAATAACGAACAGCTGTGTTCATGCCAGCGTTCAAATTTCATAGTGTTTCGGTGGTCATAGCGTTAGGGAAACGCCCGGTTACATTTCGAACCCGGAAGCTAAGCCTTTCAGCGCCGATGGTACTGCAGGGGGGACCCTGTGGGAGAGTAGGACGCCGCCGAACAATCATTGTAGAAAGCCCCGTACCGGGTATCCGGTACGGGGCTTTTCTGCGTTCAGGGGCATTGACCGAAACGGGCCAGGTAATGCCAGACCCGCTTGAGGGCCTGTTCGTCGTACCGGCCGGTGCGGGCCGCCTCGCCGAGGATGCGGGGGGTCAGCCGGCCCGCCACGGCGACGGCCTCGCCGAGGTCGACGTACGCCTGGCCCCGGTAGTCGGGGTGGCGGCGGAGTTCTTCGACGGTGAGGTGGAAGCCGGCGTGCCATTCGATCGCGCAGGGGAGCTTCTCCGCTGCCGCCTCGACCTCCGTGTGCCGGTAGCTGGGGTCCAGTACGAGCGCGGCGACGTCACGGTCGAGCCGGACCGGGGCGTGGATCTGGGCCTCGATGTAGTCATCCAGGGCGTCCTGGCCGTCGGCCTCAGCGAGGGCGATCAGGGACATCCGGTCGGCGACGCCGAAGGACTCGGGCTCGAGGTAGCTGTCCGGGTAGCAGAACGTGGTCCGGGGCAAGGCCTCCGCGGTGAGGCGGAAGTGCGCGGAGCCGAAGCGGGGTGCGGCGCCGGCCGGTCGGCGGCGGAAGTTCAAGGCCCCGTAGACGGGGCGGGCTTCGGCCGGTGCGTCGTCGTAGGCGCCTCCGAAGATCCGGCTCTCCCAGTGCCAACGGGGTCCGCCTGCATGGGCGGTCAGGCCGCCGTTGCCGGTGCCCGTGACGAACTGCGAGCGGTACACGCCGTCCTCGGCCAGCGCGGTGAGGATCGGGCGGTCGCCGAACACGCGGTCCGGGTGGAAGTTGAGCGTCACCGTGAGGGTCGGGTCCAGAGGGGATCCCGACGAGAGATCGGTGACGTGGCGGAGAGCCCGGGCGTGTGGATTCATGGATGCAGTGTGCATGAGTCCTGTGATTGGATCCGCGATTATGGATCAGTATGTGATGCGCGCGGTGCAGGGTGACGAATGGGAGAAGGTCAAGGAGCTGCGGATCGCCGCTTTGCGGGATCCGGCGGCGCCGGTGGCCTTCTTGGAGACTCTGGCCCAGGCGGAGGCCAGGTCCGATGAGTTCTGGCAGGACCGGGCGGAGGGGGCTTCGCACGGGCGGAGCGCGCGGCAGTTCGTGGCCGAGGCGCCGGACGGGCAGTGGGTCGGGTCGGTGACCGTCCTGGTCGAGGAGGGCGGGACCACCGACTTCTTCGAGCGGGCCGTCGAGCAGACCCAGGGGCATGTGGTGGGTGTGTTCGTACGGGCGGAGCAGCGGGGGACCGGGGTGACCGACGCCTTGTTCACGGCTGCGCTGGACTGGGCCTGGTCGCTGGAGGGGCCGGCGCTGGAGCGCGTACGGCTCTTCGTGCACGAGGACAACCCGCGGGCAGGGGCCTTCTATCGGCGGTTCGGGTTCCGGGCGAGCGGGCAGGTCGTGCCCGTGCCTGCGGCGATGCCGGTGGCGGGGGATGCGGGGGCCAAGGAGCTGGAGTACGTCATTTCGCGGCCGTAGTCAGCTGTGGGTGGGTTCGAAGGCTGCCTCGGGCCAGCGGGCGCGGGCCTGTTCGCGGCTGCGGCACAGGGCGAGCAGGGGGAGCGGCGCCTCCTGGAGGAGCTCGGGGAGCTGGGGGATCGGGGCCACGGCCGCGACGTCCTCGAGGACCAGCGTGAGTGGTGGGTCGAGCCGGCCGTGGGATGACCGTGCGGCCATGCGGCGGCCGTGCTCGACCACGCTCGCGGCGAGTGCGGTGAGCAGGGGCATCGCACCCGGGTGGGTGCGGGGGTCTTCCAGCGGTTCGCCCACCATGTAGAGGGTGCCCCCTTCGCTCACGAACGATGCGAGGGTGAGTGCATCTGTTCGGTTCGGGTTGCAGGCCTCGCGGATGTGGATGGACGTGAGGCAGGAGAGGGCACGGGCCGTCAGGTGCTGGGCCTGCTCGCGGCGTTCGGGGTGGGCGGTGAGGGCGCTCTCGAGTTCGCCGGCGGCGCCGGGGGCGGCCTGCGGGTGCGTACGGAGGACGCGGACCGGGTCCTGGGCGCTGTTGCCCTGGGCCCAGCGGTGCAGCTGCTTGAACGGGCGGCCGTCGAGGGCGGCGGCCTGGAGCCAGCTGCGCAGGAGCGTTTCCGCGGTGTCGGCGACGGCTGCGTCCATGCGGGCCTGGGGGCGTACGGGGGCCAGGAGCGCGGTGGCGCGGGCGGCAGCGGTGTCGCGGTCGGCGCAGGCGTCGGCGGGGTTCCAGTGCATGCGGGCCGGGGTGTCGCAGAGGTGCGAGGGGTCGTAGAGGAGGACCGGGCCGAGTTTGGCGCGGGCGTCCTTGGTCTCCGCCCAGAGGGCGGGGGAGGAGGTGAGGACCAGGGCCGAGCCGGGTGCTGCCGCCAGGGCTTCGGCGGCCAGGTGGTGCCGCTCGGGGGGTGCGGCGTAGGTCAGGGTGGCTCGGGCCTGGGCCTGGGCTTGGCCGAAGCCGCCGGGTGCTCTGCCCCCGGGCCCCTGCGCCTCGAACGCCGGCGGGGCCGGATTGGCCAGCCCGGCTGGGTTGGGCAGCGGGGCTGGACTCGGCGGCCCGGCGGGGTTGGCCTGCGGCGTTGGACTCGGCGGTCCGGCGGGGTTGGCCTGCGGGGTTGGATTGGCTCGGCGGGATTTGGTGCGGGCGATGATGCCCATCGTGAAGATCGTCAGGACGAAGAGGACCAGGAGTTGGCTGATGAAGAGGCCCCAGAAGAGGCCCCAGCCCGAGAGGGCCGACGGGTCGGTGGCCGGCCAGGCTCCTGGGACGTCGTGGGGCTGAGTTATCAGGGCCCGGACCGCCCCCGGGGTGCGGGTGAAGGTGACCGTGGCCGGCCAGGAGCCCTTGGAGAAGAGCGCGGCCAGGCCCGTGGACGTCCAGACCAGGGCCGCCAGGCCCAGCAGGAACGCCAGGAGGGTGAGGAGGAGCGCGTCCGGGATGCCGCCCGGTTTCGTCGTGGGTTCCTGCATCGCTACGCCACCGTTGTTGCCGAGCCCGGGCCGCCGTTGCGGTGGCGTTCCATGAGGAGAGCTCTTTCCTCCGCCTCCAGTTCGGCCGCCAGTAGGTCGTCGGGGAGCTGGGGCTGGGCTGAGGATTCCGTCATGGCGCGGTCCGTGTAGACCAGGGGGCGTTCCGCCTCGGTGATCAGGTGTTTGACCACCTGGACGTTGCCGTTGACGTCCCAGACCGCGATGCCCGGGGTGAGGGTCGGGATGATCTCCACCGCCCAGCGGGGCAGGCCCAGGACCCGGCCTGTGGCTCGGGCCTCGTCCGCCTTCTGGGCGTAGATCGTGCGGGTGGACGCCATTTTCAGGATGGCTGCCGCCTCGCGTGCGGCGGCGCCGTCGACCACGTCGGACAGGTGGTGGACGACGGCCACGAAGGACAGGCCCAGGCGGCGGCCGAACTTCAGGAGGCGCTGGAACAGCTGGGCCACGAAGGGGCTGTTGATGATGTGCCAGGCCTCCTCCACCAGGAAGATGCGCTTCTTGCGGTCCGGGCGGATCCAGGTGTGTTCCAGCCAGACGCCGACGATCGCCATCAGGATCGGCATCGCGATCGAGTTGCGGTCGATGTGGGACAGGTCGAAGACGATCAGCGGGGCATCGAGGTCGATGCCGACGGTCGTGGGGCCGTCGAACATGCCGCGGAGGTCGCCGTCGACCAGGCGGTCGAGGACGAGTGCCACGTCGAGGCCCCAGGCGCGGACATCGTCTATGTCGACGTTCATGGCCTCCGCGGACTCGGGCTCCGGGTGGCGGAGTTGTTCCACGATGTCCGTGAGGACCGGCTGGCGGTCGCGGATCATGTCGACGACGTACGCGTGCGCGACCTTCAGGGCGAAGCCGGAGCGCTCGTCGAGGCCGTGGCCCATGGCGACTTCGATGATGGTCCGGAGCAGCGCGAGCTGGCCGGTCGTCGTGATCGCCGGGTCGAGTGGGTTGAGGCGGATCCCGTCGTCGTTGGCGGCGATGGGGTCCAGGCGGATGGGGGTTATCCCCAGCTGCTGGGCGATGAGGTTCCACTCGCCGACGCCGTCCTCGCCCTGGGCGTCGAGGACGACGACCTGGCGGTCCCGGAAGCGGAGCTGGCGCAGCACGTACGTCTTTTCCAGCGCGGACTTGCCGTTGCCGGATTCGCCGAGGACCAGCCAGTGCGGGGCCGGGAGCTGCTGGCCGTACAGCTGGAAGGGGTCGTAGATGTAGCCCTTGCCGCTGTAGACCTCGCGGCCGATGATGACGCCGGAGTCGCCGAGGCCGGGGGCGGCGGTGGGCAGGTAGACGGCCTGCGCCTGCCCGGTGGAGGTGCGTACGGGCAGGCGCGTGGTCTCGACCTTGCCGAACAGGAAGCTGGTGAAGGCGTCCGTCAGAGCGGACATGGGATCTCGCATGGGCGGCACTTCCCTCCAGCTAGTGTCGGATGCCGGTGGCGAACGGCAGGGTGTTGACGAAGGACCGGTGGTGCTCGCGGTCACACCATTCGAGTTTCAGGTACGACTTGCCCGCCGAGGCGCGGATGGTGCGCTTGTCTCTGGCGAGGGCCTCCGGCGATCGCGACGACACCGTGATGTACCCGACCAGGTTGACTCCTGCCGCACCGCTGGCGAGATCTTCACCCCTCTGGTCGAGCCGTCCGTGGGCGGCGATGTCGCGGGGGTCGACGGTGCGGTTCATCTTGGCGGCGCGGCTGGCGTCGGCCTCGTCGTTGGTCTTCTCGGTGAGCATGCGCTCGATGGCCACCTCGGTGGGCTCCAGATCCATGGTGACGGCGACGGTGCGGATCACGTCCGGGGTGTGGACGAGGAGGGGCGCGAGGAAGTTGACGCCGACCGGGGTCATCGGCCACTCCTTCACCCAGGCCGTGGCGTGGCACCAGGGGGCGCGGGTGGAGGACTCGCGGGTCTTGGCCTGGAGGTACGTGGGTTCCACCGCGTCGAGTTCGGCAGGCCAGGCGTTGCGCTTGGTCATGGCCTGGATGTGGTCGATGGGGTGGTCCGGGTCGTACATGGAGTGCACGAGGGAGGCGAGGCGGCCCTGGCCGAGCGGCTGTCGGACGCGGATGTCGGCCTCGGCGAGGCGGGCGCAGATGTCGGTGAGCTCGCGGGCCATGACGATGGCGAGCCCGGCGTCGCGGTCGAGCTTGCGGCCCTTGTGGGGGGTGCCGGCACGGGCGATGGTGTGCGCCTCGGCGGCGAGTTCGCGCGTGTAGTGCATGCAGGCGACGAGGTACGCGCGGTGCTGCTCGGAGGAGGTGGAGACCATCGACTGGAGCTGGTCGTACGAGTCGCGCAGCCAGACGGGGGCGTTGGTGTCGCCGCGCTGGGCGACGTCCTTGGCGTGGGCGTCCGGGTCGGCGGGGAGCGTACGGGCGAGCATCTGGAGGCGGGTGACGAAGCCGTCGCCGTTGGCCACGTGCTTGAGGAGGGTGCCGAAGCGGTCGACGAGGGCTTCCTGGTCCTCGCTGTCGCGCAGGCCGACGCCGGGGCCCTCGATCTCGATGGCGGCGGTGACGGTTCTGCGGTCGGCGTGGAGGAGTACGGCGATCTCGTCGGGGCCGAAGGGGGCGGCGAGCCAGTTGATCCGGCCGATGCCGGGGGGCGGGCCGACCTCGACCTCGCGGCCGTCGGCGGCGCGGACGCCGGCCTCCATGGCGCTGGAGCGGTAGGTCGTACCGCGGCGCAGGGTGCGCTTGTAGCTGCGGTTGATCTCGAACCACTTGTAGAAGGTGCGGCCCTTGTACGGGACGTACACGGCGGCGAGCGCGACCATGGGGAAGCCGGCGAGGCTGACGATGCGCAGGGTGAGCTGGGGGACGAGCAGGCCGCTCATCATGCCGAGGAACGCGCCGGCGATGATCAGGGCGATCTCGCCGCTCTCGCGGTTCTTGCCGACGATCGCGTTCGGCCGGGCCCGGCCGATGAGATACGTGCGGCGGGGCGTGACCGGGTGCAGCTGGTGTGACTGGGTCGTCAACGCCCGTCACCTCCTGTGTTCCTCGTACTCGAGCTCGTGCGGGGCGGGGGTGCGGCGGAGGGGACAGATCCGCCGCCGGCCCCGCCGCCGGAGGTGGGGCGGCTGCTGTGGGCGGCCACGCCTCCGGAGAGGGGGTTGGCGGGGCGGGGGGCGCTGGAGCCGCCGCCGTCACCGCCTCCGCGGTGGGCGCCGCGGCTGCTGTGCGTCTTGATGCCCTGGGAGACGAGGGAGGCCGGGGAGCTGATGACGGCGGCGGCCTGGGCGCCGTCGGTGGCCTTGCTGCGGTTGGAGCGGGCGGAGGCGATCTCGTCGCCGAAGCCGGGGACGAAGCGGTAGATCATCGCGGAGGCGAAGATCGCCAGGAGGATGATGGCGAGGCCGGAGACGACCGCGGAGAAGGCGTTGGGGCCCTTCTCGCCGGCGAGGGCTCCGGCGAGGCCGAGGACGATGACGATGACCGGCTTCACGAGGATGACGGCGATCATGATGCCGGCCCAGCGGCGGACGTGGCCCCAGAGGTTCCGGTCGACGAGCCCGGCGTAGACGACGACGCCGAGGAGGGCGCCGACGTAGAGCAGGGCGGCTCGGATGAAGAGCTCGAGGAAGAGGACGCCGGCGGCGAGGACGGTGACGAGCGAGACGACGATCAGCATGATCGGGCCGCCGCCGATGGAGTCGCCCTTCTTGAGGGCCTCGATGAAGGAGCCGAAGAAGACGTCGGTCTGTCCGCCGCTCGCCGATGCGATGACTTCTGTGACGCCGTCGGTGGCGGAGACGACGGTGTAGAGGATCAGCGGGGTGAAGGCGGAGGCGAGGACGGTGAGCCAGAGGAAGCCGACGGCTTCGGAGATGGCGGTGGTAAGGGGGACGCCGCGGATGGCGCGCTTGGCGACGGCGAAGAGCCACAGCACCAGCGTGAGGATCGTGGAGGCGGCGAAGACTACGGCGTACTGTTTGAGGAAGGCGCCGTTGGTGAAGTCGACGTTGGCCGAGCCGTTGATCGCTTTGCTGAGCTCGGTGACGATCCAGGCGGCGGCGTCGGCGCAGCCCTTGGCCAGGGAGGCGAGGGGGTTGAGGGCATCGGCCGGGTCGCTGGGCGCCAGGCCTGTGCGGGGGGCGCCGGTGGCGCCGCTGCCGCGCTCGCAGTAGTCCTTGGCCGGGCCCACGATCAAGTCGCATCGGTTGTCGTTGGGCTGCGAGGCCGACGGGGACGGCGACGGAGGTGGAGTCGGTGCGGCGAAGGCCCGGGCCGACAAGAGCACGGCTGCCGTCTGTAGCGCGGCCAGGGCGCCGGTGACGCGGAGTGTGCGGCTACCGGGCATAGGTGAACCCTCCGAACTCCGTTGCAGCCTTTGCGATCTCCTCGGCCGTGGAGGCCGTGCGGTCCGTGTGGACCGGGGCGGGCCCGTCCTTCTGGGCGAAGCTCTCGACCTTCCAGTCGTTCTCCGCCCACCGGAGGGTCAGCGTCATGGTGAACCAGTCGTTGCTGACCGGGTTGGTCGAGCCGACACCCGCGGTGCCGAATACGCCTGTGCACCAGACGTCGACGGTCGTGGTGCTCTCGGAGTACTTGGTCGCCTTGGTGCCGACCGGCACGGTCCGCGAGATGTACGTGAGGCCCTGGGCCGCATTGCCGTTTGCGTCCAGGCCGGCCTGATCCAGGAAGGTCTTGCCATACGCCTGGTCGAGTCTGGTCTCCAGCTCGGACACCTTGTCCGCGACGAAGACCTGGCGGACGATCTGGCGCCGCATCTGTGGCTTCAGGATGTCCGCGGAGACAAGCGCGACCGCGTAGTTGGCGGCGGCCGATTGGGCTCCCTGTTCGTCGTGCGCGAAGCCCTTCGGGATGGCGCCGTTCTTGCCGTCCACCGGGCGGGTGCCCGTGGCCTGGGTGGAGGCGGGGGTAGGGGGGGTGTCCGCCGAGGGGGTGGTCGGGGTGTCGCCGGACTGGCTCGCGAACGCGATCGCGGCGATCAGGAGGACCACCACGCCGACCACCGTGACCAGGCCCCGGGAGGGTCGGGGGGTGCGGCGGGGGGTGCCGTACGGGTCCGAGGGGGCGTCGGGGAGGCGGGTGCGGGTCTGGCCCGTGCCGCCGACTTCGCCGTAGCCGCTGCCGACGCCACCGCCGTACTGGTCTTCGTTGCTCATTCCGTGTCCGCCCCCTCTGCGTCGTACGACGGTGGTGTGGTGAGTCCTCATCAGGTCCGGCAGCCGGTGGGCGGCCCGGCTAGACGGCCATTCCGTAGACGATGGTGAAGAGGGTGCCGAGGGAGCCGATGATGAAGACGCCGGTGAGGCCGGCGACGATCAGGCCCTTGCCTTGTTCCGCGCTGAACGTGTCGCGCAGGGCGGTCGCGCCGATGCGCTGCTTGGCCGCGCCCCAGATGGCGATGCCGAGGCAGAGGAGGATCGCAACGGCCATGACCACCTCGATCATGACCTTCGCTTCGTTGCCAAGACTGCCGAACGGCCCCCAGTTCGGGGCGATTCCGCCGATGATGGTGGTGATGTCGCCCTTTTCGGCTGCCAGGATCATGTAACTCACCGCCCCTGTATGGGTAGTTCCGGTAGCCCGTGCCCGACGGCAGGGGTCACGTACTATCTTCGCTGATGAAACCGCGGTCGTACGTCGACTTGGCGGCTCTCTTTACCCGATCTCCCGGCCCTTGGCCCGCTCGCGCGCTCTGACCTGGGCACGGGCGGTGGGTATGCGAAAGAACGTATGGTCACTCTGTGTATCACGAGGGGTGACCCCGGGCCATGATTGCCCTCTCGGCTTGCGGGGGGCCGCTCGGGGGGCCGCCATTCGGCGCAGTGTGTGGGCGTGTCGTTGGGCCGAGCCGCTGACGTTGGTCCGACATTCCGTCAGTCGTTCCATCCTTTCGGCGTGTTGGGGGAGATGCTCCAGGCCGTTCGGTAGGACGACGCGAGGAGCGACGGATGGGTTCCGCAGTGAAGGCGGGTCGGCGGGCGTGGCGGGCCGGCGGGTTCGCAGTTCCGCTGGCGATCGCGCTCATGGGCGCCTCGGTTCCGGCGGCGGCTGCCCCTGAGGGGACGGCTGCGGCGGTGGCGCCCGGCTGGGGCAGCAGCAGGTGTCCGGAGCCGGATGCGAGAACGCTGCCGGCGCCGGCGCCGAAGGCTGCCAAGGCCGCCAAGATGAGGAAGGCCGGCAAGGCGGTGTCGTCCAATCCGTGTGCCGGGCCGAAGGGTGACCGGGGGCCGCAGGGGCCCAAGGGCGACCGGGGGCCCCAGGGGCCGAAGGGCGACCGGGGGCCCCAGGGGCCGAAGGGCGACCACGGGCCGAAGGGCGAGCGCGGCCCGGCGGGGCCGCACGGGCAGCCGGGGCCGTGCCAGGACATCGACACGACCCGGGGGGAGAGCGACCTGGAGTTCAGTGCCGTCCTGCACCGGGGCAGGACGTTCCTGGGCGTGCGCGACACGGCGCCGGTCGGGGCGTACACCTGGCGGGACCTCACCACGCCGCTGAACCCGGGGCATCCGCGGAACGCGTGCGGGGTGTCGGTCAACACCGTGGGCCCCACGGTGTACGTGAAGGTGCTGACGACCCAGGGCGACGTGTTCGAGAACCAGTGCGCGTACACGGGGACCGGCGTGCTCACCTGTCCGTCGGGGTGGACGGCCATCATCAGGCCCCCAGGGGCGTTGTCAGTGCCGCGCGTCAGAGTGGGGGGATGACGACTGGAACTCCCTGGACCCTGACGGACATCGAAGCGGCCATCCGGGCGGGGTGGTCGGCCGAGACCTGCTCACCCGATGACGTCGAGCGGGCGCCGTGGACGGCTGACAACCCTGCCTGGGGGCACTGCGACATCACGTCGCTGGTGGTGCAGGACCTGATGGGCGGCGGGCTGATGGTCGGAGAGGTCTGGCTCGAGGGGGAGCAGCACGGCTTCCACACGTGGAACGTGCTCCCCGGGGGCATACAGGTGGACCTGACGCGGGAGCAGTTCCGCAGGGGCCAGGTGGTGACGGAGGCGCGGCTGATGGGGCCGCGGCCGCAGGGGCGGCTGCCGCGGCGCTGGGAGGAGTACCAGCTGCTGCGCGGACGGGTCGAGGCCAGGCTGGGGGCGATCGGCGGGTGAGCCCCGGGGCGGGTTTTACGCGGACCAGTGCGCGGGGCGGGTCAGCGTTGGGGGGATCTTGGTCCCGGCGTCGCCCCGGGCTGCGTTGAGCTGGGGCTGGGTCAGGAAGAGGGCGTCGCGGAGGTCCGCCCCGCGCAGGTCGGCGTCGCGGAAGTCCGCGCCGATCAGGTCCGCCAGGCGCAGGTCCGCGCCGCTGAGGTTCGCGGCGATGAGGTAGGCGCCGCGGAGGTTGGCGCCGCGGAGGTCCGCGCCTGCGAGGCGGGCGCCCATCAGGTCGGCGCCGCGGTGGTTCTTCTTGCGGGCCGGGGCCTTGGCGCGGGCCAGCTCGCTGGCGCGCAGGAGGAGCGTGTTGATGCGCTGGCGGAGAGCGCCCACGTCCAGGGCGGTGAGGGCGTCCGCGTCGGCGGCGGTCCACTGCGTGGTCTCGGTCAGCGCGCGGCGCAGGTCCGCGTGGACCGGGGCGGCTGCCGGGAGGGCGAGCGCCCCGGTGACGTAGAAGAGCAGCTCGTGCAGCTGCCGCAGTACCGGGAAGACCTCGTACATCCGGGCGGCCGTGCCGGGGTGCGTACGCCAGTCCCGGCCGCCGAAGGTCACCTGGGAGACCTGCTGGCCCGCGCCGAAGCAGTCGAAGACGGTGCAGCCCTGGAAGCCCTTGTCGCGCAGCCGGGTGTGGACGCCGCAGCGGAAGTCCTGCTGGAGGTTCTTGCAGGGCGTTCCGGCGGCCTTGTTCACCGCGAAGTCGTTGGACTTGGCGAAGGGCAGGGCGACGCAGCAGAGCGCGAAGCAGTTCGAGCAGTCTGCTTGCAGGACGGGGAGGACGGGGAGGGCGGGGATACCGGGCGTGGCGGGAGTGGCGGACACCCGTCCATTGTCACCGGTCGGGGGCGGTCAGCCGCATCTGGAGGGCCGACCAGCGGACGCCGTCGACCTCCTCCACGTCCTCCAGTACCTGCTCGGTGCGGAAGCCGAGCTTCTCGTAGAGGCGTACGGCCGCGGTGTTGTGGGTGTAGACGCCGAGGTCGAGCGAGGGCAGGCCGAGCTCGTCGAAGGCGCGGGCGACGGCGAGTGTGAGGAGGGTCTCGCCGAGGCCCCGGCCGCGTGCCTCGGGGGCGATCAGTACGCGGCCCAGGCGGGTTCCGCGTACCGATACGTGGCCGAGGGGGTGTCCGTCGGGGGAGACCGCGGTCCAGGTGTGGCGGTCCGGCTCGGCGGCGTAAGCGTTGAGCTGGGCGTCGTCCAGCGGCCAGGTGAAGGAGGGTCCCGCCCAGGTGACGAGCTCGGCCCGGGTGGTGATCCAGCGGTGCAGGGCCGGGGCGTCGTCCGCGGGGCGGAACGGGCGCAGGGAGAGGGGCGCGGGCGTCGCGGAGGGCGAGGGTGAGGGCGAGGGTGAGGGTGAGGGTGAGGGCGAGGAAGGCGTCGTGTTCATGTCTCAAGTATTCGTGTACGGAACCCGGTTGATCGCGGGGGCCGGTGCGGTGAGCATCCGTACATGACAGAAGTGATCGCAGTTGCCGTCATCACCCTCCTCGCCGTGATCAGCCCCGGCGCCGATTTCGCGATGGTCGTCCGGAACAGCTATCTCTACGGGCGGCCCACCGGGCTGTTCGCGGCGGCCGGTGTCGCGGCCGGCGTGCTGGTGCACGTCTCGTACACGATGCTCGGGGTCGGTCTCCTGATCGCCTCCTCCACGACCCTGTTCACGGCGATCAAGCTGGCGGGCGCCGCGTACCTGGTGTGGATCGGGATCCGGACCTTCCGGGCGCGGGCCGAGCTGAGCGTGGACCTGGAGTCCAAGCCGGAGCTGACCCGGCTGGGCGCGCTGCGGTCCGGGTTCCTGACCAATGTGCTCAATCCGAAGACCGCGCTGTTCGTGGTGTCGACGTTCACGCAGGTCGTCAACCCGGACACCCCCGTGTGGCAGCAGGCCGGGTACGGGCTGTTCATGTCGGCGGCGCACCTGGGCTGGTTCGGTGCGGTCGCGCTGTTCTTCTCGAACTCCCGGCTGCGCGACCGGATGCTGAAGGCGCAGAAGGCGCTGAATCGGGCGATCGGCTCGGTGCTGGTGGGGCTCGGGGTCGGGCTGGGCTTCGCCCGCTGAGGTCCCGTTGCTCCGTTGCTCCGTTGCTCCGTTGCTCCGCGTAGGCCTGGCGGGACGGGTTACCTGTCGGTAGCGTGCCGGGCATGGCGATCTCCGAGGCGTTCTTCGAGCGGGTCGATGCCGGGCGGTTCCTGGCCACCGAGTACACGCGCGGGCCGTGGGACCCCGGCTCGCAGCATGCCGGGCCGCCGGCCGCGCTGCTCGGCCGGGCCGTGGAGGAGCGGGAGGGCGCCCGCGCCGACATGCGGATCGCGAGAATCACGTACGAGATCCTGCGGCCGGTGCCGATCGGCCCGCTGGAGATCACCACGTCCGTGCTCCGGGCCGGCCGCAGCACGGAGGTGGTCGAGGCCGCCCTCGCCCCGGCCGGGGCCGCGCCGGTGATGCTCGCGCGGGCGCTGCGGATCCGGGTGGCCGAGGAGACCGTGCCCGGCGTGGCCCCGGGGCCGCAGCTGCCGCCGCCCGGGGAGGTGGAGGTGACGCCGTTCTTCCCGGTGCCGTGGGAGACCGGCTACCACTCGGCGATGGAGACCCGGTTCACCGAGGGCGCGTTCGTGGAGCTGGGCCCCGGCACCTGCTGGATGCGGATGAAGGTGCCGCTCGTAGCCGGGGAGGAGACCCGGCCGCTGGACCGGGTCCTGATCGCCGCCGACTCGGGCAACGGGATCAGCTCGGTCATGGACTTCGGGCGGTACGTGTTCATCAACGGCGACCTGACCGTGCACCTGCACCGCCACCCGGTGGGCGAGTGGGCCTGCGTGGAGGCCCGTACGAGCGTGGACGCGGGCGGGATCGGGCTCGCGGACGCCCGGCTGCACGACGAGAAGGGGCCGATCGGGCGGAGCGCGCAGAGCCTGTTCGTCGCACCGCGCTCCTAGCGCCGCGTTACCGGCCGCGTTTCCGCCCGCGTCACCGGCCGCGTTCCTGGTCAACCCGGCGCCGTGGCACGACAGTCGGTGTGGCAGGCTCGGTCCAATGGAGTCCCTGAGAGACGTCGACCCCGCCCGGATCGGGGCGCACGCGCTGCTGGCCCGGCTCGGTGCCGGAGGGATGGGGCAGGTGTACCTCGGGCGCTCGCCGGGCGGGCGCCTGGTCGCCGTGAAGGTGATCCGGGACGAGATCACCGGCCACCCCGAGGCCCTGGCCCGGTTCCGGCGTGAGGCCGAGACCGTGCGCGCGGTGCGGTCGGCGTACACGGCGAACCTGATCGACGCCTCGCTGGCGGCGCCGCCGTTCTGGCTGGCCACGGAGTACGTGGCGGGCCCGACGCTCGGTCACGCCGTCGCGGAGCGCGGGGGTTTGCCCGCGGACACCTGCCGCCGGCTGTTCGCGGCGCTGGCGGAGGGGCTGGCGAGCGTCCACGCGTACGGGGTGACGCACCGGGACCTCAAGCCGCACAACGTCATCCTGGGCGGGCAGGGCCCGCAGCTCATCGACTTCGGCATCGCGCGCGGCGTGGGCGAGACGGCCCTCACCCAGGACGGCCAGGCCCCGGGAACCCCGGGGTACACCGCGCCGGAGGTGCTGCTCGGGGCAGAGGCCGGGGCGGCCGCGGACGTCTTCGCGCTGGGCGCGACGCTGGCGTACGCGGCGACCGGGCGGCCGCCGTTCGGTACGGGCGCCCCGACGAGCGTGAGCTACCGGGCGGTGCACGAACCGGTCGACGTGGCCGGGGTGGAGCCGGGGCTCGCGGCCCTGATCGAGGCGTGCGTGGCGAAGGACCCGGCGGCCCGGCCCGCCCTGCCCGAGGTCATCGGCCGGTGTGGCGTACGGGACGCGCTGGTCGACGACCCCGTGTACGTGGGGCTGGGCGCGCTGGGCGAGGCCGTGCCGGTGCACGAGATGCGGACGCAGGGGCCGAGCCTGCCGTACGGCTACACGCCGACGCAGCACGCGGCCGCGACCCCGCCGAGGCGCGGGCGGACGGGCGTGTGGGTGGCGGCCGTGGCGGTGGTCGCGGCCCTGTCGCTGGCCGTCTGGAAGCTGGCTCCGTTCGACGGGGACGGTGACGGGGGCCGGGGCAAGGACGGTGCGGCGGGTGCCACGGGCACGCCCGGACAGACGCCGGGCGCGGGGGGCGCGGGGGGCGCCACGCCCTCGGCGTCCAAGGGCGCCGCCGCCAAGCCGCCCGCCCAGTACATCGAGGGCAACCAGATCTCGCACTACTTCTGGTTGCCTTCCACCGATCCGGAGCGCGCCGCGCACGGGACCGGCGCGTGCAACCTGGGGCCGGAGCAGAAGCCGCCCGGTGCGGACATGCAGGCCGACACCGAGGTCTCGGGGAAGTCCGTGACCATCAGCATGCGCATCAAGTACGCCGAGAACAGCGAGACCAAGCCCGATCCGTACTACGTGTCGGTGGCGATCAGGTCCCCGCACGACCTCGACCCGTCCACCGGACAGCCCTTCCCCATGGACAACCGGGCCGTGGGCTTCACCAGCAAGCCCGTCGACATCTACAGCAAATGGAAGACGGGCGAATTCCTGAAGCTCAAGTACCCGGACGACTTCGCGGAGCACGTGAACGGCAAGACGTACCCCGGCGTGCCCCTGGCCAACGACCCGGGGGACTGGACGGTGGTCTTCTACCACGTCGAGGATGACCCTACGAAGTACTCGAGTATCAACTGCACGGGCTTCCGAGTGGCGTAGTGGACCCGGCGACACGAGCGATTCACACGTTAAAGCGACGGGGATGGGGGAGTGTTGACGGGTGCGCAGATTCTGGATGGCGAGCGGGATCGGGATCGGGCTCTGTCTGAGCTTCCTCGTGCTGATCGTGGTGGGTACGTACTCCGCCGCGGCCGGCCTCGTCGGTGCCGGGGCGGCGGGGGGCCGCCCGCTCGGGCTGGCCAAGGGGGCCGTACCCGCGAAGTACCAGAACCTGGTGCAGAAGTGGGGGACCCTGTGCCCGGCCATGACCCCTGCGTTGCTGGCTGCCCAGCTGTACTCGGAGAGCGGCTGGAACCCGAGCGCCGTCAGCCCGGCCGACGCCCGCGGTATCGCGCAGTTCATCCCGGGCACGTGGGCCGGACACGGCATCGACGGGGACGGTGACGGCGACCGCGACATCTGGGACCCCAATGATGCGATCCCCTCGGCGGCTTCGTACGACTGCGAGCTGGCCAAGGACGTGGCGGGGGTGCCCGGGGACGCGACGGGCAACATGCTCGCGGCCTACAACGCGGGGGCGTACGCGGTCATCAAGTACGGCGGCGTGCCCCCGTACAAGGAGACCCAGGGGTACGTGAAGACCATCACGACCCTCGCGAAGAGCTTCGAGCGGCCGGTCGGGCGGGTCGCGCCCTCGCAGCAGGCCGCCGGGGCCATCTACTTCGCGCAGAAGCAGTTGGGGACCCCGTACCTGTGGGGCGGCAACGGTACGCCGGACCAGGACGGGCGGTTCGACTGCTCGGGGCTGACCAAGGCCGCGTACGAGTCGGTGGGGATCGAGCTGCCGCGCGTCGCCAACGACCAGTACAACGCAGGGCCGCATCCCTCGCGCGGCGAACTGCTCCCCGGTGACCTGGTGTTCTTCTCCGATGATCTGACGAACTCTCGGGAGATCCGGCACGTGGGCCTCTACGTGGGCGGCGGATACATGATCAACGCCCCGTACACCGGCGCCGTGATCCGCTTCGACAAGATCGACACCCCGGACTACTTCGGCGCGACGCGTGTCACCAAGGACGGGGCCGAGGCCCTTCCCGACCGCACCGCCGACGCCAAGTCCCCCTAGGGGGCGCCTTGCGGATCAGGCCGGGCTCGCGGCCTGATCCGCAAGGCACCCCCCTCGCCGCGCCGTTCGCCACGCTGCGTCAACCCAAGGCCCTGAGCTGCGACGATGAGTCACTCTTCGATAACGTTGCCGTGATCATTCGGTGGAGAGTGGAACGCGGCGTTCAGAACGGGCGTTCCATGGACGCAGGCTTGATCAACGGGGGGGTTCAGGGGCGCACGCAAGCGTGCGCCCGAGGGGAACCGAGCAAGGGCAAGGGGCCGCATCGCCATGGCTGGACTCACAAGTAGTGGGCCGAACGTGGACGTCAGCCTGCTGTACGACATCAACGGACTGGCCCGGCACGCCCCGGCCGGAGTCGACCGGGCCGTCGGCCTCGTCAGCGCGTACGGGATCCCGCTGGCCCTGGTGCTCCTCGTCCTGTGGTGCTGGCACGGTGCGCGCCGGCAGGACGAGTCCACGTCCGTCGAGTCGTTCGCCGCGCTGGTGTGGGCCCCGTTCGCCGCCGCGCTCGCCCTCCTCGTGAACGTCCCGCTGCGCGCCTTCGTCGGGCGGCCGCGGCCGTTCGTCGAGCACAGCGGCCTGGACGTGCTGGCACCGGACGCCGGCCCCGGCGACTTCTCCTTCGTCAGTGACCACGCCACGCTCGCCATGGCCTTGGGCGTCGGCCTGTTCATCGCGAACCGGAAGCTCGGGCTCATCGGGATCGGCCTGGCCCTCGCCGAGGGCGTCTGCCGCGTGTACCTCGGGGTCCACTACCCGACCGATGTCATCGGCGGCTTCGCGCTCGGCACCGCCGTCGTACTGGTGCTCGCCCCGCTCGCGATGGCGCTGCTGAACCCGCTCGTGCGGGCGGTGGCCCGCGCCCCGCGTGCGGGGCGGCTGGTCCGCGCCAAGCGCCGCGGGCTGCCGCACCCGGTGGACCTCGCCCAGCCTCAGACCCCGCCCCCGGCCTGCCTCACGCACGAGAGCGACCTGGCCGCCTAGCTTTTCAAGGCCGGGCGTAGGCGTCCCATACGAAGATCAGGACGGCCGCCAGCAGGCACAGGGCCGCTCCGCCGAAGCACAGGCTGACCGCCCTCGGGCGGGGGCGGGGGCGAAGGGTCACGGGTCGCCGCTCTCCGAGCCGTGGCGCTCCGAGTCGTCCTTGCGGCGGTAACGGGAGCGCAGCCACAGACCGGTGGCCACGGCCGCGGTGGTGGTCGCCCCGATGGCCAGGGTCACATCGGCCGGGCCGTCCGCCGAGCCCGTCGGGCGCGCCGAGGCCGCGGCGGCGGGCGTGAGCGCGATGAACAGGGCCCAGAGGAGGGCGGCGACGCGGGGTGCGGGTCCTGGCATGCATCCAGGGCATCCGCTCCCGGGGGCGTCGGCCAGCCGGGCCGTCCGAACGGGCGATCAAGAAGACCCCCTGCCCCCGGACCCTGCTCCCGCAGCGACGGCCTAGCCCGAGTTGTGCCGTTCCGCGTCCTTGCGGGCCAGGTCACGGGATCGGCGGGCCGGACCTCTCCAGCCGCAGGTGCAGAGGGCCAGGCAGAACGAGCCGCGCTCGGCGGTGCTCGTGGTGTGCCCGGCGGGTGGCCGCTCGGTGGGGCAGGGGAGCGGCACGACTTCAAGCGGAGGGGCGAGCGACTCCTTGGTGTGCGGATCCACACCACCACGGTACCTGGGTCCGGCACGGGCCCGGGACCGCGACGGCCCGTGACGGGAAACCCCGGACCTCGTTAACCGGAGCGGGTGGGGCCTCGGGCAAACAGCGGTCACGCGTTGGGGGTTGGCAGGCGATGGTGGTGCACCAGCACAGGCGACGGCGCGGGCGTGCGGGTGAGGCGGTGCTCGCCTTCGGCATGGTCGTGACCGTGGCCGCGATGAGCGGGTGCGGAGGCGCGGACAAGGACGACGACCGGCCCGCCGCCGACCCGGCCGCGACCGTCCGGGGGGTCGCCGACCTACTGGCGAAGACCGGTAGCGCGCAGGCCCGTACGGCGATGGAGATGGCCACCGGCGGGACCCGGGTCACGATCCGCGGCGAGGGCGGGGTCGACTTCAAGAACGGGATGGGCCAGCTCCTGGTGATGCTCCCGGCCGACGCGGCCGGCAAGGACGAGCACCGGCCGATCACCGAGCTGCTCGTACCCGGCGCCCTCTACATGAAGAACCGGGGCGCGGGCGTGCCCGCCGACAAGTGGGTCCGGATCGACACGACGACCCTCGCGGACGGGAACCTCGTCACGGGCGGGGCCACCGACCCGCTGGCCGCCGCCGAGCTGCTGCGCGGCGTACAGGAGGCGACGTACGTGGGCGAGACCGAGGTGGCGGGCACGAAGGTGCGGCACTACCGCGGGACCACCGACATCGGGCAGGCCGCGAAGAGCGCCTCACCGGCGGTCCGCGGAGCACTGGAGGCGGCGGCGAAAGGGTTCAGCAAGAGCGCGGTCCCCTTCGACGTCTATCTCGACGAGGAGGGCCGGCTGCGGAAGGTCCGGCACCGTTTCACCTATGTCAACAATGGCGTGATCGATGTCTCCTCCACCACGCTGCTCTACGGGTTCGGGACGCCGGTGACCGTCGTATTGCCCGCAAGCGGGGACATTTACGCCGGGAAGATCGCCGAATAGCCGGCCGGACGGTCCCGGGGCGGCGCGATCGGGCCATGGCCCGGTATCCGGAAATGGTCCATCCGTGTCATGCGCACAGCGCCCCGTCCTCCCTACGCTGAGAAATCGAGCGCCGACGACCGATGACCCGATGACCGATGACGGCTGATTGAGGTGACACGCGTGACTCCCGCTGGCGGTACGACGGTGCAGGACCACGTGGCGCTCGCCGAGATCGAACTGTGCGGCGAGCTGATCATCGCGGCGTCCGCGGCGGTCGAGGAGCGGCTCAGCCAGGACCGGATCGACGAAGTACTGATGGGTCTCGGGCTGTAGCCGCATCCGCAGCACCGGCCGAAGGGCTCAGGTGCGCAGCAGGCGCGCGATGGCCTTCGTCGCTTCCTCGACCTTGGCGTCGATCTCGTCCCCGCCCCTGACGGCCGCGTCGGCGACGCAGTGCCGCAGGTGCTCCTCGAGCAGCTGGAGCGCGAAGGACTGGAGGGCCTTCGTGCTCGCCGAGACCTGGGTGAGTATGTCGATGCAGTAGACGTCCTCGTCGACGAGCCGCTGCAGACCCCGGATCTGACCCTCGATCCGGCGCAGCCGCTTGAGGTGCTCGTCCTTCTGGTGGTGGTAGCCGTGCACCGCGCCGGCAGCGGTGGCGACGTCGGCTCCGGAGCCTTCCGCCTCGATGGCAGTCATGCGTCCTCCCGTGGTCCGGACATGAGGGGTGTGCATACCCCTCATGGGTATAGGGTACTGGGCCCTGGCCGAAGGGACAGGGGCCCGTGGTCCTCACTCTGCCTGATGGAGGACACTGGGGAACCGCCCGGAACCGCCGGTTAGCCGTGGCCGGGGGATGCGCCTAGCATCAGCCTGACCGAATCCAATGCACCCCGAGGACCTCACGTGCGATTTCGTCTGACCCCCAGGGAGACGAGCTTCTACGACATGTTCGCCGCATCCGCGGACAACATCGTCACGGGCTCCAAGCTCCTTATGGAACTGCTCGGAGCGGACTCCTCCGCCCGGGCCGAGATCGCGGAGCGGATGCGGGCAGCCGAGCACGCGGGGGACGACGCCACTCACGCGATCTTCCACCAGCTGAACTCCTCCTTCATCACGCCGTTCGACCGCGAGGACATCTACAACCTGGCCTCGTCGCTCGACGACATCATGGACTTCATGGAGGAGGCCGTCGACCTGGTCGTCCTGTACCAGGTGGAAGAGCTCCCCAAGGGTGTCGAGCAGCAGATCGAGGTGCTGGCGCGGGCGGCCGAGCTGACCGCCGAGGCCATGCCGCACCTGCGGACGATGGACAACCTGACCGAGTACTGGATCGAGGTCAACCGCCTCGAGAACCAGGCCGACCAGATCCACCGCAAGCTGCTCGCACAGCTCTTCAACGGCAAGTACGACGCCATCGAGGTGCTGAAGCTCAAGCAGATCGTCGACGTGCTCGAAGAGGCGGCCGACGCGTTCGAGCACGTTGCGAACACGGTGGAGACCATCGCGGTCAAGGAGTCCTGAACCTCGTGGACACCTTCGCTCTGATCGTGACCATCGGTGTCGCGCTCGGTTTCACGTACACCAACGGTTTCCACGACTCGGCGAACGCGATCGCGACGTCCGTCTCCACGCGGGCGCTGACCCCGCGGGCGGCTCTCGCGATGGCCGCCGTGATGAACCTCGCCGGCGCCTTCCTGGGCAGCGGGGTAGCCAAGACGGTCAGCGAGGGCCTGATCGAGACGCCCCAGGGCACCCGGGGCATGTGGATCCTCTTCTCGGCTCTGGTCGGTGCGATCGTCTGGAACCTGATCACCTGGTACTTCGGCCTGCCGTCGTCCTCCTCGCACGCGCTGTTCGGCGGCATGGTGGGTGCGGCGCTGGCCGGTGGCACCGGTGTCATCTGGAGCGGTGTGATCGACAAGGTCGTCATCCCGATGTTCGTCTCGCCGGTCGTCGGTCTGATAATCGGTTACCTGGTGATGGTGGTCATCCTGTGGATGTTCCGCCGGTCCAACCCGCACAAGGCCAAGCACGGCTTCCGTATCGCGCAGACCGTGTCCGCGGCGGGCATGGCCCTCGGCCACGGTCTCCAGGACGCGCAGAAGACGATGGGCATCGTCGTGATGGCGCTGGTCATCGCCGATGTGCAGAGCGCCGACGCGGCGATCCCGGTCTGGGTCAAGATCGTGTGCGCCGTGATGCTGTCGCTGGGTACGTACGCGGGCGGCTGGCGCATCATGCGCACGCTCGGCCGCAAGATCATCGAGCTGGACCCGCCGCAGGGCTTCGCCGCCGAGACCACCGGTGCCTCGATCATGTTCGGCTCGGCGTACCTCTTCCACGCGCCGATCTCCACCACCCACGTGATCACCTCGGCGATCATGGGTGTGGGCGCGACCAAGCGGGTCAACGCGGTCCGCTGGGGCGTCGCCAAGAACATCGTCCTGGGCTGGTTCATCACCATGCCGGCCGCGGCCCTGGTCGCCGCGCTCAGCTTCTGGATCGTCGACCTGGCCTTCGTCGGCTAGTCGTACGACGGCCAGTCCGGCCGGAGAACGAAAGCGGGCCGGCTCCCCCCACCCAGGGGGAGCCGGCCCTTTTCTTTCGCCTTGCGGTGGCACCGCCATGCAGCACCGCAGGACGTGTATTCACATCCGAGGGGCTTCGGTTTAGCCGAAGCGGCCCGAGATGTAGTCCTCGGTCGCCTGCACGGACGGGTTCGAGAAGATCCGGTCCGTGTCGTCGATCTCGATGAGCTTGCCGGGCCGGCCGACCGCCGAGAGGTTGAAGAACGCGGTGCGGTCGGAGACGCGGGCGGCCTGCTGCATGTTGTGCGTCACGATGACGATCGTGAAGCGCTCCTTCAGCTCGCCGATCAGGTCCTCGATCGCGAGGGTGGAGATCGGGTCCAGGGCCGAGCAGGGCTCGTCCATCAGCAGGACCTGCGGCTCGACCGCGATGGCGCGGGCGATGCACAGACGCTGCTGCTGGCCGCCGGAGAGGCCGGAGCCCGGCTTGTTCAGGCGGTCCTTGACCTCGTTCCAGAGGTTGGCGCCCTTCAGGGACCGCTCCACGATCTCCGAGAGCTCGGACTTCTTGAAGCTGCCGTTCAGGCGCAGGCCCGCCGCCACGTTGTCGAAGATCGACATGGTGGGGAAGGGGTTCGGACGCTGGAAGACCATGCCGACGGTGCGGCGGACCGCGACCGGGTCGACGCCGACGCCGTACAGGTTCTCGTCGTCCAGGAGCACCTTGCCCTCGACGCGGCCGCCGGGGGTGACCTCGTGCATGCGGTTCAGGGTGCGCAGGAAGGTGGACTTGCCGCAGCCGGACGGGCCGATGAAGGCGGTCACGGAGCGGGGCTCCACGGTCATCGAGATGTCATCGATGGCCTTGTGGGCGCCGTAGAAGGCGGACAGTCCGCTGACGTCGATTCGCTTCGCCATGAGGGGTCACTTCGCTTTCATGTGGTCGCGTCAGCGACCGGTCTTCGGGGCCTTCCAGCGGGCGATGCCGCGGGCCACCAGATTGAGGATCATGACGAAGGCGATCAGGACGAGCGCTGCGGCCCATGCCCGGTCGTAGGAGGCGTCACTGCCGACCTTGTACTGCTCCCAGATGTACAGCGGAAGCGAGGACTGAGCACCTTCGAAGGGGTTCGGGTTGATCAGCTGGGTACCGAAGACCAGCAGCATGATCGGCGCGGTCTCACCGGCGATACGGGCCACGGCCAGCATGACGCCGGTCGCGATGCCGCCGATGGCGGTGGGGAGCACGACCTTGAGGATCATGCGCCACTTCGGCACACCGAGGGCGAGTGCGGCCTCGCGCAGCTCGTTCGGGACGAGCTTCAGCATCTCCTCGGTGGAGCGGACCACGACGGGCATCATCAGGATCGACAGGGCCATCGAGCCGGCGAAGCCGGACGGGCCGAAGCCGAGCGCCAGGTTCCAGGTCGTCAGGATGAAGAGGCCCGCGACGATGGAGGGGATGCCGGTCATGACGTCGACGAAGAAGGTCACGGCCTTGGCGAGCGAGCCCCGGCCGTACTCGACCAGGTAGACGGCGGTCAGCAGGCCGATCGGCGCGGCGATCGCGGTGGCCAGGGCGACCTGCTCGATGGTGCCGAGCAGCGCGTGGTAGACGCCGCCGCCCTCCTCGAAGCTGGTGACACCGTTCATCGAGTGGCTGAGGAAGTCCCCGGAGAAGGCCTCCATACCGCGGCTGACGGTGGTCCAGATCAGCGAGAGCAGCGGGATGACCGCGAGGACGAAGCTGACCCACACGACGGAGGTCGCGATGCGGTCCTTGGCCTGGCGGCGGTTCTCGACCACCGCGCTGGCGGTGTACGTGATCGCGAGGAACAGGACGGCGGCGATCAGGCCCCACTGGATCTTGCTGTGGAGGTCGGCGACGACGCCGATGCCGCAGCCGAGGGCGATGGAGAGGACCGCGATGCCGGCCGGGGCCCAGCGGGGGAGGCCGCCTCGGGTGAGGCCGGCGGGAGCGGCGGACTTCGGGGCCCGGGCGGGCCGCTGGTCCTGGAGTGCGTGGCTCATCAGGCGTTCGCCCCCGAGAAGTCCTTGCGACGGGCGATGATCAGCCGGGCTGCGCCGTTGACCAGCAGGGTGAGCAGGAAGAGCACGAGGCCGGAGGCGATCAGGGCGTCGCGGCCGAACTCGTTGGCCTCGTCGAACTTCGCGGCGATGTTCTGCGCGAACGTGCCGCCGCCCGGGTCCAGGATGTGTCCGTTGATCAGGAAGCTCGGGGAGAGGACCGTGGCGACGGCCATGGTCTCGCCGAGGGCGCGGCCGAGGCCGAGCATCGAGGCGGAGATGACGCCGGAGCGGCCGAAGGGCAGCACCGACATGCGGATGACCTCCCAGCGGGTCGCGCCGAGGGCCAGGGCGGCTTCCTCGTTCATGCGCGGGACCTGCAGGAAGACCTCGCGGCTGACGCTGGTCACGATCGGGAGGATCATGATCGCGAGCAGGATGCCGACGGTGAAGAGCGAGCGCGCGACGCCGACCTGGGTCTTGTCGAAGACGTAGGTCCAGCCCATGTACTCGTCGAGCCAGAGGTTCAGGCCTCCGAGCTGCGGGACGAGGAAGAGCGCGCCCCAGATGCCGTAGATGATCGACGGCACGGCGGCCAGCAGGTCGACCACGTAGGCGAGGGGGGCGGCCAGCTTGCGCGGCGCGTAGTGCGAGATGAAGAGGGCGATGCCGACAGCGATCGGAACCGCGATGGCCATCGCGATGATCGAGCTGACGACGGTGCCGAAGAGCAGGACGGCGATGCCGAAGACGGGCGGGTTGGCCGACGCGTTCCAGTCGAAGGTGGTGAGGAAGTTGCCCTCGTTCTTCGACAGTGCGATCGAGGCACGGTAGGTGAGGAAGATGGCGATCGACGCCATGATCACCAGGAGCAGGATGCCGGAGCCCTTGGAGAGCCCCGCGAAGATCTTGTCACCGGCGCGGCCGGTGGACCTTCCGCTCTTGGAGACAGGCGGAGCCTGGTCTATCTGGGTGGGTGTGGTGGAAGCCATGATCTTTCCGGTCTGGGTGGGGGGGAAGGCCCCCTGGCGGCGGTGCACCGGATCCCCTGGGTGGAGGGGAGGGTCCTCAGGTGCCGGGCAGTTCGGACGGGAGCTGCCCGGCACCTGGGGGTTTCAGCGATTAGGCCAGCGACTTGATGACTTCGCGGACCTTGGTGTTGATCTCGGCCGGGATCGGCGCGTAGCCGTTCTCGGAGAGGACCTTCTGGCCCGCGTCCGAGGCGGTGTAGTTCAGGAAGGACTTGACGGTGGCGAGCGTCTCGGGCTTGTTGCCCTTGTCGCAGACGACCTCGTACGTCACCAGGACGATCGGGTAGGCACCCTCGGCCTTGGTGGTGTAGTCGAGCTTAAGCGCCAGGTCGGAGCCGGTCCCGGCGATCTTGGCGGCGGCGATGGCCTTGGAGGCGCTGTCGGCGGAGGCCTTGACCGGGGCGGCGGCGCCCGTGTTCACGTCGACCGTCTTGATGCTCTGCGCGGAGGCGTAGGACAGCTCGAAGTAGCCGATCGCGCCGTCAACGGCCTTGACCTGCGAGGCGACACCGGCGGAGCCGGAGGCGGCCTGGCCACCGGGGGCCGGCCACTTCTTGGCGGCCTCGTACGTCCAGGCCTCGGGAGCGGCGGCCTTGAGGTACTTGCCCAGGTTCTCGGTGGTGCCCGAGTCCTCGGAGCGGTGGAAGGCCTGGATGGCGGTGGAGGGAAGCGTGACGCCGGGGTTCAGCTTCTTGATCGCCTCGTCGTCCCACTTCTTGATCTTGTCGTTGAAGATGTTGGCGAGGGTGGGGGCGTCCAGCGTCAGCTTGTCCACGCCGGCGACGTTGAAGCCGATGGCGATGGGGCCGCCGACCATGGGCAGGTTGATGCCCTGGCCACCGGTGCAGATCTTCTTCGACTCCTCGACCTGCTCGGGCTTCAGCGCGGAGTCCGAGCCGGCGAAACCGACGGTGCCCTGGTTGAAGGCGACGATGCCCTCGCCGGAGGAGGAGGACTTGTAGTTGACCTCGACGCCGGAGCAGGAGGCCATGTAGGCCTTGACCCAGAGGTCGACGGCGTTCTTCTGGGCGGAGGAGCCGGAGGCCAGGAGCTTGCCCTTGGCGTCGTCGCACTTGATGTCGCCCGCAGCGGCGGCCGACGGCTTGCCGCTGGCGGCGCCGCCGTCCTTCGTGTTGTCGTCCGAACCGCACGCCGTGAGGACCAGGGCGCCGGACACGACGAGCGCCCCGAGGGCGGAGGCACGAAGCATGTTCTTGCGCTGAAGCTTCACTTTTCGGGTGTTCCTTCCAGAAGCCGCCGGCCGCTTTCTGTATCGGGGCGGCGTGCGAAGAGGACTACGTCGGGTGCAGGGCGAGTCCCTCGATCTGGTCGGTGACGCGCTCCTTGCATCACTGAAATTAGGCAGATCAGGTGAAGCGGCCGACCGGGGCAAGTGAACGGACGGTGAACCATGGCGGACGGCCTGGTGTGGATGGCCGGGTTTGCTCCGGAGTGTCATCCGCCGTTGTCCCGTCGTTACCGTTATGTGACTGACCTGGGGGTGGCTGATTCCTTTCGGTCAGAGGGCGGGGGCCGCCGCGGGCTGCCACAGGTCCTGGAACGTGAACCGGGCCGCCTCCACCTCGTGCCGCTGGTCCGCGTGCAGCACCCCCAGCGCGTACGCCGTCGCCGGGGCGATCCGCGGGGTGCGGGCCGCCGTCGCCGAGGCCGCCGCGGCCTCCGCGGCGTCGCGGTGGCGGTCCAGGGCGTCACCGGCGGCCGCGAGCCGGGCCACGTCCTCGCCCAGGGCCTCCCGGGCGTAGCGGTGGACCCGCAGCAGCCGGCGCACCTCGTGCCAGGAGCCGTCGTGGTCGGGGTTGTACGGGTGGGCCTCGGCGGCGTGCGGCAGCGCCGAGACGGCCGTCGCCAGCCGGGTCCGGGCCACTTCCGCCAGCGGGATCAGGACCTCGTCCACCCGCCCCCGGGCCGCGACCGCGTCCAGCGGCACCTCGGAGGCCAGGACCGCCACGGCGTCCGCGACCGCGTGGAACCGGGACGAGCCCAGCGCCTGCAGGGTCGCCGAGTGGGCGCGGGTCCGGGCCAGCGTCAGCTGCCGCTCCAGCAGGGCGGCCGCCCGCGCCGAGCCCACCGTCAGCGCGCCCGAGGCACCGCGGGGCGCGGGCACCTCCGGCGAGCCCGACAGCCGGTGCAGGGCGTCCAGCAGCCGGGTCAGCCGGGCGGCGTACGCGTGTTCGTCCGCCAGGGTCGAGGACAGCCACACCAGCTCGGTGCGCAGCCCGTCGGCCCAGGAGGACTCGGTCACCACCCGGAAGGTGGTCAGGGACCCGCTGATCCGGCGCGCAGCCCCCCGCAGGCTGCGCGCCGCATCGCTGCCCTCCGCGGCGTCGGCCCCGCTCTCCTCGTGGAGGCGGAGCCCGCGCAGGAAGGTGGTGGCCTGGGTCCGCAGGTACGTGCCGAGCACGTCCCCCGCGAAGCCTTCTCCACGCGCTGTCAGGTCATGGTTTGGCAGAGCCACGCCGGCGCCTCCGGGCGTCTATGAGCATCTCCTGAACGTGCCGCAGCGGCTGGCCTTCGTGGTCCGTGCTGTGCCGGGTCCATTCGCCGTCCGGGCTCAGGTGCCATGAGGAGGTGGCGTCGGACATCCCGGTTTCCAGCATCCGGTCCAGTGCCGCGCGGTGGGCCGGGTCGGCGACCCTGACCAGTGCCTCGATGCGGCGGTCGAGGTTGCGGTGCATCATGTCGGCGCTGCCGATCCACACCTCGGGCTCGCCGCCGTTGCCGAAGGCGAAGACCCGGGAGTGTTCCAGGAAGCGGCCGAGGATCGAGCGGACCCGGATGTTCTCCGAGAGCCCGGGAACCCCGGGACGCACGGCGCAGATGCCGCGGACCCAGATGTCGACGGGCACTCCCGCCTGGGAGGCCCGGTAGAGCGAGTCGATCAGGGCCTCGTCGACGATCGAGTTCATCTTGAGGCGCACGTACGCGGGGCGGCCGGCCCGGTGGTGGGCGGCCTCCTTGTCGATCCGCGCGATCAGTCCGTCGCGCAGCGAGCGCGGCGCGACGATCAGCCGGCGGTAGGTCTCGCGGCGCGAGTACCCGGACAGCCGGTTGAAGAGGTCGGAGAGGTCCGCGCCGACCTGGGGGTCGGCGGTGAGCAGGCCGAGGTCCTCGTACAGGCGGGCGGTCTTGGGGTGGTAGTTGCCGGTGCCGACGTGGGAGTAGCGGCGCAGCGTGTCGCCCTCCTGGCGGACGACGAGCGACAGCTTGCAGTGGGTCTTCAGGCCCACCAGGCCGTAGACGACGTGGCAGCCGGACTCCTCGAGCTTGCGGGCCCACTTGATGTTGGCCTGCTCGTCGAAGCGGGCCTTGATCTCGACGAGTACGAGGACCTGCTTGCCGGATTCGGCGGCGTCGATCAGGGCGTCCACGATCGGGGAGTCGCCGGAGGTGCGGTACAGCGTCTGCTTGATCGCGAGGACGTCCGGGTCGGCGGCGGCCTGCTCCAGGAAGGCCTGCACCGAGGTGGAGAAGGAGTCGTACGGGTGGTGCAGCAGCACGTCCCGCTCGCGCAGCGCGGCGAAGATGTCGGGCGCGGAGGCGGACTCGACCTCGGCGAGGTCGCGGTGGGTGCCGGCGACGAACTTGGGGTACTTCAGCTCGGGCCGGTCCAGCGAGGCGATGCCGAAGAGGCCGGTCAGGTCCAGCGGGCCGGGCAGCGGGTAGACCTCGGCGGCGGAGACGTTCAGCTCCTGCACGAGGAGGTCCAGGATGCCGGGGTCGATGGACTCCTCGACCTCCAGGCGCACCGGCGGGCCGAAGCGGCGCCGCATGAGCTCCTTCTCCAGGGCCTGGAGCAGGTTCTCGGCGTCGTCCTCCTCGACCTCGAGGTCCTCGTTGCGGGTCACCCGGAACATGTGGTGCGCGAGCACCTCCATGCCGGGGAAGAGCTCCTCCAGGTGCGCGGCGATGACGTCCTCGAGGGGGACGTAGCGGTGCGGGGAGGCCTCCAGGAAGCGGGAGAGCAGCGGCGGGACCTTGACGCGGGCGAAGTGGCGGTGGCCGCTGACCGGGTTGCGTACGACGACGGCCAGGTTCAGGGAGAGCCCGGAGATGTAAGGGAACGGGTGCGCGGGGTCCACGGCCAGCGGGGTGAGCACCGGGAAGATCTGGTTCCGGAACAGCGTGAAGAGGCGGGCCTGCTCCTTCTCGGTGAGGTCCGGCCAGCGGATGAGGTGGATGCCCTCTTCGGCGAGCTGCGGGGAGATGTCCTGCTGGAAGCAGGCGGCGTGCCGGGCCATGAGTTCGCGCGAGCGCGTCCAGATCAGGTCGAGCACCTCGCGGGGCTGCAGACCGGAGGCCGAACGGGTGGCGACGCCGGTCGCGATGCGGCGCTTGAGGCCGGCGACGCGGACCATGAAGAACTCGTCGAGGTTGCTCGCGAAGATCGCCAGGAAGTTGGCGCGCTCCAGCAGCGGGGTCGCCGGGTCCTCGGCCAGCTCCAGGACCCGCTCGTTGAAGGCCAGCCAGCTGCGCTCGCGGTCGAGGAACCGCCCCGGGGGGAGCTCACCGCTCTCTTTGTCGTCGTAGGCGTCCAGGTCGGCGTCGAGATCGGGTGCGAGCCCGGGCTCGAGGCCGGAATGCGGGCGGTGCGCGGCTATGGAGCCGATCCGCGCAGGCTTGGCCGCCGGGCCGGGGGAGGCGGCGGGGGACGTGTGAGACGGGTGCTGGGCGGGGACCTCGGTGGGGCCTGCGCTGGGCTGGTGGCTCATGACTCCATTGTTCCGCGCAAGCGGCACAGGCGCGTCGGAAGTGGTCGCCGTCGGTCGGAGTCGGGGCTGCATGCGGGGAGAGTCGCAAGCGCGTCTTAAGGTCCGGTGAATGGCGTATGGCTTCCAGGCTCCGGGTGGTGCACGAGTACGTCTTTTCCGCGCCCGGAATACACCCGTACGGGCCCCGCGCGCCCCCGGCGCACCCGTACGGGCTTCCCCCGGGGCTGTGGATCAGCTCTCGGTGCGGTACATCAGGTCGACCTCGTGGGTGCTGAAGCCGAGGCCCTCGTAGACGGCGAGGGCCGCCGGATTGTCGGCGTCCACGTACAGCATCGCGGTGGGCAGGCCCGCCCCGGCGAGGTGGTGCAGGCCGATCGCGGTGAGGGCCTTGCCGAGGCCGCCGCCCTGGGCGCCGGGGCGGACGCCGAGCACGTAGACCTCCCCGAGCCGCTCCTCGGCGTGGACCTTCGTCCAGTGGAAGCCGACGAGCTCCCCGTCCCGCTCGGCGAGGAAGAAGCCCTTGGGGTCGAACCACGGCTGCGCGATGCGGTCGTTCAGGTCCCGCTGGGTCAGCGCGCCCTGTTCGGGGTGGTGGGCGAAGGCGGCCGCGTTGACCGCGAGCCAGGCCCCGTCGTCCTCGCCGGGCACGAAGGTCCGTACGGTCACCCCGGCCGGCAGCACCACCTCGGGCAGCGGGGGTCCCTCCGGGCCGAGCGGGCGGCGCAGCTGGCGCAGCTCGCGGAACAGGGTCAGGCCGAGGACCTGCGCGAGGTGGCGGGCGGCGGACTTGCCGCCGTGCGCCCACACCCGGATCCGCTTGCCGGAGGCGGCCAGCAGGGCCGAGCCCAGCGCCCGCCCGTGCCCGCGCCCGCGCAGTGCGGGGTGGACGACGAGCTCGGCGGCGGGGGCCTCCACCGGGTCGGTGTCCTCCAGTTGCCCGTACCCGGCGAGCCGGCCCCGCTCGGTGAGCAGGAAGTGCCGGATCCCCTCGCGGCGCCCGCCGCGCAGCTGGAGGCGGCCCTGCTCGGACACGGCGGTGGTGCCGTCCGTGCGCGCCGCGTCCTCGATGAGGGCGAGCACGGCTTCGGCCTGTTCGTCCGTCAGCTCGTCGAGGGTCTCAATCTGGCGTCCCGGCTCCAGGGCCGCTGCTGCGTCGTCAGTCATACGTCGAGCGTACGACCGCGGAAGGCGCCTGCGGTGGTGTGCGTGCAGCGGACCGACGGTGAGCCGTCTTCTACGTGTAACCAGGCCGACACCCGTACCCCCTGTCGTGCTACGCGCGTTGACCATAGGCTGCCGCCGACCTCCCGAGTTTTACCGCTGTCCAAAAGGGGACTAAATGTCAGCGACGCCACAACGGCACCGCCGAACCCGCCGGTTGACCTTCGCCGCTCTCGCCGTCACGGCCGGGGCCGGAGCGATGGTCGCGGCCGCACTGCCGGCCGGTGCCGCGAGTGGTGGCGGTGCCGGCAAGAGCCGCACCGTCGATGTGCAGATGCTGTCGTTCAACGACTTCCACGGCACGCTGGAGCCGCCGCAGGGCTCCTCCGGCACCGTGAGCGAGCGTCAGGCGGACGGCACCACCAAGGCGATACCCGCCGGTGGTGTCGAGTATCTGGCGACCAGCCTGCGCGAGGCCCGCAAGGGCCACGAGTACTCCGTCACGGCCGCGGCCGGTGACATGATCGGCGGCAGCCCGATGCTGTCCGGTCTCTTCCACGACGAGCCCACCGTCGAGGCCCTGAACAAGCTGAAGCTGGACGTCACCAGTGTCGGCAACCACGAGTTCGACGAGGGCAAGACCGAGCTGCGCCGCATGGTGTACGGCGGCTGCCACCCGGTCGAGGGCTGCTTCGAGTACGGCAAGGAGTACACGGGCACCGAGTTCAAGTACCTCGCCGCGAATGTCACCGACGAAAAGACCAAGCGCCCGCTGATGTCGCCCACCTTCATCTGGAAGAAGGGCGACGTGAAGATCGGCTTCATCGGCGTCACCCTGGAGGGCACTCCGGACGTCGTGACCGCCGACGGGGTCAAGGGCCTCAAGTTCGGCGACGAGGTCGAGACGATCAACAAGTACGCCGCCGAGCTGGACAAGCAGGGCGTCAAGTCGATCGTCGCGCTGATCCACGAGGGCGGCCTGCCCGCCAGCGGCGCGTACAACTACGACTGCAACGTCCCGGGTGCCGGCGCCGGCGTCTCGGGCGCCATCGTGGACATCGCGAAGAACCTCGACCCGAAGGTCGACGCGCTGGTCACCGGCCACACGCACCAGGCGTACGCGTGCAACATCCCCGACCCGGCGGGCAACCCGCGCATGGTCACCTCGGCCGCCTCTTACGGCCGCGCGTTCACGGACACCACGCTGACGTACGACCGGCAGACCAAGGACATCGTCCGTACGCCGGTCTCCGCGCCCAAGCCGGTCACCAAGGCCGTCATCCGGGACCAGCCCAAGGCCCCGGACATGACCGAGCTGATCGACCGCTGGAAGACCCTGGCGGCCCCGGTCGCCAACCGCCCGATGGGCTACATCACGGCGGACATCGCGGGCCGCGGCTCCGAGGCGCCCGAGAAGCCGCTCGGCGACCTGATCGCCGACGCGCAGCTGGAGGCCACGGCCCCGGCGGCCAAGGGCGGCGCGCAGCTGGCCATCATGAACCCGGGCGGCATCCGTGCCGACCTGGCCTACAAGGCCGCGGGCGCCGAGGGCGACGGGGTCGTGACGTACGGCGAGTCCTACACGGTCCAGCCGTTCAACAACCTGATGAACATCGTCGACCTGACGGGCGCGCAGCTGATCACCGCGCTCCAGCAGCAGGTCAGCGGCACGGTCAACGGCCCGAACCCGAAGATCCTCCAGGTCTCGAAGGGCTTCACCTACACCCTGGACATGACGAAGACGGGCGCGGACCGCATCGTCGTGGACTCGGTGAAGCTGAACGGCGCGGCGATCGACCCCGCCAAGACCTACCGGGTCGCGATGAACGAGTTCCTCGCGGGCGGCGGTGACGGCTTCACCGTCCTGAAGGAGCACAAGAACAAGCTGGTCGGCGTGCCCGACCTGGAGGCGTTCAACGCCTACCTGGCGAAGTCGACCGAGGCCGCTCCGATCGCCCCGCCGACGGCGGACCGCATCACGGTCGTCAAGTAACACCTGCGTACAGCACCTGCGTACAGCACCTGCGACGGCCTGTACACCACAGCAGCCACGCCCGAAGGGGCGGCGGGCCCCTGCGGCCCGCCGCCCCTTCGGCGTTCGCCCCGTACCCCCGTGACGGGGCCGTCATGGCCTTCAGAGCGTCGCGAGGAACTTCCCCACGGCCTCGTGGAAGCCCGCCGGGTCCGTGAACGGCACGAAGTGGTCCCCGTCCAGGGGCGTGTACGAGGTCCCGGGCCGCCGGGCGACCATCGCGTCGGCGGTGTCCTGGCTGAGCGCCTGGCTGCCGGTGCCGTGGATCAGCACGGCCGGGCAGGTGCTCGCGAGCCAGGCGTCCCAGTGGTCGCCGCGGCAGCCTTCGACGGAGTCGATCATGTCCTGCGGGTGGAACGGGAGCCGCCAGCCCTTGCCGGCGGGGAGCGGGCGCAGCACCCGGTCGACGAACCGGGAGCCCACCGGCCCGGCCGCGGCGAGGAGCTCCTCGCGGGTGGGAGCGGTGTACCGCATGTCCCGGAGGAAGTCGAAGACCGCTCCCTCCGGGACGGGGTGGACCTCGACGGTGGCGTCCACGTCGATGAGCGCCGAGATCCGGTGGGGGTGGGCGGCGGCCAGGTGGACGGCGTTGAGCCCGCCGAGGGAGTAGCCGAGGACGGCGACGGGGGCGTCGAGGCCGAGGTGGTCGAGCAGCGCGACGGCGTCGGAGACGTATCCGGCGCGGCCGTAGTCGGCGGCCCGGTCGGAGTCGCCGTGGCCCCGCTGGTCGGGGGCGATGACCCGCCACGCGTCGTGCAGGGCGTCGGCGAGGCCGGCGAAGGCGAGGCCTTCGGACAGGCCCCCGTGCAGGGCGAGCAGCGGGCGGCCCGGGCCGCCGAAGTCCCGGTACGACAACGTGCGGCCGTCGATCGTCAGCGTGTGGCGCATGGTTCCGCTCTCCCCTGTGTGTCTTGCGGTGACGGTGGCGTAATCCGAGCCTGCCAGGATTTGGGCAAGCGCGCAATACGTTTGTCTTGGGCATTTGTGCAATACAGTGCGCGGCTACGATCCCGGCATGGGAAATCGCGAGGACCTGCTGGCCGGAGCGCGCCGCTGCCTGGAGGAGAAGGGGTACCTGCGCACGACCGTGCGCGATATCGCCTCGGCGTCGAAGGTGAGCATGGCCGCGATCGGCTACCACTTCGGCTCGCGCGAGGCCCTGCTCAACCTCGCCCTGTTCGCCGCCATGGACGAGTGGGCCGCCGGGTCCGGCCGGCTGGCAGGCCAGGGCGACACCACCGAGGAGCGGTACGCCGACACCTGGGACCGCAAGATCCAGGACTTCGGCGACATGCGCTGGCTCTGGGTCGCCAACGTCGAGGCCTTCGTCCACGCGCAGTCCTCGCCCGAGCTGCTCGCGGCCCTCGCCGAGGGCCAGCGCCGCTCCCGCCGCATGGTCGCCGCGCAGCTGCGCGGGGTCCCCGAGGACGCGGTCGCCGAGGAGGACGTACGGGCCCTCGGGTCGGTGCACATCGCGCTGCTGACCGGGGTGATGGTGCAGACCCTGACGGACCCGGAGCAGGCGCCGAACGGGCGGGAGCTCGCCCAAGGGCTGCGCGCCATGGCCGAGTTGCTCGAAAGGTGAGCGCTACCGAAGGGTAGTAAAGGCCGGTCCCGCACGCCAGAATCCGGGGGCACCTCCCAGCCGCGGCTGGGAATCCACCACCGGGTCGGCAAAGGGGCGGACATGGCACTGGATCGTCGGGCATTTCTGGTCGGGGCGATGGCGGCGGGAGCGGGTGCGGCCGTGGGCCTCGGAGCGGCGGGGGCGGCCTCGGCCCGTACGCTCGGCACGCAGGCTCTGTCCACTCAGGAATGGATGGCCGGGCTCGGGGACGCGACCGCGCTCCAGCGGATGACCATCCCCGGCACCCACGACTCGGGCGCCACCAAAGGCGGGCTCTACGTCGCCTGCCAGAACACCTCGATCGCCCAGCAGCTCGACTCCGGGATCCGGTTCCTGGACGTCCGCTGCCGCGTCACCGGCGGCTCCTTCGCCATCCACCACGCGGCCTTCTTCCAGGACCTGATGTTCGGGGACGTCCTCGTCGCCTGCGCGAACTTCCTCGCCGCGCACCCCTCCGAGACCGTGCTGATGCGGCTCAAGCAGGAGTACTCAGAGGACAGCGACGCCACCTTCCGCGCCGTCTTCGACGACTACCTCGACCACCGGGGCTGGCGCCCGCTGTTCCGGATCGCCGACACCCTGCCCGCCCTCGGCCAGGCCCGCGGCAAGGTGGTCCTGCTCGCAGACAACGGCGGCCTGCCCGGCCTGCGCTACGGCGACGGCAACGTCTTCGACATCCAGGACGACTGGAACGCCGAGCCCTTCGCCAAGCGCGGCAAGATCGAGAACCAGTTCCGCCGGGCCGTCCAGCAGCCCGGCAAGCTCTTCGTGAACTACACCAGCACCTCGGCGTACATGCCGCCGCGCTGGAACTCCGACCGGCTCAACCCGCAGGTGCACTCGTTCGTCGACGGCGGCGAGCCGGCCGGCCGGACAGGGCTGGGCATCGTCCCGATGGACTTCCCCAACACCCGCTCCGGCCTGGTCGCCTCACTGATCCGGCACAACTGACGGCTGCTCCGGCGGCGGCGCCGGGGCGCCCGGGATGCGGAGCACCGCCTCCGTGCCCGGGCCCCCGGCCGGGGCCGCCCGCAGCTCGACGCTGCCGCCCGCGCGGCGCACCGTACGGTCCACGATCGACAGGCCCAGCCCGCTGCCCGGCAGGGCCCGCGCAGACTCGGACCGCCAGAACCGCTCGAACACGTGCGGCAGGTCCTCCGCCGGGATACCGGGCCCGTGGTCGCGTACGGTCAGCTCGCCCGCCCGCAGCGAGACCTCCACCGCGCCGCCCGGAGGGCTGAACTTCACCGCGTTGTCCAGGACGTTGACCACCGCCCGCTCCAGCGCCGTCGCCTCGCCCCGTACGTACCAGGGCGCGATCTCGTCGGTGAAGTGCAGCTCGGGGCCGCGCAGCCGGGCGCGGGACAGTGCGCTCCGCGCGATCTCGTGCAGGGCCACCACCTCCAGCCTGGCGGGCGGGGCCGCGTCCGGGCGGGACAGCTCCTGGAGGTCACCGATCAGCGCGGCCAGCTCCGTCATCTGCGCCTTGACCGAGGCCAGCAGCTCCTTGCGGTCCTCGGGCGGGATGGCCCGGCCGGTCTCCTCGCTGCGCGCCAGCAGCTCGATGTTGGTCCGCAGCGAGGTCAGCGGGGTGCGCAGCTCGTGGCCGGCGTCCGCGATCAGCTGGGCCTGCCGCTCCTGGGAGGAGGCGAGCGCCGCCGTCATGGAGTTGAAGGACCGCGACAGGCGGGCGATCTCGTCGTCGCCGTCGTGCGGGATCTGCACCGTGAGGTCCTCGGTCCGGGCGATGTGCTCGACGGCGCCCGTGAGTTCGTCGACCGGCCGCAGCCCCGTACGGGCCACCCACAGGCCGGCCGCGCCCGCGCCGACGACACCGACCCCGCAGACGAAGAGCAGCACCCAGGCCAGGGTGGACAGCGGCTTCTCGATGTCGGCGAGCGGCTTGGCGACCGAGATGGCGACACTGCCGCCCACCGGGCCGGTGACGTTCACCGGCTGCGTGTAGACCCGTACGGGCGTGCCGTCCGTGGTGTGGCCGTCGTACAGCACCGGGCCGCGCTCGCCCCGGGCGACCTCGAGGTCGTACCCCGTCACCGGGAGGGTGTTCTTGCCGTCCACCCAGCAGCGCCCGCCCGTGGGCAGGACGATCTGCACCTGCGCGCTCAGGTTGTTCACGATGGCGCCGGGCACCTGCTCCCGGCAGCCGAGCTGCGGCAGCGTCTGGTTGGCCTGCGCGCTCGCGTTGGTGGAGCGCAGCGAGCTGTCCAGCTGGCCCTTCAGCTGCGTACGGACCATGAACCAGCTGACGACGGCGACGGCCGCGACGGCGACCGCCACCGCGACCGTGACCAGCAGCGCGAGCCGCGAGCGCAGGGGCAGCGCACGGAATCGGGCGACCGGGCTCACTCGGGCCCTCCGGAGTCGCCGGCCCCGGCGGCGCGCAGGACGTAGCCCACCCCGCGCACGGTGTGGACCAGGCGGGGCTCGCCGCCGGCCTCGGTCTTGCGGCGCAGGTACATGACGTACACGTCCAGGGAGTTGGAACTGGGCTCGAAGTCGAAGCCCCAGACGGTCTTGAGGATCTGCTCGCGGGTCAGCACCTGGCGCGGGTGCGCCAGGAACATCTCGAGCAGAGTGAACTCGGTGCGGGTCAGCTCCACCCGGCGCCCGGAGCGGGTGACCTCGCGGGTGGCGAGGTCCATGCGCAGGTCGCCGAAGGCGAGGGTGTCCGTCTCCTCGGTTTCCGCGCCGCCGGGCCGCGGGGCGGCGTACGCGCTGCGGCGCAGCAGGGCGCGGACGCGGGCGAAGAGCTCGTCGAGCTCGAAGGGCTTGACGAGGTAGTCGTCGGCGCCCGCGTCGAGGCCGGTGACGCGGTCGCCGACGGTGTCGCGGGCGGTGAGCATCAGGATCGGGGTGGTGCTGCCGGAGGCACGCAGCCGGCGGGCCGCCGTCAGGCCGTCCATACGGGGCATCTGGATGTCGAGGACGATCAGGCCGGGGTCGTACGAGGCCGCCTTGTCGAGGGCGTCGAGCCCGTCGACGGCGGTCTGCACGGCGTACCCCTCGAAGGCGAGGCTGCGGCGCAGCGCCTCCCGCACGGCGGGCTCGTCGTCGACGACGAGGATGCGGTGCGGGTCGCTTTCGGCCGGATTCATCTGCGGTCCCCCAGGGGTCGTGGTCGGTCGTACCAGGCTCGCACGGGACGCCTAAGCGAACGCCTAAGCGGCCTCGGGGTCGGGGAAGTGGGGTACGCCCCCGCGCCGCCCGGCACGGCGCCTCGCCGCGTTGTCGCAGCACCCTGGTACATCCAGTACAAGCGTGCCGCTCCGCCTTGCGATGCACCGCACCGGACGACGCGAAAACGCAACCCCACTTCCCCGAGGCCGCTTAGTACGAGGTCCCGAAGCCGTCGGCGGCGGCGCCGCTGTTGTCGTTGCCGGCATGGCCCGTGCCGCCCTTGCGGAGGGAGGCCAGGTCGGCCTTGATCGTGTTCACCGGGATGGCGAAGCCGAGGCCGACGCTGCCGGCGGTGGAGCCGTCGCTCGAGGGGGAGTAGATCGCCGAGGGCATGCCCACGATCTCGCCGTTCATGTTGACGAGGGCGCCGCCGGAGTTGCCCGGGTTGAGGGAGGCGTCCGTCTGGATGGCCTTGTACGAGGTGGTGTTCGATCCGGTGTTCCCGTTGAACTGCTGACCGTCGTACGAGAACGGCCAGCCGCCGCCGTTGCTCCGCTGCCGCTGGGGTGTCTGCTGCTCGGACTTGGGCACGTTGACCTCGCGGTTCAGGGCCGAGACGATGCCGCTCGTGACCGTGCCGGTGAGGCGGTCGGGGGAGCCGATGGCGACGACCTGCTCGCCGACCTTGAGGCCGTCGGAGTCCCCGAGCTTGGCCGGCTTGAGGCCTCCCCCCAGCCCTTCGGCCTGGGAGGTGCCCCCAGCGCCTTGAAGCTTGATGAGGGCGAGGTCCTTGTCGGGGTCGGTGCCGACGGTCTTGGCCGTGTACTTCTTGCCGTCGCTCATCGTCACCTGGATCTCGGTGGCGCCGTCGATCACGTGGTTGTTGGTGACGATCTCGCCGTCTGCGGTGACCACGATGCCGGAGCCGGTGCCCTGGCCGGAGCCGGTGCGGGTGTCGATCCGCACCACGGAGGGGCTGACGTTCTCGGCGACTCCGGAGACGGTCCCGCTGTTGGACTGCGAGACGTTGGTGCCGGTGACGCCGCCGCCGGTGCGGCCCTGGCTGCCGAGCAGCTGCTGCACGGCGGCGGCGGTGCCACCCCCGACGACGGCGGCGGCCAGCGCCACGGCGGCGAGCAGCGCGACGGGCCGCCGGGCCCGGGCGGCGTGCGCGGGGCCCTCCGGGGGCGCGGTGGTTGCGGGGGATGCCGGGGGCTGGTGCACGGTGCCCTCCGGGGTTGCGGGGGATGCCGGGTGCTGGTGCGCCTCGTGCCAGCCGGGTGCCGCCGGGGGCGGGTAGGCGGGCGGCGGCGGGTAGGCCCCGCCGAGGGGCGCGCTCTGGGTCGGGCCGTTCTCCTGCGGGTACTCGCCTTCGCGGCGGAAGCTCTCGGTCATGACCACGACTCTGTCCGCGGATCATGAGAGCTTCCTGAGTCCCCCCTGAGAACCCCGACAGAACCGCGTATGCCCGACATGAACCGGCCCTCTCGGCCCCGCCGCCGTTTGAGGCGCGGGTCCGGTCAGAGCCCGGGGAACGGGGGAAGGGCGGGTAGGGGAGAAGCCCCGCGCAGCGGCCCCACAGGCGGGCTTGGCGCCGCGGGTGACGGCCCTCGGCCGGTGCCCGACGGACGGAGTCCGGCGCAGCGGGCCGAAGCCGGGGAGGCCCGCCAGGGCCGAGCCGTGCGAGGGGCACGTGGAAAGGGGTCAGTGGCAGCCGCAGGAGCGGCGGACCACCAGGGCCGACGGGAACTGCTTCAGGCGTTCCCGGCGGGAGCCGGCCACGCGGAGGGCGTCGTCCAGGACGAGGTCCACCGCGGCCCGCGCCATGGCCGGGCGGTCCGAGGCGATCGTCGTCAGCGGCGGGTCCGTCAGGGCCGCCTCCTTGACGTCGTCGAAGCCGGCCACCGCAAGCTCCCCCGGCACGTCGATGCGCAGCTCCCGCGCAGCCCGCAGCACACCGATCGCCTGGTCGTCCGTCGCGCAGAAGATGGCCGGCGGCCGGTCCGGGCCGGCGAGGACCTCGAGCGCGACCCGGTACGCGTCGTACCGGTTGTACGGGGCCTCGAAGAGGCGGCCTTCCGTCGAGCGGCCCGACTCCTGCATCGCCCGGCGCCAGCCCTCCACGTGGTCGGCGACCGGGTCGCCGACCGACGGGGTGTTCTCCACCCCGCCGATGCAGGCGACGTACTCGTGCCCGTGCTCGAGCAGGTGGCGGGTGGCGAGCTGCGCGCCGCCGATGTCGTCCGTGACGACGGCGACGTCGTCGATCGCCTCCGGCCGCTCGTGCAGCAGCACCACACGCGCGTCCCACGCCTCGATCTCCGAGGCCGCCCGCTCGCTCATGCCCTGGCTGACCAGGATCAGCCCGGAGACCCGCATCCCGAGGAAGGCCCGCAGGTAGTGCACCTCGCGCTCGTCCCGGTAGTCGGAGTTCCCGACCAGGACCATCTTTCCGCGCTCGGCGGCGGCCTGCTCGACCGCGTGCGCCATCTCCGCGAAGAACGGCTGGCGCGCATCGGGGACGATCATGCCTATGAGGTCGGTGCGCCGTGACGCCATCGCCTGGGCGACCCGGTCCGGGCGGTAGCCCAGCTCCTTGATCGCGGCGAGTACACGCTCGCGCGTGGCCGGGGCGACCGGCCGGGGTCCGTTGTTGATGACGTAGCTCACGACGGCGGTAGACGTACCCGCAAGTCGTGCAACGTCATCCCGCGTCACCTTGGCCACGCTCGGGAGTCTACGCGGGGTGACCTACCTCTGGGCAGGCCGTCCTGCCGACTGGGCGATCACAGGAGGTTCCTCCATACGGGGGACGCCGGCCGACGCCTGGGCCGAAGCCTGGGCCGAAGCCTGGGCCGAAGCCTGCGCCGCGGCCTTGGCCGCCGCCTCCGCTGCCGCTGCCGCCCGCTCCACCTTCTCCGGTGTGACGAAGCGGTAGCCGACGTTGCGGACCGTACCGATCAGCGACTCGTGCTCGGGGCCGAGCTTCGCGCGCAGCCGCCGTACGTGGACGTCCACCGTCCGGGTGCCGCCGAAGTAGTCGTACCCCCAGACCTCCTGGAGCAGCTGGGCCCGGGTGAAGACCCGGCCCGGGTGCTGCGCGAGGTACTTGAGGAGCTCGAACTCCTTGAAGGTGAGGTCGAGGACCCGCCCCTTCAGCTTCGCCGAGTACGTCGCCTCGTCGACCGACAGGTCGCCGTTGCGGATCTCCATCGGGGAGTCGTCGGAGCCCAGCTGCTGGCGGCCGGTGGCGAGGCGCAGCCGCGCCTCCACCTCGGCCGGGCCCGCGGTGTCGAGGAGGACGTCGTCGATGCCCCAGTCGGCGGTGACGGCGGCGAGGCCGCCCTCCGTGACGACGAGGATCAGCGGACAGCCGGGGCCGGTGGAGCGGAGCAGCTGGCACAGAGAGCGCACCTGCGGCAGATCGCGGCGGCCGTCGACGAGGATGACGTCCGCGCCGGGGGTGTCCACGAGCGCGGGGCCCTCGGCGGGGGCCACCCGGACGCTGTGCAGCAGCAGGCCGAGGGCGGGCAGCACCTCGGTGGACGGCTGCAGGGCATTGGTCAGCAGCAGGAGAGAGCTCATGCCCGACCACCTGCCCAGGTCGAGCGGTTCTGCACGGTTCGCTGGTCCATCACGTCGGTTCCTCCTCGGTCCCGTCGAGGACTTTCGCGGTACTGCTTCGTACGTGGTGCGTGTGGCGCCTCGCCGGTCCCCGCGCCCTGAGGCCCGGAAGGACACCACTGTTCTCGGTCCGTTCAACGTGCTGAAAGCACAAAAGGACCCGGGGGCAACGTTGCCCGGATCCTCTCGCCAGCAGAATAGCCCACCCGCCGGTGCGGGGCAGAGGCTTCGGCCTCCGCCCTTCTGTGGTTCATGCCACCCTTACGCCCAGCTTATGCCCGGGTTTCACCGGATCGATGGGTGTACGGCAGGCCGTCCGGGCGCACGCGGGGCGCACATGGGGCGCGCGGGGGTACGCCGGATCAGCGGGCGGGAGGGGTCATCATGGAGGCCGACGGTAGAGAGCCGACGATAGGAGCTGCAGTGGCAACCGGAACCATCCGCTTCTGGGCGGCGGCCAAGGCCGCGGCCAAGACGGCGGAGGAGCCGTACTCGGCGCAGACACTGGCCGAGGCGCTCGACGCCGTGCGGGAACGCCACCCCGGTGAGCTGACCCGGGTCCTGCAGCGCTGCTCCTTCCTCGTGAACGAAGAGCCCGTGGGCAAGCGCCCGCACGATGCCGTTCCGCTGACCGAGGGGGGCACCGTCGAGGTGCTTCCGCCGTTCGCGGGCGGGTGAGCGGAAACCGATGAGCACTCCCGAGGAACAACAGCACCAGCAGCAGCGCCGGCAGGACCCGTACGGGACCCAGACCTGGCAGTCGGACACCTGGGACACCGGCTACCAGCCGGTCCACGAGGTCCAGCCCGGCCAGCCGGTCCAGCCGCCGCTGGGTGCGCTGCCCGGCCAGCCCGTGGCGCCCGAAGGCTGGTTCCACGACGGGGCGCCGGCCCCGCAGGCCCAGGCCCCCGAGGGCTGGTCCCAGGGCGGCGCCGGTGCACAGTGGCCTGACGGGTCCGGCGCCGTGGCCGAGCAGGCGGCGTACCTGCCGCCCTACCCGGGCCCGGCGGCAGCCGACCCGCAGCCGCAGCCGGTCGCTCCCGATGGCTGGTTCCGCGACGAGGCGCCCGCCGCCCAGGCCCCGGCCCCCGTGGCCGAGTGGCCGCCGAGCGGTGGCCCGGGGGCGTCGTGGGCCGAGGGTTCCGCCGCCGAGCAGACGGCCTACCTCCCGCCCCAGGCGGCCGGCGCCGCCGAGCAGACGGCGTACCTGCCGCCGTACCCCGGCCCCGAGGCACCGGCGGCCGCCGAGACGGCGTACCTGCCGCCCTATCCCGGCCCCGGGGCGGCCGACCCGCAGCCGCAGGCGCAGCCCATGGCGCCCGAGGGCTGGTTCCGCGACGAGGCGCCCGCTGCCCAGGTCCAGGACCCTGCTGTCGAGTGGACGCCGAGCGGTGGCCCGGGGGCGTCGTGGGCCGAGGGTTCCGCCGCCGAGCAGACGGCCTACCTCCCGCCCCAGGCCGCCGCCCCCGCGGGTGACGCGGCCGAGCAGACCGCCTTCCTGCCGCCGTACCCCGGTCCCGAGGAGCCGGCCGCCACGGTCGCTCCCGCTCCGGCGGCACAGCCCGCCGCCCCGGCCGGCGCCGTCGGAACCCTCGGCTCCGAGGTCCCGGGCGAGGAGCCCGAGTACTCTCCGCCCACCCTCGCCGGCAACACCGTGCGCGCCGTCGACCCCGCCCAGGCGCGCGCCGAGGGCCGGTCGCCGATCATCGACCCCGGCCCGCAGCCGGCCATACTGACCGCCGCCCTCGGGCTGCTGCTGGCCGGTGCCGCCGCCGTCGGGGACCTGGCGCTGCTCGCCCCGCTGGTCGCCCTCCAGGCGCTCACCGCCGCCGGCTGGTTCCGGCTCAACGGCATGTGGCCCGCCCGCCAGGGCATCGCCCTCGCCTTCCTCGGGGCGCTCGTCGCCGACGGAGCCGTGCTCGCCGTGGACGACTCGTACGGCCCCGGCGCGATCATCGGCACCCTCGGGGCCTGGGTGCTGCTCACGCTGGTCCTCCAGCTGCGCAGCCACGCCGACGCCGACGAGCGGATGTACGGGCTCATGGCCTCCGTGGCCTCCGCCGCGCTGGCCATCGCCTGCGCCGGCTACCTGGCCGCCGACTCCGCCGCCGTCAGCGTCGGCGCCGCGGCCGTCGCGGTCGCCGTGTTCACCCGCGCGCTGCCGCTGCCGACGCCGGCCTCCGTCGGCGTCTCGCTGGCCGCGGCCACCGGCGCCGGCATCGCGGTCGGCGGAATGACCTCCGTCGGGGTGGGCGGGGCGCTGGTCGGCCTGGCCGCCGGGGTGTGCGCGCTGATCGGGCTGCGCGTGGCCGCGTACGACTACCCGTCCAAGTTCGTGCACATGACGGCCGGTGTCGCGCTGCCGCTGGCGGCCGCCGCTCCCGCCGTCTACCTGATCGGACGGGTGGTCGGCTGAGACCGGATCTCCCGTGCGGAGGCCGACCGCGGCAGGAGTCACACCGCCGCTGACGGCCTCCGTACGGCCGATCATGGTCCACTAGAACGCACGTACCGATCTACAGGGGGAGGGGCACGTGCGGTTCCTGCGTGTCGTTGTGATCATCGGAGTGGTGCTGGGCGCGCTGTTCGCGGGCGCCGACCGCTGGGCGGTCAACTATGCCGAGAACCGGCTGGCCGAGCGCATCCAGGCCCGCCAGGGGCTGGCGGGGAGCACGGAGGTGGACATCCACGGGTTCCCGTTCCTGACCCAGGCGCTCAGCCACGACCTCGACCGCGTCGACGTGAAGCTGAAGGGCGTGGAGGCCGTCTCGGACGGCCGCAAGACGCGGCTCTCGCAGCTCGACGCCAGTTTCCGCAGCGTGAAGCTGAACGGGGACTACAGCGGGGGCACCGCCGAGCGGGCCGAGGGCACGGCCCTCGTCACGTACCAGGACCTGACCGAGGCCTCGCAGACCGGTGTGACGGTCACCTACGGCGGGGCGCCGGGCAAGGTGAAGGTCACGGCGGCCGTGGAGGTCCTCGGCCGCAAGCTCTCCCCCAGCGTGGTGTCGACGGTCACGCTCGTGGACGCCCCGGGCGGCGGCAAGACGGTCCGGGTCCGGGCCGACGAGGTGCCCGGTGAGGGCCTGCCCGCGATCGAGAGCGCGGTCCGCAAGAAGACCGACTTCGACCGCCGGCTCGACGGCGGGCTGCCGTCCGGGCTCAAGCTGACCACGCTGACCTCGGACGAGGCCGGCGTCCACCTCACGCTGACCGGCTCGGACGTGGTGCTGGCCGGATCGTGAGACGGTACGGTCCGATCCGTAGAAGGACGGGCCGTACGAAGGCCCCCGGAGGCGGTGCGGCAGCCGCCCGGGGGCATGTGCATCCCAGTATCCGGACGATCCTGTCTCGGAATATGACACGCCGGTGACAGGGCGGCCGATTCGTCCCTACGATCCATGGCTATGAAGCATCAGCAGGCGGACCTCACGAAGCGACGGGCAGTAGACCTGTGTCGCGTCGCCGCCATGCTCTGTCGATCCATGTGACCTGTGAGCGCTTCCGCTCCATCAGCCGGACGACCGTCCTTCCCGCGTGACCGCACCGCAACCGCCCCCTCCTATCCGCTGACGCCTCTTCGCGCAGTGTCCGAGGGCGCACCCCGCAGCGGCACGCACCAGCAGCACCCAGCACCCGCAGACCGCTCCACCGCACCTGCACCTGCACAGCACGCCCCGCCGCACACTGCCCCGGAGGAGAACACCATGAGCCGCAGCGACGTCCTCGTAGACGCCGACTGGGTCGAGGCCCACCTGAACGACGCCGACGTCGTGATCGTCGAGGTGGACGAGGACACGTCCGCGTACGACAAGAACCACATCACCAACGCCGTCCGGATCGACTGGAAGCAGGACCTCCAGGACCCGGTCCGGCGCGACTTCGTGGACCAGGAGGGCTTCGAGAAGCTCCTCTCCGCCAAGGGCATCTCCAACGGCGACACCGTCGTCCTCTACGGCGGCAACAACAACTGGTTCGCGTCCTACGCCTACTGGTACTTCAAGCTGTACGGCCACCAGGACGTCCGCCTCCTCGACGGCGGCCGCAAGAAGTGGGAGCTCGACTCCCGCGACCTGGTCGACGGCACCGAGGTCCCGAGCCGCCCGGCCACCGAGTACAAGGCCAAGGCCCAGGACTCCTCGATCCGCGCCTTCCGCGACGACGTCGTCGCCGCGATCGGCTCCCTGAACCTGGTCGACGTCCGCTCGCCCGACGAGTTCTCCGGCAAGCTGCTCGCCCCGGCGCACCTCCCGCAGGAGCAGTCGCAGCGCCCCGGCCACGTGCCGAGCGCCCGCAACATCCCGTGGTCGAAGAACGCCAACGACGACGGCACCTTCAAGTCGGACGAAGAGCTGACCGCCCTCTACGAGGCCGAGCAGGTCGACCTGGCGAAGGACACCATCGCCTACTGCCGCATCGGTGAGCGCTCCGCGCTGACCTGGTTCGTGCTGCACGAGCTCCTGGGCCAGGAGAACGTCAAGAACTACGACGGCTCCTGGACCGAGTACGGCTCCCTGGTCGGCGTGCCGATCGAGCTCGGCGCCAACAAGTAGTTCCCGGGCACGCGACGCCCCGTAGACCGTACGACCTCTCTAGGACAGGACAGAGAACATGTGTGGAGCACAGATCGGCGGGCCCGACCTCGCGACGCTCAAGCCCGGTGAGACCGCCATCCAGGGTCAGGTGACCAAGGACGGCCAGCCCATCAGCGGGTACGTGCGCCTGCTCGACTCGACCGGCGAGTTCACGGCCGAGGTCCCGACCTCCGCGACCGGCCAGTTCCGCTTCTACGCGGCGACCGGCCGGTGGACCCTGCGCGCGCTGGTCCCCGGCGCCCAGGCGGACCGCGCCGTGGTCGTGGCCGAGGCCGGCGGCGTGACGGACGTGGCGATCGCGGTCTGACGAGCGCGCTGCGCACGCAGCGGTAGCCGAACCGGCCGGAGGGCCGCACCCCAGGGGGTTGGACGCCACTGGAACGGGGTGCGGCCCTTCGCGCCTCCCCCAGACTCCGTCCGGGGGGACCCCCAGCCTGCGGCTCTACCATGGAGGCATGTACGCCCGGCGGCGCCGCGTCTACTTCCTCCTCATGGGCGGCTGCATCTTCCTGTTCGTCTCCGCCTGGTCCTTCGTGCGGCTGTTCTCGGTCGAGGCGGCCGTGGCCCTGTGCGTGGTCGCCATGGTCATCCCGCCGGTAGCCGCGATGATCGCGAACCGGCGCGGGCCGGACGACCGCTGGTGGGACGACCCCTCGGGCGACCCGAAGTCCGACGAGTGGTGGGACGAACTGGACGGAAAGCGGCGTCACGAGGATTGAAACCCCGAGACATCAAAACGTAATAAGCATGAGTACAACTGCTCCCCTCACGGACGGGTCATGGGTACGCACGGGTAACCACCCAGTGCCTCACGTCCTGTGGGGGGACTTCCTTGGAACACGAACAGACCCTTCCTGAGCAGCCGGAAGGGGAGGAGACCGCCGCCCGCCGCCCCCGCGGCCACGGCCGTACGGTCCTCCTGATCGCCGGCGCCGTCGTACTCGGCGTGCTCGCGGGCACCGTCACCGGCTACGCGATCCAGTACGACCGCGAGCCCACCCCGCTGCCGCCGCTGGCGCAGCAGAAGATCGACCAGCCGAAGCCGCAGGCTCCGAACGAGTCGACGAGCGCCCGCGCCCTCAACGCCAACCGCTGGCACAAGACGGACGACGATCTGACGAAGCTGCTGATCGAGGCCCCGGCCGGGGTGGAGGTCCGCTCCTCGGGGGCGGTGTCCCCGGACGAGTTCTCGGCGGACTACTACGAGAAGCCGGGCGGCGGCCTCGGCGGCCAGCTCCGGCACGACGTACGCCGGATCGCCGAGCTGGAGTGGGCGCAGGACGACCGGAACTTCGTCACCGTCCGGCTCTTCCAGTACCGGGACCGCTCCGGTGCCGACTGGTACCAGCACGCCCACGACTACCTGGCGGAAGAGAAGTACGCGGGCAACTCGGGCAAGGACCTGCCCGGCGTGCCCGCCGAGCTCGGCCACCTGTGGGTGGACGCCGCGCAGCGGGAGAAGCCGGGCTACCTCCCGATGAAGGCGGCCCGGGTCCTCGCCCGGCGCGGCGACATCGTCATGGAGATCAGCTACATGAACAACCGCGGCGTCCTCGACGAGAAGGACATCGTCGAGATCGCCAAGCGACAGTGGGAGCGGCTGTGAGCGACCCGCAGGACAGCAAGGCCGTGACGGCCGTGACGGCCGAGGTGACTGAGGCGGCTGAGACGGCTGAGGCGAGCGAGGCGACCGGGGCTGCGGCATCGGCCGCAGCGGCCGAGGCGACCGCCCCCGAGGTGGCGCAGGCCGCCGCGCCGCGGGCGCGGAGCCGCCGGACCGTGGCGCTGATCGCGGGCGGGCTCGGCATCGCCGTCCTCGCCGGCGGCGCCCTCTGGGCCGCCGGGCGGATCGCCGACGCCGACCGCACCGCGCCGACCAGGTACTGGGTCGCGGCGGGCGCCGAGCCCAGGCCCACCGGTAGGCCGGAACCGGTCGCGACCGTGCCGCCGAACGAGCTGACGGGCAAGCTGCTGCCGGTCACCACCGACTTCGAGCTCGGTCCCGACCTCGACGCAGAGGGCAACGACTTCTACGTGTCGGGCGAGCGGGCGCTCCAGGCCGTCAAGGACTCGGACACCGGGCTCTCCGGCGCCGAGCGGGCGGAACGGGACAAGGCGCTGGACGGCCTGAAGCTGAAAGGCGTGGCCGGACGCAGCTACCACCACCTCCGCGACCAGCAGGTGATGGAGATCCAGCTCACCCAGGCCGACCCCCAGGCCCTCGCGAAGTTCTCCGAGTTCAGCAAGAAGATCCTCGAGCTGCTGGGCGGCGACCGCGACGCGCCGAAGATCGAGGGCTTCCCCGACGCCAAGTGTTCCGTGTCGGTCCTCGGCAAGGAGAAGCAGGAGGACCAGAACAAGATCGACACCATCGACTGCGAGGCCCTCCAGGGCGATGTGCTGGTGAGCTTCCGGATGTACGGGCCGAAGCCCCTCTCCGCGAACGACGCCGCAGGCCTGTTCAAGCAGCAGCTGAACCACCTGAAGTCCCCCGGGGAGTCCGTGTGACCGAGCAGAACACCGCCGACACCGCCCCCGCGGCGGAGCCCGCCCCGGAGGAGCAGCCCGCCGGCGCCGACACGCTCGTACCGGTCGCCGAGCCGACGGCACCGGCAGAAGCAGCGGTACCGGCCGCCCCCAAGGACCGCCGCAAGCTGTTCGCCGCACTCCGCTGGACGGCCGCCGTCGTCGTCTTCGCCGTCGCCGGCACAGGTGTCGCGTACGGGATCAGCCGGGCCGAGCGCACCGACCTCCCCGGCCTGTCCACCAAGGACGACGGCCGCTGGGCGTACCCGGTCCTGGCCAAGCCCGCACTGCCCGCCGGCGCCCCGCTGCCCGCGGGCAAGGACAACAAGGACGAGACGCACTACGCGCCGCTCACCGGCCTGCTGCTGCCGGCGCCCGAGGGCGCCGAGCCGGATGCCGGGCTCAAGGCGGACAAGGACCGGCTGGTGTCCACCGATGCCTTCCTGGAGGAGTACGCCCCCGACAGCCGGGCGAAGCTGAAGGAGGGCCTGGAGTACGAGGGGCTGCGCCAGATCGCCGCCCGCGGCTGGACCACCCCCGACGGCACGCGCACGCACGTCTACCTGCTGCGCTTCCACTCCTCGGGCTTCGTGAACGCCTTCCGCGGCTGCAACATCAACACGCAGCTGGCCGGGGCCCCGGCCCTGGAGATGGACCTGGCCTGGAGCAAGGTCAAGAGCGCGCAGCCCAGCATGGGCGGGGAGGCGGTCAGCTACACCCTCAGCAGCGGCGGCACCAGCCTGTACCAGGAGCCCAAGCCCGCGAACGGGGACGAGCAGACCAAGCTCGGATGCCTCCAGGCGGGTGACGTCCAGGCCGTGATCGTCCAGACCCGCAAGGGCGAGGTGGCCGCCGTTCCCTTCCACCAGACGGTGGTCCTGCAGAGCCAGCTGCTGGGCTGACCGCCCGCAGGAGGCGGCTGCGGCCTACCTCACGGAGTGCGCCGGTCCCCGGGCCAGTAGGCTTGGGGACCGGCCCCGTACACGCCCACATCACTCCGAGGAGCACCCCGTGCTTGAGGCATTCTTCACCTCCCTGCTGGTTCTGGTCTGCGTCGGCGTGCTCGCCTTCACCGGCCTCGCAGTGAAGAAGCTGTACCAGGGCCAGCGCTGATCTCAGATCGGCCGCCCTCCCGGACCCGGAACCCCTCCCCACAGATCGCCTGAGCAGCCAACCATGATCCAGATCCCGTCCGACCTGAACCCGGGCCTCGTCCCCCTCGCCTTCCTCCTCGGTACCTGGGAGGGCGCTGGCGTCTTCGACTTCCCCGGTGAGGAGAAGTGCAACTTCGGCCAGGAAGTCGTCTTCAGCCACGACGGCCGGGACTTCCTGGAGTACACCTCCCACAGCTGGGTCCTCGACGCCGAGGGCAACAAGGTGCGGCCGTTGGAGTCCGAGTCCGGCTACTGGCGCATCGACGACACCCGCAAGGTCGAGATCGTCATGGTCCGCGACCAGGGCGTCTGCGAGATCTGGTACGGCGAGCTCGCCGACCAGAAGCCCCAGATCGACCTGGCCACCGACGCGGTGGCCCGTACCGCCGCCGCCCGGCCGCACAGCGGCGGCAAGCGGCTCTACGGCTATGTGAAGAGCGACCTGATGTGGGTCGGCGAGAAGGCCACGCCGGACGTCGAGCTGCGCCCGTACATGTCGGCCCAGCTCAAGAAGGTCGTCACGCCCGAGGAGGTCGCCGAGATGGCACGCAACCTCCCGGACATGCCGGACGACGGCATCGCCTTCTTCCGCTGACGGCGGTTGTCCACAGGCTGTGCAAGAAGGGGACCACGGGCCGGCCCGTGGTCCCCTTCGCGCGCTTACACTGGCCGGGTGGGGACCATCGGAGACACCGACAGTACTGACTGGAAGACCGACCTGCGGCAGCGCGGATACCGGCTGACCCCGCAGCGCCAGCTCGTGCTGGAAGCCGTCGACACGCTGGAGCACGCGACCCCGGACGAGATCCTCGCGCACGTGCGCAAGACCGCCTCCGGAGTCAACATCTCCACCGTCTACCGCACGCTGGAGCTCCTGGAGGAGCTGAAGCTCGTCTCGCACGCCCACCTCGGGCACGGCGCCCCCACGTACCACCTCGCCGACCGGCACCACCACATCCACCTGGTCTGCCGCGAGTGCACCGAGGTGATCGAGGCGGACGTGGACATCGCCGCCGAGTTCACCGCGAAGCTGCGCGCCACCTTCGGCTTCGAGACCGACATGAAGCACTTCGCGATCTTCGGACTCTGCAAGAAGTGCGCCGCCAAGCAGCACGACGCTCCGGCATAGGAGCGGACCGGGCCGGGTCGTAGGCTTGGTGGCATGACCAGCAGCCCCTTGCTCCATCTCCCCGGCGCCGTACCGGCCGAAGGCCGCGACGAGGGCGTCGCCGCCCACTACGGAGAGCTGTACGGCGAACAACGCGCGCTCGCTGACGGCCGCGGTTTCGTCGACCTCTCGCACCGCGGAGTCGTCACCGTCACCGGACCGGAGCGGCTGAGCTGGCTGCACCTGCTGCTCACCCAGCACCTCACCGAACTCCCGCCCGGGCAGGCCACCGAGGCGCTGATCCTCTCCGCCAACGGCCACATCGAGCACGCGCTCTACCTGGTCGACGACGGCGAGACCGTGTGGGCGCACGTGGAGCCCGGCACGCAGGAGGCGCTGATCGCCTACCTGGAGTCGATGAAGTTCTTCTACCGCGTCGAAGTCGCCGACCGCACCGCCGACTTCGCCGTCGTGCACCTGCCGGCCGGCTCCATCGCCGAGGTGGCCAAGGAGTACGCCGTACGGGAGACCGCGCACGGCCGCGACGTCTTCGTGCCCCGCGCCGAGCTGGAGGCCTTCGCCGCCGCGCACGGCCCCGCCGCCGGGCTCCTCGCGTACGAGGCCCTGCGCGTGGAGGCGCACCGGCCGCGGCTCGGCCTGGAGACCGACCACCGCACCATCCCGCACGAGCTGGGCTGGATCGGCACCGCCGTGCACCTCCAGAAGGGCTGCTACCGCGGCCAGGAGACGGTGGCCCGCGTCCACAACCTCGGCAAGCCCCCGCGCCGCCTGGTCTTCCTGCACCTGGACGGCTCCGAGGTGCTCCTCCCGGCGCACGGCACCCCGATCCGGCTCGCCGCCGACGGGGAGGAGGGCCGCCAGCTGGGCTTCGTGACCACCGCGGTCCGCCACCACGAGCTGGGCCCGATCGCCCTCGCGCTGGTCAAGCGGAACGTGCCGGTCGACGCCCCGCTGCTGGCCGGCAAGACGGCCGCCGCGCAGGAGGTCGTCGTAGCGCCGTAGAGGCCGCTTAGATGTCGATGACGATGGTGAACGGGCCGTGGTTGGTGAGCGAGACGCGCATGTCCGCGCCGAACCGGCCCGTCTCCACCGTCGCCCCCAGCGCGCGCAGCTGCGCGACGACCTCGTCGACCAGCGGCTCCGCGACCTCGCCGGGCGCCGCCGCGTTCCACGTGGGGCGGCGGCCCTTGCGGGCGTCCCCGTAGAGCGTGAACTGCGAGATCACCAGCAGCGGCGCACCGATGTCGCTGCAGGACTTCTCCGCTTCGAGGATCCGTACGGACCACAGCTTGCGCGCCAGCTGCGCCGCCTTCTCCGGGGTGTCGTCGTGGGTCACCCCCACCAGCACGCACAGCCCCTCGCCGACGATCTCGCCCACGGTCTCACCGGCCACGACGACGCTCGCGCCGTCCACCCTCTGCACCACTGCTCGCATACCACCTGTGTATCAGGCGTGCACCCATCAGGGGCCGATCGGGTGGCGTGGGACTGCACCGGCACCACGGAGAGTGGCACGATGCACGCAGGCGGTGCTTCCCTCCGGTCCCACGGGCCGGGCGAGACCCCATGCACCGGTCGAGGGGACGGACACGTTCACATGAATACTTCTGGTACCTCCGTACCTGCAGCACCCGTACCGGCATCAGCCGCGGCCACTCCGGCAGGCGCGGTCAGACCGCCCGCGCAGCGCACAGGCGAGGAGCAGGCGCCGACCACGCCCGCCGCCACGCCCGCCACCGCGCTCGGGCTGCCGGAACTGCGCACGCTGCGCCGCGACGCGCAGCGCGACGAGGCCGATCTGAGCTACGTACGCAGACTCCTCCAGGGCCGGATCGACATCCTGCGCGCCGAACTGGCCCGGCGCAGCGACCCGGAGGCGCCGGTGACCCCGGAGCCGCCGGTGGTCGACCGGCTCTCGGAGATCCTCGCCGACGCGCCCTCCAGCCGCAGTGCCTCCGCCCGGCACGTCACGCTCGGCACCCCGCACAGCGAGGAGTTCCGGCTGCTGGCCGCGGAGATGCTGTCCGACGTGGAGCTGTCGGACCTGGACGCCCGTACCGACGGCGAACTGCACGATGCGATGGGCCGGTTGGTGCGCTACGAGCAGCAGGTCTCGCGGCGCCGCCAGCAGCTGCAGCGCACGGCGGACAACTGCAGCGCGGAGATCACCCGGCGCTACCGGGAGGGCGAGGCGCAGGTGGACGACCTGCTGGTGTAGGCAATTCGGGCGCGGGGAAATTCAGGCGACTCGGCCGGGGGCTGCGATTAGCGTGGCCGGTTATGAGTGCAGACGTCCGGCCGATCGCCGCATCCGAACTCCCCGACTGGCTCCGAGCCGTGAACACGGGCTTCCTGCGCCCCGACCGCACCACCGAGTCCGACCTCGCCCAGCGGGCCAAGTACACGGTCCTGGACCGCACGCTGGGCGCCTTCGACTCCGGCACCGGCCGCTGCGTGGCCACCTTGCGCTCCTTCGCCCAGGAGCTGACCGTCCCCGGCGGCAGGGCCGTGCCCGCGAGCGCCGTCACCAATGTCGCCGTGCTGCCCACTCACCGCCGGCGCGGCCTGCTGAACCGGATGATGGCCGCCGAGCTGGCGGCCGCGCAGGCCCGCGGCGACGTCGTGTCGACGCTGATCTCCGCCGAGTACCCGATCTACGGGCGGTACGGCTACGGGTCCGCGGCCTCGATCACCGAGTGGGAGATCGACGTGAGCCGCACCGGGCTCGATCCGCGCTGGTCCGGGCCCGCGGACGGCGGCCGCATCGAGCTGGTGGACGTGGCCGAGGCGCACGCGATCGGCCCCGGGCTGCACGAGCGGCTGCGGGCGGTCTCGCCCGGCACGGTCAGCCGGGACGAGCGATGGTGGCGCCTGGCCTGTGGGCTGGAGGAGATGTCGCTGCGCCCGTACAAGGACAAGTTCCACGCCGTGTACCGGACGGCGGACGGCGAGCCGGCCGGCCTCGCCGTGTACACCTCCGACGACCACTGGACGGACGGGAAGGTCCCGCTCAACACCGTGCAGGTCAAGGAGCTGATCGCGGTCACCCCGGACGCGGAGCGCGCCCTGTGGCACTTCCTGTGCTCCATCGACTGGGTGCTGAAGGTCCGTACCGGCTACCGGGCCCCCGACGACCTCGTCCCGCACCTGCTGCCCGACCCGCGCTCGGCCACGATCGTGACCGCCTCGGACTTCCTGTGGGTGCGGGTGATCGACGTCGTACGGGCCCTGAGTGCGCGGACGTATGCCGTGCCCGGGGTCCTGGTACTCGAGGTGGCGGACGCGGCGGGGCCGGCCGCGGGCCGCTACCGGCTCGACGCGGGCACGGGGGAGTGCACGGTCACCGAGGACCCGGCGGACCTGCGCCTCGACGTGTCGGAGCTGGGCCCGCTGTACCTCGGCGACGAGTCGGCGGTGCGGCTCGGGGCGCTGGGGCGGATCGCGGAGGAGCGGCCGGGGGCGCTGGCGCTCGCGGACGCGGTGTTCCGTACGGCCCGCCGCCCGTGGTGCCCGACGATGTTCTGATCCCGCAGGCCTGAGACGGCATGACACGGCATGGGATCGTTGGTGGACGACCGAGGAGTGAGCTGAACTACGTGACTTCGATTGTGGAAACCCTGCGCGCGGCGGGCTGCGTCTTCGCGGAGGAGGAGGCGGAGCTGCTGACGGCTGCCGCCGAGGGCGACGGCCACCTGGCGGGCCTGGTGGCCCGCCGGGCCGGCGGCGAACCGCTGGAACACGTCGTCGGCTGGGCCGAGTTCTGCGGACTGCGCATGCGCGTGGGCGAGGGGGCCTTCGTACCGCGCCGGCGCACCGAGTTCCTGGTGCAGGAGGCCGTGGCCCTGGCCCGTCCGGACGCGGTGGTGCTGGACCTGTGCTGCGGGGTCGGCGCGCTGGGCGCGGCGGTGGCGGCGCAGCTGGGCTCCCGGGTGGAACTGCACGCGGCGGACATCGACCCGGCGGCGCTGGCGTACGCGCGGCTCAACGTGGCCCCGTACGGCGGGCGGGTCCACGAGGGCGACCTGTACGCGGCGCTCCCCGACTCGCTGCGCGGCCGGGTGGACCTGCTGGTGGTCAACGCCCCGTACGTGCCGACGGAGGAGATCGGGCTGCTCCCCTCGGAGGCCCGCGACCACGAGCCCCTGACCTCCCTGGACGGCGGCGCGGACGGCCTGGACATCCACCGCCGGGTCGCGGCGGGGGCCCTGCCCTGGATGGCGCCGGGCGGCAGGCTGCTGATCGAGACGAGCGCCCGCCAGTCCCCGCAGACGGCCTCGGCCCTGTCGGCGGCGGGCCTGGCGGTCCGCGCGACGACCTCGGAGGAGCTGCCCGCCACGGTGGTGATCGGCACCCGCGCGGCCTAGTGCCGCGTCAGGCAACGTTTGCCCCGTCGCGACGCCCGGCACGTACTCTCGCCGCACCGGCCGAAAGCTCAAGTACGTCCAGTACGAGCGCTTGCTGCCGGCACGCCGAGACCACGCACCGGACGCCGCTCCTTGACGGGCGAACGTTGCCTGCGGACAACACGATGGTGTGACGAGTGAGTTGACCGGCCGACGGGGTCTCCCCCGGGCGGGGGAGGCGGCCGGGCGGGGACCGTTCACGGGCGTGATGCGGGGGTGCGGGGCGGTCGGGACGATGGTCTGCATGTCGCACACGCAGCAGCTCCGCCCCGCCGCTCCGGCCGCGCCCCGCTGGGCGGTCCGGGCCGCGCACGTCACCGCGCTTCTCGCCCTGCCGTCGGGCATCTGGCGCCTCCTGCTGGGCGCCGGCTTCCTCGCCGGGTACACCGAGGCCGGGTACGTGGCCGCGGGCCTGCCCGGCTGGGGCCGGGTGTACGTGATCGGCCTCAGCGTGGCCACCGAGCTGCTGGCGCTGCTCACGCTCGGCCTGGTCCGGCCCTGGGGCGAGGTGCTCCCGTCCTGGGTCCCGCTGCTCGGCGGCCGCCGGATCCCGCAGCGGCCCGTCACGGTGGTGGCCGGCGCCGGGGCGGTGGGGCTGATCTGCCTGTGGACCCCGTTCGTCCTGTGGTGGAGCCTCCCGCACCCGGACATGACGGCCCCGGGCGCCATGGTCGCGGGCTTCCTCTACCTCCCCCCTCGTCGCCTGGGGCCCCCTCCTGGCGGCGGTCGCGGTCTCCCGCCACCGCCGCCTTAGGCTGGCAGGGTGAACCTCGAGGATCTCGTACGGCTGCGCCGGGCCCGGGACGCGATGGACCGGGATTACGCGCAGCCGCTCGACGTCCCGGCGCTGGCGCGCGTCGCCCTCATGTCGCCCGGGCACTTCTCCCGCAGCTTCCGGGCCGCCTTCGGGGAGACCCCGTACAGCTACCTGATGACCCGGCGCGTCGAGCGGGCCAAGGCGCTGCTGCGGCGGGGCGACCTCAGCGTGACGGAGGTCTGCTTCGCGGTCGGCTGTACCTCGCTGGGGTCGTTCAGCTCCCGCTTCACCGAGCTGGTCGGCGAGACCCCGAGCGCCTACCGGGCCCGCCGCCACGACCCCGGCGCGGCCATCCCGGCATGCATCGCCAAGATCCACACCCGGCCGGTCAGAAACGGAACGGTCGCGGGCGGAGAAGCGGAAACCGGCGCCCGCCCGTAGCGTCGATGGCATGGAGATCAAGCTGTCCCAGTGCTTCATCGCCGTCGACGACCACGACAGGGCGCTCGCCTTCTACCGCGACGCCCTCGGCATGGAGGTCCGCAACGACGTGGCGTTCGAGGGGATGCGCTGGGTGACCATCGGCTCACCCGCGCAGCCGGACGTGGAGATCGTCCTCGAACCGCCGGCCGCGAACCCGAACGCCTCGCCGGCCGACAAGCAGGTGATGGCCGAGCTGCTGGCCAAGGGCATGCTGCGCGGCGTGATCTTCTCCACCGACGACGTCGATGCCGCCTTCGAGCGCATCCGGGCCGCCGGCGGCGAGGTGCTCCAGGAGCCGATCGATCAGCCGTACGGGGTCCGCGACTGCGCCTTCCGCGACCCGGCCGGCAACATGCTGCGCTTCAACCAGCCGCGCGCCGGTGGGTGATTTTGCAAGCATGCGCTTGCAATAGTTAGCAGAGTCCGGCAGGATCGAGGCATGGCATCGCTCAACGTCGGAAATCTCGGCGAGTACCTCCGCGAGCAGCGGCGGCAGGCTCAGCTCTCGCTGCGGCAGCTGGCCGACGCGGCGGGGGTGTCGAATCCGTACCTGAGCCAGATCGAGCGCGGGCTGCGCAAGCCGAGCGCGGACATCCTGCAGCAGCTCGCCAAGGCGCTGCGGATCTCCGCGGAGACGCTGTACGTCCAGGCCGGGATCCTCGACGAGCGGGATCGCGACGAGGTGGAGACGCGGGCCGCGATACTCGGCGACCCGTCCATCAACGAGCGGCAGAAGCAGGTGCTGCTCCAGATCTACGACTCGTTCCGCAAGGAGAATGCGACCGAGGCCGACCTGGCCGACGCGGACGACGACACCGACATGCACCCTACGAACTGAACTGTTGATCCGGGAGGACCAGCCACATGGCCATCGCCGATGACCTGAAGAAGACCCTCACCGACCCGACTCCGCTCTACTTCGCCGCCGGCACCGCCGATCTCGCGGTGCAGCAGGCGAAGAAGGTGCCCGGGCTCATCGAGCAGCTGCGCGCCGAGGCACCCGCACGCATCGAGGCCGTGAAGAACACCGACCCGAAGATCGTGCAGGAGAAGGCCAGGGAGGCGCAGGAGGCGGTCACCGCCAAGTTCGCCGAGGTGCTGACCGCGATCGACCCGAAGAAGCTCGGGGAGACCGCGCAGGACCTGGCGCTGCGCGGGGTCGGCGTGGCCGCCGAGTACGCCGTGCGTGCCAAGGAGACCTACGACAAGGTCGCCGAGCACGGCGAGCAGGCCGTACGGACCTGGCGGGGCGAGGTCTCCGAGGAGATCGTCGACATCGCGGTCGCCGTCGAGCCGAAGCAGGAGCCGAAGCAGGAGCCGGCGCAGGCGCCCGCCGCCGACGCCTCGGCCGAGGCCGCGGGCTCCGATGAGGAGAAGCCCGCCGCCCGCAAGGCCGCGGCGCGCAGGAACAACACGAAGAAGGCCGCCGCAATGGCGGGCGACGAGAGCTGAATCGCGGACCGGAAGCGGTTTCCGTGACGGCGGGCCGGGCACCAGCGGGGTGTCCGGCCCGTTGTTGTCTGCGAGGGCCGCTCTGCCGGTAGCGTGGAGGCAGGCGGCATCAGGCGTGCGAGGCGTGAGAAGGCGGTCGAGGCGATGTTGATGAACGGGTTCGATAACGGCGTGCTCCCGTTGCTCGGGTTCGCCATGCTGGCACTCGCCGTCGTGGCCTTCGTCTTCGCGCTGCTGGCGCGGGAGGACGCGTACCGCGCCGCCGACAAGCAGACCAAGACGTTCTGGCTGGTCATCCTCGGGGTCACCGTGGTGGTGGACTTCTTCCTGGGGATGCTGTTCCTGGAGATCGCCGGCCTCGTGGCCACCATCGTGTTCTTCGTCGACGTACGCCCGGCCCTCAAGCAGGTCTCGGGCGGCGGCGGTGGCGGCCGGCGCAAGGGCGGCAGCAGCAGCGACGGCCCGTACGGCCCGTACAACGGCGGGCGCTGAGCCCCCCGGTTGACCCTCGGCTAACCCTCCGAGCGGGAGAGCAGGACCACGGCCACGTCGTCGGTGAGCTCGCCGCCGTTGAGGCGCCGGGCCTCGGTGACGGAGGCCTCCAGCAGGCTCTCGCCGCTCAGGCCGTCGCCGAGGTGCCGGTTGATCATCTCGACCATGCCGTCCTGCCCGAGCCGCTCCTTGCCCTCGCCGATGCGGCCCTCGATCAGGCCGTCGGTGTAGAGCATCAGGCTCCAGGTGCCGCCCAGCTCGACCTGGCGGCGGGGCCAGCGGGCCTTGGGCAGCAGGCCGAGCGCCGGCCCGCTGTTCTCGTACGGGAGCAGCTGCGCGCGGCGGCCCGGCCGGGATATCAGCGGCGCCGGATGGCCGGCCAGGCACAGGCCCGCGCGGCGGCCATCGGGGGAGATGTCCACCGTGCACAGGGTCGCGAAGATCTCCTCGCAGGGGCGCTCCACCTCCAGGACCTCCTGGAGGGTGGCCAGCAGGTCGTCCCCGCACAGGCCGGCCAGGGTCAGGGCGCGCCAGGCGATGCGGAGTTCGACGCCGAGGGCGGCCTCGTCGGGGCCGTGGCCGCAGACGTCGCCGATCATCGCGTGGACGGTGCCGTCGGGGGTGCGGACGGTGTCGTAGAAGTCCCCGCCGAGGAGGGCGCGGCTGCGGCCGGGGCGGTAGCGGGCGGCGAAGCGGAGGTCCGACCCCTCGAGGAGGGGGTTGGGGAGCAGGCCGCGCTCGAGGCGGGCGTTCTCCTGGGCCCGAAGTTTCGATTCTGCGAGCTTGTACTGGGCGATGTCCGCCCGCTTTCTCTCCACGGCGTAGCGGATCGCCCGGCTGAGGAGGCGGCCGTCCAGCTCGTCCCGGAAGAGGAAGTCCTGCGCGCCGACCCGGACGGCCTCGGCGGCGCGCTCGGCGTCGGCCTCGGCGGTGAGGACGAGGACGGCGTGGCGGGGCGCGATCCGGAGCACCTCGCGGAGGGTGTCCAGCTGGTCGACGACCGCGGTACGCGAGCCGCCGCCTGCGGTGGACCCCGTCCCGGGGAGGGAGAGGTCCAGCAGGATGCAGTGCACGTCGTGGGTGAGCAGGCGCGCGGCCTCGGTGAGGTTGCGGGCGGTGCGGAGCCGGATGCGGTGCCGGTCGGCGTCGAGGATCTCGGGCACGGTGAGCCCGCCGGCGGGGTCGTCCTCGATCACCAGCAGGGTCAGGGACGCCTGGGGTGCGGTGGCGTGCGGGGCTGCGGGCAGCTGAGCGGCCTGGGCGCTCTCCGTGGCGGGGGTCTCCCTCTGCCGCGGTACGGGTACGGCCATCGTCTCCGGTTCCTTCCCTCCCCCCGAGGGTGCGTCCGGCAGACCCTAGCGGTCGGTGGCCGCAGAACGGAATGGTGTTCCGGGACAGGGCCGCCGTCATATGCCGTTATCGCGGGGGAATGCGCCTCACTGACTGACCACTGAATGACCAACGTCACGACGGAGGCCGTAGCCGTCCCGCCCAGCGAGACGTCCGGAACCCCCCGCGGGTTCCCTCCGCCACGGCCTTTCCCACTCCGCGTCGCGGATCCCTCACGGCCGGTGGCCGCAGCCCGCCGGGTGCGGTTATGCGTCCGGGCGGACCACTGCCTTGATCGGCATCGAGCCCGCGCCCGTCAGGGTGACGTTGCGGCCCGGGCGGGGGGCGTGGACGATCGCGCCGTCGCCCACGTACATCCCGACATGGCTGGCGTCGTCGAAGTAGATGATCAGGTCACCCGGCCGCATGTCCTTGATCGCGACCTTCGGCAGCAGCCGCAGCTGCTCCTGCGAGGTGCGCGGGATGCCCTTGCCCGCCGCCCGCCAGGCCTGCGAGGTGAGGCCGGAGCAGTCGAACGAGTCCGGGCCCTCGGCGCCCCACACGTACGGCTTGCCCATCTGCGCCGTGGCGTACTGGATCGCCCTCTTCCCCGACTCCGACGCCGAGCTGTTGATCTCCTTCAGCACGCCCGTCGACAGCCATGCCGACTGCGCCTTGTACTGCGCCTCCTGCTCGAGCTGGATCAGCCGGGCCTTCTCCTCGGCCTGGAGCTTGCTCTCCAGCGCCTCCGCCGCCTTGATCTTCTGCTCGATCTGCTTCTTCGAGGTCTCCTGCTTGATCCGGTTGGCTTCGAGCTTCTCCCACTGCGCGCTCGCGTCCTTCGCGTACTGCTGCAAGTCGCTCTGCGTGCGGTTCATTTCGGACATCAGGTCCGTGGCGGCCTTCTCGCCCCGGCGGATCCGGTCCGCCCCGTCGAGGAACTGGCTCGGGCTGCTGCTCAGCGCCAGCTGCGCGCCGGCCGGCATCCCGCCCGAGCGGTACTGGGCGCGCGCGGCGGCCCCCGCGCGGTTCTTGAGGGCCGTGATCCGGTCCTGCCCCGCCACCACCTGCTTCGCGATCTCGACGATCTTGGCGGACTGGGCCTTGGCCTCGCCCTCGGCGAGGTTGTAGGCGTCCGTCGCCGTGCCCGCCTGGCGGTACAGCTCGTCGATCTCCTTGCGCACCTGCTCAAGGGACTTGGCGCCCGGCTCCGGCAGTGGCGCCGCCTGCGCCACACCGCTCATGCCCGCCACGGCGAGCAGCGCCGTCGCACACAGCAGCGTGAGAGCGGACGCACCGCTGCGCCGCCTACGCTCCACGGTCCCCATGGTCCCCCCAAGGTGCCCCGAGTCCGACCCGACGCCGGATCCGCACCGGATCCGACATCACATCTGACTATTCGTCAGTAACTTTGCACTGCCTTCGGGATGGTGCCACGAGTCGGTGAATTCCAACACCCTCACGGGTGTCATCCCGATCTTCCTCAGTCCCCCACACACATCCCGACGGCTCAACGGGCCACCCCGGCAACCGGTTCCCCGCACCGCCACATTCACCCCGCCGGGCGCAACGCCTCCCAACGCACCGTCAGTTCCCCCTGCCGCCACCGCCCCGGCCCGTCCGCCAGCGGCCAGTCCGCGGCCAGCGCCCGCGCCGTCCGGATCCAGCGCTGACGCGCCCCGTACGAGGCGTATGGGGCCGCCGCCGCCCACGCCCGGTCGAAGTCGCGCAGGAACGCATGCACCGGCTCGCCCGGCACATTGCGGTGGATGAGCGCCTTCGGCAGCCGCTCCGCCAGGTCCGAAGGGCGCTCGAGGGAACCCAGCCGGGTCGCGAACGTCACCGTGCGCGCCCCCTCGGGCCCCAGCGCAACCCACACATGACGCCGCCCGATCTCGTCACAGGTCCCCTCGACGAGCAGCCCGTCCGGGGCCAGGCGCGCACACAGCCGCTCCCACACCGCCGCCACCTGCTCCTCGTCGTACTGGCGCAGCACGTTCGCCGCGCGGATCAGCGCCGGCCGGGCCCCGCCCTCCAGCGGCACCTCGAACCCGCCGTGCCGGAAGCTGAGCCCCTCGCGCTCGTACGGCTTCGCCGCCGCGACCCGCGCCGGCTCGATCTCGATGCCGACCACCCGCACCCCGGGCGCCGCCTCCCGCAGCCGCCCCAGCAGCTCCACCGCCGTCCACGGCGCGGCCCCGTAGCCGAGGTCCACCGCGACCGGCGCCTGCGAGCGCCGCAGCACCGCCCCGTGCGTGGCCGCGATCCAGCGGTCCATCCGGCGCAGCCGGTTCGGGTTCGTCGTCCCGCGGGTCACCGTGCCCACAGGGCGGCGCGGGGGCGGGGCGGAGCGGGAGGACATGCGCCGAGCGTAAGCGGAGGGCCCCCGCCGGATGAAAAGAGGGCAGACCGCGCGGCAAACACCGAGGAAAAAACACCGGCTCCCGGAATGCGGGACACGGCCGTCCGGGTTGCACTCCTTGGAGGGCGCCCCGCGCGCTCCGTCCGCCGTGCCCTGCCCCTGCCCGTACCGTCCAGCACGCCGCCGTCCGAGCGAGAGGAACTGCTCTCTTGAGTCAGTACGTGTCCCGCCTCGGCGGCAGTCTCAGCGGCCGGATCGCCGCCGCCCGCGGCACCCGCCACGAGCCGCCCCGCCTGCGCCTGCCGGCCGTCGGCCACCACCGCAAGCCGCGCCGCGTCGCCATGCTCAGCGTGCACACCTCACCGCTGCACCAGCCCGGCACCGGCGACGCCGGCGGTATGAACGTGTACATCGTGGAGCTGGCCAAGCGCCTCGCCGCGATCAACATCGAGGTCGAGATATTCACCCGCGCCACCGAGGGCGGCCTCCCGTCCGTGGTCGAGCTGGCCCCCGGGGTCCTCGTACGGCACGTGGACGCGGGCCCGTACGAAGGCCTCGCCAAGGAGGAGCTCCCGGCCCAGCTGTGCGCCTTCACCCACGGCGTCATGCAGGCCTGGGCCGGCCACCGGCCCGGCTACTACGACCTCGTCCACTCCCATTACTGGCTCTCCGGCCACGTGGGCTGGCTCGCCGCCGAGCGCTGGGGCGTCCCCCTCGTCCACGCCATGCACACCATGGCCAAGGTCAAGAACGCCGCGCTGGCCGAGGGCGACACGCCCGAACCCGCCGCCCGCGTCATCGGCGAGACCCAGATCGTGGCCGCCGCCGACCGGCTCATCGCGAACACCACCGAAGAGGCCGACGAGCTGGTCCGGCACTACGACGCCGACCCCGGCAAGGTCGCCGTCGTCCACCCCGGCGTGAACCTCGACCGCTTCACCGTCGCCGACGGCCGGGCCGCCGCCCGGGCCCGCCTCGGCCTGCCGCAGGACGCCGTCATCCCGCTCTTCGCCGGCCGGATCCAGCCGCTCAAGGCCCCCGACATCCTGCTGCGCGCGGTCGCCGAGCTCGTCGACCGGGACCCCTCGCTGCGCCGCCACCTCTTCGTCCCCGTCGTCGGCGGCCCCAGCGGCAGCGGCCTGGCCAAGCCGGAGGGGCTGCAGAAGCTCGCGGCGAAGCTCGGCATCGCCGACCTCGTCCACTTCCACCCGCCGGTCCGCCAGGACGCGCTCGCCGACTGGTTCCGGGCGGCGTCCGTGCTGGTCATGCCCTCGTACAGCGAGTCCTTCGGGCTCGTCGCGATCGAGGCCCAGGCCACCGGCACACCGGTGCTGGCCGCCGAGGTCGGCGGGCTGCCGGTCGCCGTCAACGACGGGGTGACGGGCATCCTCGTACCCGGGCACGACCCGGTGGACTACGCACGGGAGCTGCGGCGCTTCGTGGACGACCCGGGGCTCGCGGGCCGGATGGGCGGCGAGGCCGCGCGGCACGCGCAGTTCTTCGGCTGGGACACGGCGGCGAGCGGCACGGCCGACGTGTACACCGCAGCCATGCATGATCACCGCCGTCGCGTACGCTCCCACCATGGCTGACGCTGACACCGCCGACACCACCGCGATCATCGAGAGCACCCTCGCCGAGGCCGGACTCGCATGGGAGAGCCCGGAGCCGGGCTCGTACGTGGTCCAGCTCCCCGGCACCCGCAAACTGAGCACCACCTGCTCGGTCCGGGCCGGCCGGCACTCCCTGTCGGTGAACGCCTTCGTCATCAGGCACCCCGACGAGAACGAGGCGGGCGTCCACCGCTGGCTGCTGGAGCGCAACCTCAAGCTGTACGGGATGGCCTACGCGGTCGACGCCCTCGGCGACGTCTACCTGACGGCCCGGCTCCCGCTGTCCGTGGTCACCCCGGAGGACCTGGACCGGCTGCTCGGCACGGTCCTGGAGGCGGCGGACGGAGCCTTCAACACCCTGCTGGAGCTGGGCTTCGCGAGCGCGATCCGCCGCGAGTACGAATGGCGCGTCTCGCGCGGCGAGCCGACGTACAACCTGGACGCCTTCAAGCACCTGACGCAGCCGTCGTCCTGAGCGCAGCACGCCCTGTACGTACGAAGCCTCCGCGCGCGCGGAGGCTTCGTACGGCGGGGCAGCACCCGCTCTAGGCCTCGACGGCTGCCGGGGCCGCAGCCGATGCCGAGACCACGGACGCGGGCTCGTTCTCGGCCAGGTTCCGCATCAGCAGCCAGTAGCCCAGCGCCGCCACCGTGCCCAGCAGCGCCATGGACGCCCAGAGCCAGCCCGCGCCCCACTGGTCGATCATGAACCCGGCCATCAGCGGAGCCAGCAGCGAGGCCACCGCCCAGGACATCGTGTACATGCCCTGGTAGCGGCCGCGCCCGTGCAGCGGGGAGAGCCGGGCGACCAGGCCCATCTGGGTCGGGGAGTTGATGATCTCGGCCAGCGTCCACACGCAGACGGTCAGTCCCAGGCTCCACACCGAGCCGGCGAAGGCCGTCAGCCCGAACCCGTACCCGGCCAGCAGCGCCGAGACCACCAGCAGCTTCTGCGGGTCGCCCTGCTCGATGAACCGGGTCACCGGGATCTGCAGCAGCACGATCAGCACCCCGTTGGCGGCGATGACCAGCCCGTAGTCCCCGGCGGAGAAGCCGCCCGTGCCCATGGCCAGCGGCAGTCCGAACGACCCCTGCATGAAGATCAGCGAGATCAGGAACGACAGCCCGACCACGCCCATGAAGCGCCCGTCCCGCAGCACGCTCCCGAGCCCGATCTCCGGTTCGGCGGCGGCCTTCTCCGCGGCGGTCCGCTCCGGCCGCGACTCCGGCAGCTTCACGTACACCAGCACCGCGCAGACCAGCGTCAGCGCCGCCTCGCCGAGGAACCCGGCGAGGTAGCTGTACTCGGCGACGAAGCCCGCCACCGTCGCCGAGACGGCGAAGCCGAGGTTGATCGCCCAGTAGTTCAGCGCGAAGGCCCGGACCCGGTCCTGCGGCCGGACGATGTCCGCCATCATCGCCTGCACCGCGGGGCGCGAGGCGTTCGAGGTCATACCGACCAGCAGCGCCACCGCCGCGATGGCCGCCGGGTGCTCCATGAAGCCGAGCAGCGCCACCGAGAACGCCGTCGAAGCCTGAGCCGCCATCAGCGTCGGGCGCCGGCCCAGCCGGTCGGTCATCACGCCCGCGACGAGCGAGGAGATCACCCCGCCGAGCCCGTGCAACGCCACCACGAGTCCCGCGAAGGAGGCCGAATAGCCCCGGTCCACGGTCAGGTACAAGGTGATGAACGTGGCGACGAAGGCCCCGAGCCGGTTGACCAGCGTGCTGGTCCACAGCCACCAGAACTCCCGCGGCAGCCCCGACACGCTCTCGCGCGCCGCCCGTCTGAGACTGGCAACGGACATACGGAATCCCCCCGGCGATGTAAGTGGCTCTCCTGCTCACCGCACCCTACGGGTGGGGGGTCTGCGAAGGCCACCGGATTGACGCGCACCGTCAATCCACGGCCGTGGACACCGCGCGCGGGCGCCCCCGCGCGTCCATTAGGCTCGTACGCATGGCCGACGCACCGTACAAGCTGATCCTCCTCCGTCACGGCGAGAGCGAGTGGAACGCGAAGAACCTGTTCACCGGCTGGGTGGACGTCAATCTCAACGAGAAGGGCGAGAAGGAGGCGGTCCGCGGCGGTGAGCTGCTCAAGGACGCCGGCCTGCTCCCCGACGTGGTCCACACGTCCCTCCAGAAGCGCGCGATCCGCACCGCGCAGCTCGCCCTGGAGTCCGCCGACCGCCACTGGATCCCGGTCCACCGCTCGTGGCGCCTGAACGAGCGCCACTACGGTGCGCTCCAGGGCAAGGACAAGGCCCAGACCCTCGCCGAGTTCGGCGAGGAGCAGTTCATGCTGTGGCGCCGCTCGTACGACACCCCGCCGCCGGCCCTCGAGGACGGTACGGAGTTCTCCCAGTCCGAGGACCCGCGCTACGCGTCGATCCCGCCGGAGCTGCGCCCGCGCACCGAGTGCCTCCAGGACGTCGTCGTCCGCATGCTCCCCTACTGGTACGACTCGATCGTCCCGGACCTCCTCGACGGCCACACCGTCCTGGTAGCCGCGCACGGCAACAGCCTCCGCGCGCTGGTCAAGCACCTGGACGGCATCTCCGACGCCGACATCGCGGGCCTCAACATCCCGACCGGCATCCCGCTCTCCTACGAGCTGGACGCCGACTTCAAGCCCCTCAACCCGGGCGGCACCTACCTCGACCCGGCCGCCGCCGCGGCCGCCATCGAGGCCGTCAAGAACCAGGGCAAGAAGTAACCCTGACCCACGGAACAGCCTCCTGCCAGCAGTTTCCCCGCCGGCAGGGGGCTTTTCGCTGTTCCGGTTTGCTGCCTCCCGTCAAGTCACGTACATCCGTGTCATGACGGGAAGGCCCGCCTCGCGCGTACTTGAGGTCTGGTCACGCCGTGACCGGGCACGGATCCGGCTGCCTCTCCCGCCGGACGCAGACTCTCAAGGAGCACCCATGTCCCACGACCTTCACACCCGGCCCCCGCCACGTCCAAGCGGCGCCGCATCACGCGCTTCGGGTGGCCCTCACCGCGGCAGCGTTCATCTCCGGAGCCGTCGCGCTGCCGGCATCCGCGGCGACCGGGCCGCCGGTCCGGTCCCCGGTCACCGGCGTCCGCGCCGACGATCCCAACCGCGAGCCCGGGCGCAACCACTGCCAGCCGGGCTACGTCTGGCGTGACAGTTTCGATGGCGACGGCCTCTGCGTCACGTCGGCAGAGCGTGACGAGGCGCATGCCTGGAACCCCAACCGTCAGCCGGGGAGCAACCAGTGCCAGTCGGGGTACGTCTGGCGTGACGCCTGGGAGGGCGACGGCAAGTGCGTCACGCCTGCGGAACGCGATGTGACGGACTAGCCGGGCGCCCAGGACAACCGGCCTCCGACCGACAACGGCCCGCACCTCAAGGGCGAGCCCGTCCCCCGCCCCGCATGACGGGGATCCCGGGTCCGCCCCCGGGCGGGCGGCGGACCCGGAGCCGCGCAGGGCACGTGAAGGGCCCCGGCCGACGGATGCGGTCGGGGCCCTTCACGTACGGGATGCCGGGCGGGGTCAGCCGCCGCACTGGCAGGGCGCGCCGGACTGGCAGCCGCAGCCGCAGCCCGAGCCGCAGCCGCAGGCCGCGAGCAGCGGGAGCCGCAGGGGTTCGGGCCGGGGCTGCTGCTCGTGGTCCGGGGTGATGGGGACGGGGGAATCGGGCATGGATCCTCCTCGCAGGCGGAGTGCGTGGCGTCTTCTGCTTTCCGTGCCTCTTACTGCCTTCGCCCTCATTCATGCCCAGCCGCACCGGCGCGTCAACGGCGCACGGGGGCAGAACGGCTCAGACGCCGTCGACCTGCGTCGGAGCCTGCAGCTCGTCCGCGTGCTCGCCCGTCACCAGGTAGACCACGCGCTTGGCCACCGACACCGCGTGGTCCGCGAAGCGCTCGTAGTAGCGGCCCAGCAGGGTCACGTCCACCGCGGTCTCGATGCCGTGCTTCCAGCGGTCGTCCATCAGGTGCTGGAACAGCGTGCGGTGCAGCTGGTCCATCTCGTCGTCGTCCTGCTCCAGCTGGAGCGCCAGGTCGACGTCCTTCGTGATGATGACCTCGGCCGCCTTCGCCATCAGGCGCTGCGCCAGCTGCCCCATCTCCAGGATGGTCGCGTGCAGGTCGCGCGGCACCGCCGTGTCGGGGAAGCGCAGCCGGGCCAGCTTCGCCACGTGCTGGGCCAGGTCGCCCGAGCGCTCCAGGTCGGCGGACATGCGCAGCGAGGTCACCACGATGCGCAGGTCGGTGGCGACGGGCTGCTGGCGCGCGAGCAGCGCGATGGCACGGGCCTCCAGGTCGTGCTGGAGGTCGTCGACCTTCTGGTCGGCGGCGATGACACTCTCGGCGAGCTTCAGATCGGCGTCGAGCATGGACGTCGTGGCCCGCCCGATCGCGGAACCGACGAGCCGTGCCATCTCGACCAGGCCTTCTCCGATCGAGTCCAGTTCCTCGTGGTACGCGTCACGCATGGGTTGTCCCTCTCTTGCCTACTGCCTCTTGCCCCACGGGCCGGGCCGGGGCGGCCTCATGCCCCCACGTTGACACGGTGGGCCGCAAACGCGTCCGACTCCGGCATCACAAGTGAATCAACCCCGTCGCCACGGTGAACTCTGGGCGACGACTGTTCGAGGTGCCCCCCGAACGGCTGTGGAAGTGCCGTCGTGCCTGCTTAACCTGGATGCATGGACGTGAACGCGGCGGTCGCCGCAGCTGCAGCGATCGCCGGTCTTTGCACCGGTGTGATCGCGATGCTGGCGTTCCGCTGGAGCGAGCGCGACCAAGCCCGCCCCACCCGGAGCTCCATGCGCCCCGACATCAATGCGGTGCTCCCGCCCGGCGTGGACACCGTCCTCTCCGTGCTCCGCTCCTCCGCCGTCGTACTCGACGAGGGGGACGCCGTCGTCAAGGCCTCGTCCGCCGCTTACGCCCTCGGGCTCGTACGCGGCGGCAAACTGGCCGTCGAGCCCATGCTCCACATGGCCCGCGACACCCGCCGCGACGGGGAGATACGCCAGGTCGAGCTCGACCTTCCCCGGCGCGGCACCGGCCGCGGCGAGGCCCTCGCGGTCTCGGCGCGCGTCGCCCCCCTCGGCTCCCGGCTCGTCCTGCTCCTGGTCGAGGACCTCACCGAGGCCCGCCGAATCGAGGCCGTACGGCGCGACTTCGTCGCGAACGTGTCGCACGAGCTGAAGACGCCGGTCGGGGCCATCTCCCTGCTGTCCGAGGCCGTCATGGACGCCTCGGACGACCCCGAGGCGGTCAGCCGCTTCGCCGGCCGCATGCAGATCGAGGCCACCCGCCTGATCAACCTCGTGCAGGAGCTCATCGACCTCTCCCGGGTACAGAACGACGACCCGCTCGAGGACGCGGAGCCCGTACGGGTGGACACCCTGGTGGCCGAAGCCATCGACCGCTGCCGCCACACGGCGTCCTCCAAGCAGATCATCATGGCCTCGGGCGGCACCGCCGACCTGCGCGTCTGGGGCAACCGCGGCCAGCTCGCGGCAGCCCTCGGGAACCTGGTCGAGAACGCCGTCAACTACAGCCCCGCCCGCACCCGCGTCGGCATAGCCGGACGCAGGGTCGCGGCACCTGGGGGAGACTTGATCGAGATCGCCGTGACCGACCAGGGCATCGGCATCCCGGAAAAGGACCGCGAGCGCATCTTCGAGCGCTTCTACCGCGTGGACCCGGCCCGCTCCCGTGCCACGGGAGGAACCGGCCTCGGCCTTGCGATCGTGAAGCACGTAGCGGCCTCGCACGGCGGGGAGGTGTCCGTATGGAGCTCGGAGGGTCAGGGCTCCACGTTCACCCTGCGCCTGCCGGAAGCAGCCGCTCCGGCTCCGGCATCCACGGCCGGCCCGGCCGCGGAGCCCGCCCCCGCACCCAGCCACCCCACCCCTGCCTGAACCACCCTCCTCAAAGAACCACGCCAGCCATCCCTGCCCTGGAGGTCCTTCCGTGACCCGAGTGCTCGTCGTCGAGGATGAGGAATCCTTCAGCGACGCCCTGTCCTACATGCTCCGCAAGGAGGGCTTCGAGGTCGCCATCGCCGCGACCGGGCCCGACGGGCTCGACGAGTTCGAGCGCAACGGCGCCGACCTCGTCCTCCTCGACCTGATGCTCCCCGGCCTGCCCGGCACGGAGGTCTGCCGGCAGCTGCGCGGCCGCTCCAACGTCCCCGTCATCATGGTGACGGCCAAGGACAGCGAGATCGACAAGGTCGTCGGGCTGGAGATAGGAGCCGACGACTACGTCACGAAGCCCTTCTCCTCGCGGGAGCTGGTCGCCCGCATCCGCGCGGTCCTGCGCCGCCGCGGCGAGCCGGAGGAGGTCACCCCGGCCGCGCTGGAGGCCGGCCCCGTACGGATGGACGTCGACCGCCACGTGGTCACCGTCGCCGGAGCCAAGGTGGACCTCCCCCTGAAGGAGTTCGACCTGCTCGAGATGCTGCTGCGCAACGCGGGCCGCGTACTGACCCGCATGCAGCTGATCGACCGGGTCTGGGGCGCGGACTACGTCGGCGACACCAAGACCCTGGACGTCCACGTGAAGCGCCTCCGCGCCAAGATCGAGCCGGACCCGGGCGCGCCGCGCTACCTGGTCACGGTCCGTGGTCTGGGCTACAAGTTCGAGCCGTAGGCCGTAGCCTCCGGCGGTTGCGGGGGCTCTGGCTGCGCGTGGCCGGTCGGAGGCCGGCGCAGCGTCCCGAAGCCCGGGAGGCCCCTGGGGCCGATCGGTGCGAGGGGCGCACGTGGGGTGGGGCTCGAGCCGGACCCGGGCGCGCCGCGCTACCTGGTCACGGTCCGTGGTCTGGGCTACAAGTTCGAGCCGTAGGCCGTAGGCCGTGGCCTTCGGCGGTTGCGCCCCGAGCCGTAGTCCGTAGCCGTCAGATCGCATCGCCGTCGTATACGAAAGGGCCCCCCTCCGCCGGAGCGGAGGGGGGCCCTTTCGTACGTGGTGCTACCGGATCAGTGGCCGGCGCTGTGCGAGGGGGAACCCGACGGCGAACCCGAGGCCGCGCCCGACGGGGTGCCCGAAGCGGCGCCCGACGGGGTCGTGGCCGGGGAGCCGGACGGGCTGCCCGACGGCGTGCCCGAGGGGCTGCCCGACGGGGCGGCGCCGGGGGCCGCGGCCGGGGCCTCGGTCGGGCCGAAGCCCGCGTACATGCCGGTGCCCGGGACGACGAACGCCTCGAGCTCGACGTCGCCCGCCTTGCTCAGCTGGAAGACGACGCTCTGCGCGTTGCCGTTCTGCACGGCCTCGCCGCCCTCGATCACGGCGGAGGGGTTGCCCTTGCCGCCGATGACCACGGAGCCGCCGGCCGGCACGGTGACCTTGCCGGCCGCGCCCTCGGCGCCCTTCAGGACGACCTTGGACTTGCCACCCGGGAGGGTGATGGCGTCGAGGGTCTGCGGCGTTTCGCCGGTGTTGAAGACCGTCGCGGAGACCGCGGCCGGGCCCTTCTTCTCCTTCTCGCCCTTGGTGATCACCAGCGCGTTCTGGATCTTGATGTCGCCCTTGGTGACGGCGGCGTTGTCCGGCTTGATCTGGAGCGTCTCCGCGTTGCTGCCTGCACCGCAAGCGGCCAGCGAGGCGATCGAGAACACGACGGCGGTGGCGGCGAGGGCGCCGCGTCGAAGGCTGCGGCTCACGGCGGCGGCAACTCCTTGGACGTACGGAACGGAAGGGTGGGCAGTCCCAGGGCGGCCGAGGTAAAGCCGTCCTAAGGGTGTGTCAGCGCGCTTAGGTTACCGAGCCGCCGCCCCGCCCCCGCACCCGACCCTCCGCAGGGCACGGGCCGCCCTGCACCGGCCCCGCGATCTTCCATTCCGTCCGCTCTTCCGTGCGCCCTTCCGGCGGTCCTTCCGGCCGTCTTCCTGCCGGATACTTCCCGCGCCGTTCATCTGCCGATCATGTGCCGCCCGCATATCGCCCGCCGGACCTGCCGTGATCAATTCCGGGATTCCTTCGAACGGCCCCCGGTGATCAATTCCGGATTGGGCCGGAACCGCTCCGTACGGGTGGTCGCCAGTCGAACGGAGTAGTTCGGTTTCCCGGCTTCGAAACCGGCAAAACGGGACGTACGTCACAGGGGTGGGGCCCTCACCGGGGTGTAACGTGGCCGTTTCGCCCGGTCCGCACAGCGGCTCCGACCTGCGAATACCCCCCTCCGGAAGCCCTTCGCAGCACGTTCGTGTCGCTGTTGTCAAGCCCCGAGATGTGCCCTGACCTGCGAAAACGCCATTCATAACAGTCAGTTCTCGTGTTACCCTGGATAGCCACGGAAGGGGTACCTGTCACATGACGTTCAAGGTTGGCGACACCGTGGTCTATCCCCATCACGGGGCCGCGCTGATCGAGGCCATCGAAACTCGCCAGATCAAAGGCGTGGACAAGACCTACTTGGTGCTCAAGGTCGCCCAGGGCGACCTGACGGTTCGTGTGCCTGCGGACAATGCGGAGTTCGTCGGCGTTCGCGACGTAGTCGGCCAGGACGGGCTGGACCGGGTCTTCGAGGTGCTGCGTGCACCGTACGCCGAAGAGCCGACGAACTGGTCCCGGCGCTACAAGGCAAATCTGGAGAAGCTCGCTTCTGGCGATGTCATCAAGGTCGCCGAAGTGGTGCGTGACCTGTGGCGTCGTGAGCGTGAGCGCGGGCTTTCCGCGGGCGAGAAGCGCATGCTCGCGAAGGCGCGCCAGATCCTGGTGAGCGAGCTCGCGCTCGCCGAGAACACCAACGAGGACAAGGCGGAAGCCCTCCTCGACGAGGTTCTCGCGTCCTGACGCGGCGTGCCGCCCAGGAAAACAGCGTTCACACGGTTGTGCCGCGGTGCCCGATGACACGCCCTCTCCTCCACGAGAGGGCTGTTGCCGGGCGCTGCGGCATGTCTGCACCCACATCTTTTTTCCACCGGTCTTTTTTCCACCGGCGTGCCGGGTCCGGACAGCCTGCTCGACCGGTCGTCACGGAAGGGGCGAGGGCGTCGCACCCGGCACCCTTCAGGCCATACCCATGTCGGCCGAAGTCACAAACCTGGCTCGGAGCTACTGATGTCTGACGAAACGCGCCCCCACCGCACCGCCGCGGTGATCCCGGCCGCCGGCCGCGGGGTACGCCTCGGTCCCGGCGCCCCCAAGGCCCTGCGGGCCCTCGGCGGCACCCCCATGCTCATCCACGCCGTCCGCGCGATGGCCCGCTCCCGGGCCGTCTCCCTCGTGGTCGTCGTCGCCCCGCCCGACGGCGCCGCCGAGGTACGCCGGCTCGTCGACGAGCACGCCCTGCCCGACCGGACCGAGATCCTGGTCGTCCCCGGCGGCGAAACCCGCCAGGAATCCGTACGCGCCGGCCTCGCCGCGCTCCCCGCGGACATCACCTCCGTCCTCATCCACGACGCGGCCCGCCCGCTCGTCCCCGTGGACACCGTCGACTCCGTCGTCGAGGCCGTACGCGACGGCTCGCCCGCCGTGGTGCCGGCCCTGCCGCTGGCCGACACCGTCAAGGAGGTCGAGCCCGGCAAGCCCGGCGAGCCCGAGCCGGTCGTCGCCACCCCCGAGCGGGCCCGGCTGCGCGCCGTGCAGACCCCGCAGGGCTTCGACCTCGACACCCTCGTCCGCGCGCACGAGACCATCGCCGTCAACGGCGAGGGCGCCACCGACGACGCCGGAATGGTGGAACAGCTCGGCATCACCGTCATGGTGGTCCCCGGCCACGAAGAGGCCTTCAAGGTCACCCGTCCGCTCGACCTGGTCCTCGCCGAGGCCGTACTCGCCCGCAGGAGGGCCACCGATGCGTACTAGCCCCGCAGGTTCCGAGGAGTCCGCCGCGGCGGGCGCCGCCGGCCCCGTCATCCCGCTCGTGGGAATCGGCACCGACGTGCACGCCTTCGAGGCCGGGCGCGAGCTGTGGTGCGCCGGCCTGCTCTGGGAGGGCGAGGACGGTCTCGCCGGCCACTCCGACGGCGACGTCGCCGCGCACGCCGCCTGCGACGCCCTTTTCTCCGCGGCCGGCGTCGGCGACCTCGGCGCGCACTTCGGCACCTCGCGCCCCGAATGGTCCGGCGCCGCCGGCGTCACCCTCCTGGCGGAAGCCGCCCGCATCGTCCGCGCCGAGGGCTTCGAGATCGGCAACATCGCCATCCAGGTGATCGGCGTACGCCCGAAGATCGGCAAACGGCGCGAAGAAGCGCAGAAGGCGCTCGCGGCGGCCGCCGACGCCCCCGTCTCCGTCTCCGGCACCACCACCGACGGCCTCGGCCTCACCGGCCGCGCCGAGGGCCTCGCCGCCATCGCCACCGCACTGGTGTACCGGACGAACCCCGCGTAGGCCGGTCCGGACGGGTCCCCGACGACACCGCTTCGGCAACAAAGCGCCCCCGCGCCCTTAAAGGGTCGCGGGGCACTGCCGCAGGCGCACTACCCTGGATGCCGTGACTATTCGCCTGTACGACACCAGCGCCCGGCAGATCCGTGACTTCACCCCGCTCGTCCCGGGCTGCGTCTCGATCTACCTCTGTGGCGCCACCGTCCAGGCGGCCCCGCACATCGGGCACATCCGGTCGTACCTCAACTTCGACGTCATGCGCCGCTGGTTCACCTACCGCGGCCTCGACGTCACCTTCATCCGCAACGTCACCGACATCGACGACAAGATCATCTCGAAGGGGGAGGCGCAGGGCCGCCCGTGGTGGTCCATCGGCTACGAGAACGAGCGCGCCTTCAACGACGGCTACAACGCGCTGGGCTGCCTCCCGCCCACGTACGAGCCGCGCGCGACCGGCCACGTGCCCGAGATGATCGAGATGATGCGCACGCTCATCGAGCGCGGCCACGCCTACGAGGCGGACGGCAGCGTCTACTTCGACGTGCGCTCCTTCCCCGGCTACCTGGAGCTGTCGAACCAGAGCATCGACGACCTGCGCCAGCCCTCCGAGGAAGGCATCACCGGCAAGCGCGACCCCCGCGACTTCGCCATGTGGAAGGCCAGCAAGCCCGGCGAGCCCGACTGGGAGACCCCGTGGGGCCGCGGCCGCCCCGGCTGGCACCTCGAGTGCTCCGCCATGGCGCACAAGTACCTCGGCGAGGCCTTCGACATCCACGGCGGCGGCCTGGACCTGATCTTCCCGCACCACGAGAACGAGATCGCCCAGGCCAAGGCCTTCGGCGACGAGTTCGCGAAGTACTGGGTCCACAACGCCTGGGTCACCATGTCCGGCGAGAAGATGTCCAAGTCCCTCGGCAACTCGGTGCTCGTCTCCGAGATGGTCAAGAACTGGCGCCCGATCGTCCTGCGCTACTACCTCGGCACCCCGCACTACCGCTCGATGATCGAGTACAGCGAGGAGGCGCTGCGCGAGGCCGAGTCCGCGTTCGCGCGCATCGAGGGCTTCTACCAGCGCGTCATCGAGAAGGCCGGCAAGACCGTCGACCCCGCCCCCGAGGTCCCGCCCGCCTTCGCCGAGGCCATGGACGACGACCTGGGCGTCCCGCAGGCGCTCGCCATCGTCCACACCACGGTCCGTCAGGGCAACAGCGCCCTCGCCGCCGACGACAAGGACGCCGCGATCGCCCGGCTGTCCGAGGTACGGGCCATGCTCGGCGTCCTCGGCCTCGACCCGCTCGACCCGCACTGGGCCGAGGAGAGCGACCGCGGCGAGGACCTCCACGGCGCGGTCGACACCCTCGTACGCCTCGTCCTGGAACAGCGCGAGTCCGCCCGGGCCCGCAAGGACTGGGCGACCGCCGACGCCATCCGCGACCAGCTCCAGCAGTCCGGCCTCGTCATCGAGGACAGCCCGGCAGGTCCGCGCTGGACGCTCGGCCCGCGCTGAGTGCTCGGCCCGCGCTGAGCCCGGGCAGCCGAGTTTGGTGGCCGCCCGGCGTTCCGGGCGGCACACTCTTCATACGTACATATCGCAGCATCAACGAAAACAGGTAGAGGTCATGGCCGGGAACAGCCAGCGCAGGAACCGCCGCACGTCCAACAAGAAGGGCGCGACGGTCGGCAGCGGTGGCCAGCGGCGCAAGGGCCTGGAAGGCAAGGGCCCCACGCCCAAGGCCGAGGACCGCAAGAAGCACAAAGCGAACCGCATCAGCAACGCCATGGCCCGGCAGGCCGCCAAGCGCCGTCCGGCCCCGCGCCGCGGCGGCCCCAAGGGCACCAGCGAGATGGTCGTCGGCCGCAACCCGGTCTTCGAGGCGCTGCGCGACGGCGTCCCCGCCACCACCCTCTACGTCCAGCAGTTCATCGACAACGACGAGCGCGTCCGCGAGGCCCTCCAGCTCGCCGGCGAGCGCGGCAACATCAACCTGATGGAAGCCCCGCGCCCCGAGCTCGACCGCATGACCAACGGGCTCAACCACCAGGGCCTGGTCCTCCAGGTCCCGCCCTACGAGTACGCGCACCCGGAGGACCTCACCGCCGCCGCGTACGACGAGGGCGACGACCCGCTGATCGTCGCCCTCGACGGGGTCACCGACCCCCGCAACCTCGGCGCGATCGTCCGCTCCGTCTCCGCCTTCGGCGGTCACGGCGTGGTCATCCCCGAGCGCCGCGCGGCCGGTATGACCGCCGGTGCCTGGAAGAGCTCGGCCGGCACCGCCGCCCGCACCCCGGTCTCCCGCGTCACCAACCTGACCCGTGCCCTCCAGGACTTCAAGAAGGCCGGCATCGCCATCGTCGGCCTCGCCGCCGAGGGCACGCACGAGGTGCAGGACCTGGAGGCGCTCGGCGGTCCCGTCGTCATCGTCGTCGGCTCCGAGGGCAAGGGCCTCGGCCGCCTCGTCGGCGAGAACTGCGACTACCTCGTCCGCATCCCGATGCCGGGTGGCGCCGAGTCGCTGAACGCCGGTGTCGCCGCGGGCGTCGTGCTCTACGAGGCGGCCCGCCGCCGGGCCACCCGCGGCCGCGCCTGACCCCCGGGCGGCCCCGCCGCCTTGATCCACTTGGCTCACGGAAAGTGACCCGTGAGCGTGTCACCCCGCCCCTTTCGGGCGGGGTGGCTTGATCTTGACGGGTCTCGGACACATCCCTCCTGTCAAGGCAGTGTCCTAAACACTGATCACTCGGTTAGATGAGTGTGGACACCAGAACGTCAGGGTTCGACGACCAGCCCGCGCTGAGCATGGTCAAGGTGCCGTGCGATCCCGCACAGGTCATCGTCAACCACGCCAGCTTCCGCGTGCGGCTCGCACCGAGCCCGAGCGCGCGTTCCAAGCCCGCGAACGCCCCCGGCCGCGTGCCCGTCCTCGGCGGCGCCGTGGTCGCCGCCGCCGGTGCCGGCCGCCGCCGGGCCCCCGTCGTCTGGAGCGGCAGGTCCGCCCCCGGCGACACCGCCGCAATGGGCGGACTCATCCAGGCCGTACGCGAACACGGGCGCGGCCACGGCGGCTACGACGACGGCGACGGGGGCACCACCCAGACCATTCCCCGCGTCGACCTCGCCCGCGACCTGGCCGAGGACACCCTCGCCACGCCGACCGTCATCGGCCAGCGCACCTACGGGGACCCGGACGGGATCCGGCCGCCGGCCCCCGCCCGCGACCTCCCGTACGACGCCCGGTACGCGGGCGGCGGCCCCTACGACAGCTACGACAGTTACGGCAGCCCCGACGGCGGACGCGGCACCGACTCCCGCCGGGCCTCCTCCGACACCCGCGGGCAGGCCTCGTACTACCCCGGCCGCCGCATGAACCTCGGCGTCGTGCTCCTCCCGCTGCGGGTCTTCCTCGGCTTCATCTGCATCTACGCCGGCATGGGCAAGCTGTGCGACCCCGTCTACTTCGACGGCGGCGAACGCGGCTCCATGGTCACCTGGCTCCGCACCCTCCAGCCCTGGGCACTCGCCGAACCCCTGCGCGACTTCGCCCTCGCCCACCCCGTCGGGGCCGGGCTCAGCGTTGCCTTCCTCCAGGTCATCGTCGGCGTCCTGACCGTCCTCGGCCTGTGGCAGCGGTTCGCCGCCTGCATCGGCGCCCTGCTGTCCGCCGCACTCCTCATGACGGTGAGCTGGAAGACCGTCCCCGCCTACGACGCCCCCGACATCATCTACCTCGCCGCCTGGAGCCCGCTGATCATCGCCGGCGCCCCGGTCTACTCCCTCGACGGCCGCCTCGCCGGCGAGGCCTGGCGCACCCTCGGACCCCGCTCCGAGATCTGGCGGCTGCGCCGGCGCGTCCTGCGCCGCGGAACCATCATGGCCACCGTCGTCTGCGGACTCACCCTGCTCACCGGCTCGCTCCTCGGCGGCGCCGTCCGCTCCACCACCGTGGTCACCGTGCCCGGACCCGGCCAGGCCCCCAGCAACTACCTGCCCGGCTCCCCGCTCCCGCAGGCCCCCGCCAAGCAGCAGCAACAGCAGCAGAAGCCCACCGCCCAGCAGCCCTCCAAGCCGGCCGAACCCACCGCCAGCGCCTCGGCGCCCGCCGCCAAGTCCGGGCGGGGCGGCACCGGTTCCACCACCAAGGAGACCGCCGGCACCGGCTCGCAGTCGCCCACCGCGACCCGCGGCTCCGGCAGCGGCCAGAACTCGGGCAGCACACCCAAGCAGTCCACCCCGAAGCCGCCGTCCTCCAGCTCGGGCAGCGGTGGCGGCACCGGCGGCGACGCGCCGTCCAAGAAGCCCGGCCTCGTCGGCGGCCTCCTCGGCTGACGACGCAGCGGGACGAAACGAAGCCGGGGCCGGCGCGCACACAGCGCGCCGGCCCCGGCTTCGTACGGTGCACGCAGGGCCTCAGGAGCCGCTCTGCGCGGCCAACTCCCGTGCCGCCTCGGTCAGGTCCTTCGCCGTGTCGATCGCCCGCCAGTAGGCCCCCTGCGGCAGCGGAAAGCCCGCCAGCCGCCGCTCGCGCGCCAGCCGCGGGAACGTCGTACGCTCGTGATCACCCAAGTCCGGCAGCAGCGCCGCGAATTCGGGACCGAAGACGTACACGCCCGCATTGATCAGATACGGCGACGGCGGCGACTCGATGAAGTCCAGCACCTGCCCGAACTCATTGGTCTCCACCGCCCCCCACGGAATCCGCGGCCGCGCCAGCGCCAGTGTCGCCGTCGCCCCCCGCTCCGCGTGGAACGCCGCCATCTCGCGCAGCGAGAACCGCGTCCAGATGTCCCCGTTCGTCGCGTACCAGGCCCGGTCCGGATGCGGCAGGTGCCGGGCCGCGTACTTCAGCCCACCGCCCCGCCCCAGCGGCTCGTCCTCCACCACCGTCGTCACCCGCAACGGCAGGTCCGCCTTGGCCAGCCAGTCCTGGAGCACCTCCGCGAGATGCCCGCACGACACCACGGCATCCGTCACCCCCTCCGCTGCCAGCCACGCCAGCTGGTGCCCGATGATCGGCACCCCGGTCCCCGGGATCTCCACCATCGGCTTCGGCCGGTCGTCCGTATACGGACGCAGCCGCGAACCCTGGCCACCCGCCAACACGACTGCCTGAGCAGGCGCCTGAGCGAGGGAGGCCGGGTACGCGGCCGCGGAAACGGAGGAGCGGGACACGGGAGGTGCATCGGTCATGGCCGTCAGCGTAGAGGCCCCGACCCGGAGGAGTACGGCGACGCCCGTCAGCCCATCGAGGCAACGCCGGTCGCGTACGAGGTGTCGCACACGGGACGCGCGAAGGACTGCGCCTTCGTCGGGCCGTACGCATCGACCGCAGCCCGCCCGAGCGCCCGCGCGATCCCCACGCAGTGCTCGGCCAGCGACGGCCGCCGGTCCACCTCCCGCTGGAGGTGCGTCAGGACGTCACCTGGCGCCTCGCCCTGCTGGAGCTCGCCCAGCAGCTTGTCGCGCAGCACGTCCTGTGCGGCGCGCGGCTTCGCGGGGACGGACACGTCCTCGGCGGAGGCGGTCAGGATCTGGGAAGGGGTGTTGTCCGCCCAGGGGACCATGGTGACCGCGAGGGTCCCGGACAGGACCAGGACGACGGGCAGGACCAGGGCGAGGGAACGGCCGATACGGCGGGCAGTGTGGGTCACGAGGGCGAGAGTAGCGCTCGGTGAAGATTTGGCGACATTTAGTCACCCGGTCGGGGGATGGTTCGACGTGGCTTTTCGAATTATGGGTTGACGAGTGGGGCTGAATGGCCCGGTCTGCCCGGGATGGCGAACAGGGACGCCCCCGACCGGGAGCGCCCCTGTTTCGTCCTGCCCGTGCTCGGGGTCAGTCGGAGAGCCGCTCACCCGAAGACGTCGAGAACACGTGGATCTCGTCGGCCCGCGGCACCACCTGCAGCGTCGAGCCCTTCTCCGGCACCTGGCGGCCGCCCACGCGCACCACGATGTCCTGACCGCCCTCGGCCTCGGTGGTGCGGCCGTAGACGTAGCCGTCGGCGCCGAGCTCCTCGACGACGTTGACGGTGATCGTCAGACCGCCCTCGCTGCCGACGTCGAAGTGCTCCGGGCGCACGCCGACCGTGACGGTACGGTCGCCCGCGTCCGCGGCGGCGGACAGCGCCTCGCGCGACACCGGGACCACGGTCTCGCCGAACTTCACGCCGCCGTCGGCGATCGGGACCTCGACCAGGTTCATGGCCGGGGAACCGATGAAGCCGGCGACGAACAGGTTCGCCGGACGGTCGTACATGTTGCGCGGGGTGTCGACCTGCTGCAGCAGGCCGTCCTTGAGGACCGCCACGCGGTCGCCCATCGTCATGGCCTCGACCTGGTCGTGGGTGACGTAGACGGTGGTGATCCCGAGGTCGCGCTGGAGCGCGGCGATCTGGGTACGGGTGGACACGCGCAGCTTGGCGTCGAGGTTCGACAGCGGCTCGTCCATGAGGAACACCTGCGGCTTGCGCACGATGGCACGGCCCATGGCGACACGCTGGCGCTGGCCGCCGGAGAGCGCCTTCGGCTTGCGGTCGAGGTACTGGGTGAGGTCGAGCATCTTCGCCGCGTCCTCGACCTTCCTGCGGATGGTCGCCTTGTCCTCGCCGGCGATCTTGAGCGCGAAGCCCATGTTGTCGGCGACGGTCATGTGCGGGTACAGCGCGTAGTTCTGGAACACCATCGCGATGTCCCGGTCCTTGGGCGGCAGGTGCGTGACGTCGCGGTCGCCGATGCGGATGGCGCCGCCGTTGACGTCCTCCAGGCCGGCCAGCATGCGCAGCGAGGTGGACTTGCCGCAGCCCGAGGGGCCGACGAGGACGAGGAACTCGCCGTCCTCGATGTGCAGCTCGAGCTCGTCGACGGCGGGCTTGTCGCCGCCGGGGTACAGCCGGGTTGCCTTGTCGAAGGTGACAGAAGCCATGGTGATGAATCCCTTCTACCGGCAGGAACGTGCCGGACGATCCGAGTGGAAGGTCTAGTCCAGTAAGCAGGACTCCGTCCGACGCTACCGGCTGGCGCGCCTCCTGTCAGTACCCGGCCCTGGGTGACTTCCGCCTCTGCCGGAGCCGTCTGCGGCAACCTGGAGGGCGGCTTCGGGTGCCCCGGGGGCGGGGCAATGTGATGGCCCGGGGGATGGGCCGCTGTGTAAAGTGAGGGCGGTTACGCCCCCTTAGCTCAGTCCGGCCAGAGCAACGCACTTGTAATGCGTAGGTCGTCGGTTCGAATCCGACAGGGGGCTCCGTCCCAGGTCAAAGGGTTGTCGGCCGAGGGGACTCGTACGGAGGTGGAAGGCCCCGGGCCCTTGTGGTCCGGGGTCTTCTGCGTGTGCGGCGGGCGTCAGTGGCGGCCCGAGATGCGGTTCGCCAGGCGGGCCAAGGGGGTTGTGGTCGGGGCGTGGGTCGCGGATTCGTGGCGGTCCGCCTCGCGGTAGGCCGCGTAGAGGGCCTGGACGCCGAGCCAGCGGAAGGGTTCCGGCTCCCAGCGGCGGACGCGGTGGTTGACCCACGGGAGGGTGGTCAGGTCCGTGGAGTCCCCCAGGACCAGGTCGCGCAGGGTGCGGGCAGCCAGGTTGGAGGTCGCGACTCCGGAGCCGACGTAGCCGCCGGCCCAGCCGAGGCCCGTCGTGCGGTCCAGGGTCACCGTGGCGCACCAGTCGCGGGGGACGCCGAGGACGCCCGACCAGGCGTGGGTGATCTCCACTGAGGATCGGGAAGAAGGACGTCAGGAGCTGCGTGAGTGACGTGATCGTCGACTGCTGCGTAGTGCCGTCGGTGTCCGTGCGGGAGCCGAAGCGGTACGGGACGCCGCGGCCGCCGATCGCGATGCGGTCGTCGGCGGTGCGCTGGGCGTACATGTAGGCGTGGGCCATGTCGCCGAGGGTGCAGGCGTCCGACCAGCCGATGCGGGACCAGACCTCGGGCGGCAGCGGGGCCGTCGCGATCATCGACGAGTTCATCGGGAGCCAGGAGCGCTTCTGGCCCTTGAGGGCCGCGGTGAAGCCCTCCGTGCAGCGCAGGACGAAGGGGGCGCGGACCGTTCCGTACGGGGTGACGGCCCGGCGGGGGGCGATCTCGGTGACGGGGGTGGATTCGTGGATGACCACGCCGAGGCGTTCGCAGGCGGCCGCCAGGCCCTTGACGAGCTTGAGGGGGTGGATGCGGGCGCCGTGCGGGGTCCAGCTGGAGCCGACGGCGTCCGCGATGTCGATGCGGGCGCGGGTGTCGGTGGCGTCGTAGAGCTCGCGGTCGCTCTCGCCGAAGGCGAGTTCGGCGGTGTGGAAGGCCTTGAGGCGGCTGAGCTGGGCGGGGGTGCGGGCGACTTCGAGGACGCCGCCGCGGTGGATGTCGGCGTCGATGTCCTCCTTGGCCGCGACGCCGATGACTTCGGTGACGGTGTCGTTCATGGCCTGCTGGAGGCGGAGCGCGGCCTGGTGGCCGTGGAGTTCGGCGTAGCGGTCGCGGCCGGCGATGCCGTTGTAGAGCCAGCCGCCGTTGCGGCCGGAGGCTCCGTAGCCGCAGAACTTCTGCTCGAGGACGGTGACGCGGAGGTCGGGGGCGGCGGTCTTGAGGTAGTAGGCGGTCCACAGGCCGGTGTAGCCGCCGCCGACGATGACGACGTCGGCCGTGGCGTGGCCGGTGAGGGGGGCGCGGGGTGGCTGGGCTGCGCCGGGCTGCGGACGGGCCGTGTCCGTCGCGTACCAGAAGGAGATGCCGCCGTTGATCGTCATGGGGGAGTTGGTACACGGGGTTCCGGATGGGTGTCCAGGTACCGGGTGCCGGGTTTCGGGGCGGGACGGGTGGCCTTTTGGCTGATGCGGCGGGGGCGGTGAGGTCCTTAGGGTGACAGCTGGGGGATTTGTCCCGATTCTGGGAGGTTTGCGTCTGAGGGGGTGATCCGGGGTTCGAGCTGCTGCCGGCGATCCGGAACAACTTCGCGGTGGGGGAGGTGCGGTGGCGGTTCGATCTGCTGACGGAGGCGCTGGGGCTGGACCGGGAGCGGGCCCGGGCGTGGACGCTGGGGCGGGTCCTGCAGAACTGCCTGTGGGACGTGGAGGACTCCGAGGGCGGGGAAGCCGCGGGCAGCGGGGTGGAGTTGGAGGAGGAGCAGCTGGCGGTCGCGGAGGTACTGCTGGAGCGGTGACGCGCGGCTGCGTTCCCGGTGGCGTTCTAGGCTGCCGGGATGATCCGTAGCGCTGTTGTCGAAGACGTCCCCGTCATCCACGCCATGATCCGCGAGCTGGCGGAGTACGAGAAGGTGCCGCACGAGGCGCGGGCCACGCAGGAGCAGTTGCGGGAGGCGCTGTTCGGGGCGCGGCCCGCGGCGTTCGCGCACATCGCGGAGGCGGAGGACGGGGAGGCCGTCGGGTTCGCGGTGTGGTTCCTGAACTTCTCGACGTGGCGCGGGGTGCACGGGATCTACCTGGAGGACCTGTACGTGCGGCCGGGCGTGCGCGGCGGCGGGCACGGGAAGGCGCTGCTGGCGGAGCTGGCGCGGATCTGTGTGGAGCGCGGCTACGAGCGGCTCGAGTGGGCGGTGTTGAAGTGGAACGAGCCGACGATCGCGTTCTACGAGGCCTTGGGCGCGCGGCCGCAGGACGAGTGGTCGGTGTACCGGCTGACGGACGAGCCGCTGAGGAAGCTGGGCTCGGCGCAGGGCTGAGGCCGCTGCGCCGGGCCCGTGGTGCGCCGTCAGCCGGTGATCTTGCCGGTGAAGGCGGCGAGGTTGGTGCGGGCGCGGTCGATCTTCTCGGGGAGGGTGAGGGTCTCCTCGTAGCGGCCGGCGCGCAGCTTGGGCTGTCGCTTGCCCCGGATGTAGAGGGAGCAGGCGAGGTCGGCGCAGACGTAGATGCCGACGGTGTTGCCCTCGCGGCCGCGGGCCCCGGCGAGGGGGGCGACGAGGAGGGAGACGCCGGAGGCGGCGTGGCCGGTGAGGCAGATCTGGCAGACGCTGGATTTGAGGGCGCTCGTGCGGCTGGTGCCGGGGACGCGCAGGGTGATGCCGACCGGGGTGCCGTCGGCGTCCTGGCGTACGAGGTGGGCGCGGAGCGGGGCGCCGGGGTCCACCCAGCCGAGGAAGTCGAGGTCTTCCCAGGGGAGTTCGCCGAAGTCCAGCGGGAGCTTGAGGCGTGCCGCCTCGCCCTTCGTGCAGTTCACGAAGGACGAACGGATCTGTTTTTCGGTGAGCGGGTCCACGTCGGGGGACGGTACGTGGGGGTACGGGCTGCTGTCATCCGATATTACCGGCGGCGTGGGGGCTCCCCTCAGGGCTCGAGGACGACCTTGCCGGTGGTGGCGCGGGTTTCCAGGGCGTGGTGGGCGGCGGCCGCTTCGGCGAGCGGGTAGCGCTGGAGGGCGGGCCGGAGCCGGCCGGCGGCGGCTTCGGCGAGGGCGCGGGTTTCCAGGAGGCGCAGGGGGTCGTCGCCGCCGACGCGCCGGAGCATGGCGGGGCCGAGGACGTTGTGGGTGGTGACGGCGCGGGCGGTGAGGTCGGCGCGGTCGGTGTCGGTGAGGGGGATGGGGCCGGCGGACCAGCCGAAGACGAGGTGACGGGCCCCGGGGGCGAGGAGGCCGAGGGCGGTGTCGAGGAGGTGGACTCCGGCGGCGGCGACGGCGATGCGGACCTGGCCGGGGGCGGGTACGGGGGTTTCGGTGCGCTCGTGCACGAGGTTCTCGGCGGGGCCGAAGGCGTGGAGGCGGATGGCGCGCATGGTGTGCAGGGTGTCCATGCGGACAGGCTCGGACCTGAAGCGCGGTTGAGGTCAAGGCTCCGCCGACTGCCGGCTGCCGTTGTCAGTGGGGCGGGGGACGATGGGGGCATGGCGCGCAAGGGGCAGCAGGAGACGGTGAAGGCGGCGCGGCAACCGGAGGTGCGGCTGCCGGAGCTGAGTGCGTGGGAGGGCGGTGAGCTGGAGCCGGACGGGGACTACGACGGGCTGGAGTTCGCGGACCTGGACCTGGTGGGGCAGGAAGGCATCGGGGCCCGGTTCATGGACTGCGCGCTGCGGCGGTGCGCGCTGGACGAGACGGGGCTGGCGAAGGCGCGGATCCTGGACTCGGTGCTGGAGGGGGTCCGGGGGGTGGGGACGGACCTGTCGGGGGCGTCGCTGCGGGATGTGGAGCTGGTGGAGGCGCGCCTGGGCGGGGTGCAGCTGCACGGGGCGGTGCTGGAGCGGGTGGTGGTCCGCGGGGGCAAGATCGACTACCTGAACCTGCGGAAGGCGCGGCTCAAGGACGTGGTGTTCGACGGGTGCGTGCTGGTGGAGGCGGACTTCGCGGGCGCGGTGCTGGAGCGGGTGGAGTTCCGCGGGTGCGCGCTGCGGGGGGCGGATTTCACGGGGGCGCGGATGACGGACGTGGATCTGCGGGGGGCCGCGGAGCTGGACATCGCGCGGGGGGTGGACGCGCTGTCCGGGGCGGTGATCAGCCCGTCCCAGCTTTTCGACCTGGCCCCGACCCTGGCGGCGCAGCTGGGCCTCCGAGTCCTGTCGTAGCCCCCGCGGGGGCCGCGCCCCGCCGGCGCTACGCCGGGACGCGGGGGAAGCGGGACTGGAGGGTCCAGATGGTGGGGTTGTCGGCCAGGGTGTCGTGCATGTCGGTCAGGTCCGCGATCAGGTCGTGCAGGAAGTCGCGGGCTTCGCGGCGCAGCAGGCGGTGGCTGAAGGTCAGCGGTTCCTCCTCCGGCGGCATCCAGTCGGCCTCGATGTCGACCCAGCCGAAGCGGCGCTCGAACAGCATCCGGTCGCTGGACTCGGTGAAGTCGAGCTCGGCGTACTGGCGGTGGGATGAGCGGCTGCCGCGGGGGTCCTGGTCGAGCTGCTCGACGATGTCGCAGAGCGCCCAGGCGAAGTCCAGTACGGGCACCCATCCCCAGGCTGTGGACACTTCCCGGTCCTTGGCGGTGTCGGCGAGGTAGACGTCCCCGCAGAACAGGTCGTGGCGCAGGGAGTGGACGTCCGCCGAGCGGTAGTCGGTCTGCGGGGAGTCCGGGAAGCGCCGGGAGAGGGAGTAGCCGATGTCGAGCACGTACCCGATGGTGTCACGGGTGCGCGGCCGTCCCCACCCCGGCGGTCGGCGGCGGCGCCGTCAGCCGCCGTCAGCGGACGTTGACGGCGGTCCAGGCGGCGGCGACGCGCCCGTACTCGACGCTGCCCGGGCCGTAGAGGTCGGCGGCGGCCATGAGGGTGGCGGTGCGGGCGCGGGCGTAGGTGGTGGTGGAGGTCATATAGGTGCTCAGAGCCCGGTACCAGATGCGGACGGCCTTGTCCCGGCCGATGCCGAGCAGCTTGGAGCCGTCGTAGGTGGGGGAGTCGTAGGAGATCTTGTTGATCTCCTTGGGGCCGCTGCCTTCGGCGAGGAGGTAGAAGAAATGCCGGGCGGGGCCGGAGGCGGCGTACGGGTCGAGGGTGCCGATGTCGCGTGACCAGTAGTCGCGGGAGTGGCCGTCGAGGCTGGGGTGGTCCATGCGGCGCACGGAGCCGTCGGCGAAGACGCGTTCGCCGATGAAGTAGTCGCCGACATCGATGGCGTTGTCGGCGAAGAACTCGATCGAGGTGCCGAGGATGTCGGCGGTGCCCTCGTTGAGGGCGCCGGGTTCGCCGGAGTACCCGAGTCCGGCGGTGGCGGCGACCACGCCGTGCGTGAGCTCGTGGCCGACGATGTCGAGGGTGGCGAGCGTCCGGCCGGTGGCGGGGTCGTCGCCGTAGTTGGCGCAGAAGCAGGACGGGTCCCAGAAGGCGTTGGGGTAGTTGCTGCCGTAGTGCACGCGGGAGGTGACGCCGGTGCCGTCGCCGCGGATGCCGTTGCGGCCGAGGACGCCCTTGTAGAAGTCCCAGGTGACGGCGGTGGCGTAGTGGGCGTCGACGCCGGCGGACTGGCGGTTGGCGGGGGTGCCGGTGCCGCCCCAGTCGTTGTCGGGGTCGGTGAAGAGGGTGCCGCCGCCGGTCTGGTTCATGGCGTCGAGGGTGCGCTGGTTGCCGCGGGTGGTGTCGCGGAGCTGGTACGCGCTGCCGGTGAAGTAGGTGGTGAGGGGGACGGTGCCGGCGTGCTGGCTGTGGCCGGTACCGGTGCTGCGGGGGGCCGCAGTCGCAGCCGTGGCCGTGGCGGCGGTGACCGTCATGACGGCGACGGTGCCGAGGAGGACGGCGAGGCGGGTGCGGGGAGAGGACGTCGGGCGGGTCACTCGGGCTCCTTCGCGGTGGCCGGGGTGGCGGCGCGAGTGAGCGTGACAGGGCGGCCCCTGGTTTTGGCAGGTCTGCGACAAGTAATTCGGGGATCCCGGCAGGGTTGTCCGAACAGCCCCCGCTCGGTGTCCGGAACCCGACGCTGCCGTCAGGGCACGCGCCCCGTCAGGGCAGCAGGCGCTGTTCCTTGGCCACCGAGACCGCTCCCGCGCGGGTGTCCACGCCGAGCTTGTCGTAGATGCGGCCCAGGTGGGTCTTCACCGTGGCCTCGCTGATGAACAGCGCCCGGGCGATGTCCCGGTTGCCCAGCCCCCGCGCCAGCTGGCCCAGGATGTCCAGCTCGCGGTCCGTCAGCGTCGGGCGCGAGCCCCGCATGTGGGCCATCACGCGGCTGGCCACCGGCGGCGAGAGCGTCGTACGGCCCGCTGCCGCCGAGTGGATCGCGGAGAACAGCTCCTCCGGGCGCTCCGCCTTCAGCAGGTAGCCCGTGGCGCCCGCCGCGATGGCGCGGGTGACGTCCGCGTCCGTGTCGTACGTCGTGAGGACCAGGACGTGCGGGGGGTCGGTCACCGCCGTGATGCGGCGGGTGGCTTCGACCCCGTCCATGCCCTCGCCCAGCTGGAGGTCCATCAGCACCACGTCCGGGCGGAGCTTCGCCGCCAGGGCCACCGCCTCCTCGCCGCTGCCGGCCTCGCCCAGGACCTCGATGTCCGGCGCGCTGCCCAGCAGCGCCAGCAGGCCGGCGCGGACCACCGCGTGGTCGTCGCAGAGGAGGATCGTCGTCATCGGGCCGGTTCCAGTCGTCATCCGGTGGGCTCCAGGGGGATGGCCGCGGAGAGGACCGTGCCCTCGCCGGGGGCGGATTCGAGGGTCAGGGTGCCGCCGAGCTGGCGGACGCGGGCGCGCATCGCCGGGAGCCCGTGCCCGCGGTCACCGGCCGCCCCGCGCGTACCCGCCCGTGGCTCGGTGAAGCCCTCGCCGTCGTCGGCGACGTCGAGGACCACCTGGTCGCCCAGGAAGCTCAGGGTCAGGGCCGCGGTCCGGGCGTGCGCGTGCTCCCGTACGTTGGCCAGCGCGCCCTGCGCGATCCTCAGCAGTGCCGACTGGACCCGGTCCGGGAGCGGGGCCGGGGTGCCCTCCAGGTGGAAGCGGACCTCGATCTCCGGGCCCGCGTCGAGCGCGCGCAGCGCGTCCGCGAGGCCGCCGCCCCCTTCGAGCTCCGGCGGGGCCAGGTCGTGGACCAGCCGCCGAGCCTCCGCCAGCCCGCGCGCCGCGATGCCGGTGGCGGTACGGACGTGCGCGCGGGCGGTGGCCGGGTCACTGTCCCAGGTGCGGTCCGCGGCCTGGAGCAGCATCTGCTGGCTGGACAGGTGCTGGGCGAGCGTGTCGTGGATCTCCATCGACAGCCGCTGCCGCTCGGCGAGGGTGCCCTCGCGGCGCTCGGTGGCGGCCAGCTCGCGGCGGGTGCGGATCAGGTCGTCGATCAGCGCGCGCTGGGACTCGGCCTGGCGCTCCATGTGGACGAAGACGGCGGTGGCGAGGGCGGCGATCGCGGGCGGGGCCAGCAGGAGGTTCGGGTCGAACTCCTTCGAGAGCTTCAGCTGGGCCGCCACCACGAACACGGTCAGCAGGGCCACGAGGACGATCGCCGCGCGGGGCGGCAGGGTGCGCAGGGCGGTGAAGAAGAGGGGGACGGCGCACCAGGCGAAGCTGGGCGCGAGGACGACCAGGACCACCCAGGTCGCCACCACCAGCCCCAGCCAGAGCATCCGCCGCACGGTGGGCGCGGCCCCGAGCGCGGGGCCGAGCACGTACAGCAGGGCCAGCACGATGCTGAGGGCGATGATCCACGGGGTGCTGGGCGAGCCGGGGTGGCGCAGCAGGAAGCGGGCCACCGAGGCGCCGAGGAGCAGGAAGAACGCCGTGTGCATGACGGTCGCCAGGGCGCGCGTGTCGGCCTTCCCCGGCGCACCCGGCGCCTGTGGCGGGGTGCGGCTCACGTGGCTCACAGCGGGCTCCCGGGTCGGTGTCTGGCTCCTCCATCGTGCCTGGTCGTACGCGATGGCGCCGACCAGCCAATCCGTACCCGTACCCGCTCCGCATCGGCCGATCGGTTGACCCCGGGGTCAACCGGTGCGGCAGCCGTCGCGAGCCGGTACGGGGACCGGTGGGCGCCGGGTGCGGGCCCAGGCTTGGAGCAGCAGAACGAGCCGACGCACCCAGCCGATGCGCCCAGCCGATGCACTCAGGAGCAGCAGACATGAAGACCCGCACCCGCGTTCTCACCGGTACCGCCCTCGCCGTCGCGCTCGGCGCCGGGACCTTCGGCGCGGTCAGCGCCAGCGCCGCGCAGCCCGAGACCGCCCCGGCCGTCGCCGCCGCCAAGAAGGACGGCCAGCCGAACGAGAAGAACTTCACCACCACGACCCACCTCACCATCGACGCCGCCACCCGCGCCGCCCAGGCCGCGCTCGAGGCCGCGCAGAAGGAGAACCAGAAGGTGACGGTCGCGGTCGTGGACCGCAACGGCAACACCATCGTCACCCTGCGCGGCGACGGCGCGGGCCCGCAGTCCTACGAGTCGGCGCAGCGCAAGGCCTACACCGCCGTGTCCTGGAACGCCCCGACCTCGGTGCTCGCGGGCCGCCTTGCCCAGGCCCCGAACCTGAAGGACATCCCCGGCACCCTCTTCCTCGGCGGCGGCACCCCGGTGCAGGCCAAGGGCGCCCCGGTCGCGGGCATCGGCGTGGCCGGCGCCCCGAGCGGCGACCTGGACGAGAAGTACGCCAAGGCCGGCGCCGACTCGCTGGACAAGTAGTCCCGGCACGTACTCCTCGGTGCGACCCGCGCGATCCGGCCCCCTGTGAAATCCGGCCCTCGCGGGAAACGACCCGAAGTACGACATCGGGCCCACATAGGATCGGGCGCGTGGAACACCGCCGCGCGCTCTCCCGCTTCGCCGCCCCTGCAGCCGCCTCTGCCGCCCTGCTCGCCCTCACCACGGCGTGTACGGCCGGCACGGTGCAGGGGCGGCCGGGTGCGTCCGGGCTGCGCGACCCGTACTTCCCCAAGGCCGGCAACGGCGGCTACCAGGTCGAGCACTACGACCTGGACCTCGACTACGACCCCGCCGACGGGGAGTTGAACGCCACCGCCGTCATCACCGCCCGCGCGGAGCAGGGGCTCAGCTCCTTCAACCTCGACCTGAGCGGCCTGGACGTCGAGGGCGTCACGGTGCAGGGCGAGGGCGCGCGGTTCAACCGGACCGGGCGGGAGCTGACGGTGCGTCCGGCCGAAGACCTCAAGAAGGGCGAGGTCTTCCGGACGGAGATCGACTACCGCGGCAAGCCGAAGCCCATCACGGATGCGGACGGCGCCAAGGAAGGCTGGATCACCACCGCGGACGGCGCCGTCGGGGTCGGCGAGCCGATCGGGTCGATGGCCTGGTTCCCCGGGAACCACCACCCCAGCGACAAGGCCACCTACGACATCACCCTCACCGTCCCCAAGGGCTACGAGGCGGTGTCGAACGGCGAGTTGAAATCCCGCACCGACACCGCCGACGGGCAGACCGAGTTCGCGTGGCACAGCCCGGAGCCGGTGGCGAGCTACCTCGCCACCGCCGCGATCGGCAAGTTCAAGGTGACCACCGGCCGGACCCCGTCCGGGGTCGCCCTCTACGAGGCCGTCACGCCCGCGGAGGCGGCCGCCAGTGCACCGGCGCTGGCCCGGCTGCCGGAGATCGTGGAGTGGGGGAGCCGCAGGTTCGGCCCGTACCCCTTCGGCACCGCGGGGGCGATCGTGCTGCCGGCCGAGACCCTCACGTATGCGCTGGAGACGCAGACCAAACCCGTCTTCTCCGGCGCACCCGACGAGAAGCTGGTCCTGCACGAGACGGCCCACCAGTGGTTCGGCGACTCGGTGTCGCCGAAGTCCTGGAAGGACATGTGGCTCAACGAGGGCTTCGCGACCTACGCCGAGTGGCTGTGGTCCGAGGACCACGGCGGGACGACCGCGCAGCAGTACTTCGACGCGTTCCTCACGGGCGACACCGCGGTGGACAAGGACGCCGACTCCGACTGGGACGCCTTCCCGCCCGCGGACCCGCCCAGTGCCAAGGACATCTCCGAGACTCCGGTGTACTACCGGGGCGCGATGGTCCTGCAGCGGATCCGCCAGGAGGTGGGCGACGAGAAGTTCTTCGCCCTGCTGCGCGGCTGGGCCCAGGAGCACCGGTACGGGAACGCGAGTACGGCCGAGTTCACCGCGTACGCGGAGCGGACGACGGGGCACGACCTGAAGAAGGTCTGGGACGTCTGGCTGTACGGGGAGGGCCGGCCGAAGTAGGCCGCCCGGCGCGACACGCAGCCCTACAGGGCCTTGCGCAGCACCGTGCAGTCGCGGCCCTGCTCGCGGTCCTTGGCGCGGCGCAGGGCGGTGTAGCCCCGGGACTGCCAGAACGCCAGGCCGGCGGGGTTGTTGTCCAGTACGGCGAGCCGCAGGCCGGTCCGTCCCGCGGCGCGGAACCGGTCCTCGACGAGGGTGGCGATGGTGCGCCCGTACCCCTGACGGTGCGCGGTGGCGTCGACGAGCAGCAGGCCGATCCACGGGTCCGGGTCGCCGGAGGCCGGGGGTCCCCCCGACGAAGTCAGGGGGAGGTCCGGGTGGTGGGCGAGGGTGGCGGCCAGGCCGACCAGCCGGCCGGCGGAGCGGGCCAGGATCACCTCGGCGCCGTCGTGGGCGAGTTCGTCGGCGAGGGCCGCGGCCACCTGTTCGACGGTGATGCGGGCCGGGTCGGGGAAATCACCGCTGAGCTCGAAGAAGGCGCGGTTGGTCGCGTAGAGCGCGGCGATCTCGGTGAGGACCGGGCCGGGCAGTGCGCCGTCCACGGGGACGAGCGGTTGGAGGATCACCCGCCGAACCGTAGCGAAGCCCCCTCCCCGGACGGCCGGGAGGGGGCTTCGGCTGCGACGGTGTCGGCTCAGACGTTGACGCCGAAGTCCTGGGCGATGCCGGTCAGGCCGGAGGCGTAACCCTGGCCGACCGCGCGGAACTTCCACTCGGCGCCGCTGCGGTAGAGCTCGCCGAAGACCATGGCGGTCTCGGTGGCCGCGTCCTCGGAGAGGTCGTAGCGGGCGATCTCGGCGCCGCCGGCCTGGTTCACGACGCGGATGTACGCGTTGCGGACCTGGCCGAAGTTCTGGCTGCGGGCGTCGGCGTCGTAGATCGAGACCGGGAAGACGATCTTGTCCACGTCGGCCGCGAGCGTGGCGAGGTTGACGTTGATGGACTCGTCGTCGCCGGAGCCCTCGCCGGTGCGGTTGTCACCGGTGTGGACGATGCTCTGGTCCGGGGTGGACTTGTTGTTGAAGAAGACGAAGTGACCGTCGGAGACGACCTTGCCCATTGCGTTGACCGCGATGGCGGAGGCGTCCAGGTCGAAGTCGACACCGGTCGTCGTACGGACGTCCCAGCCGAGGCCGACCGTGACGGCGCTGAGGCCGGGGGCCTCCTTCGTGAGCGAGACGTTGCCGCCCTTGGACAGGCTTACTGCCATTTTGACTGGTGTCCCTTCCTCGTCGCATGGCCGCGAGATTGTGGCCAAGGTACCGCTGACCTTCATAACGCGGGGAGGGGGGCAGTAGGTTCCACTCCGGGATTTCTCCGCGGATTCCCCCACCATTCAGCCCTGGAAATACGGGTGACGGGCATCGCGCTGGGCGGGATCATAGGGGGCATGCCTGGTCCCTATGTCATTCGCGGTTCGGTCGTGCTCCCCGAGGCGGAGCTCGCCTGGCGCTTTTCGCGATCCTCCGGGCCGGGTGGGCAGCACGTGAACACCTCGGACTCGCGCGTGGAGCTGCTGTTCGACGTGGCGGCGACGAAGGCGCTGCCGGACGTGTGGAAGGAGCGGGCGCTGGAGCGGCTCGCCGCACGGCTGGTGGACGGGGTGCTGACCGTACGGGCCTCGGAGCACCGGTCGCAGTTCCGCAACCGGGAGATGGCGCTGGTCCGGATGGCGTCCGTGCTCGCGGAGGCCACCGCCCCGCCGCCCAAGGCGCGCCGCGCCACGAAGATCCCGCGGGGGATCAACGAACGCCGCCTCCGGGAGAAGAAGGCCCGGGCGGAGACCAAGCGCGGCCGCACCGGCCGCGACTGGTAGCAGCGCAGGCGCTCAGCCCGCCAGGTGGCGGTAGCGGCCGCGGAAGTAGGTCAGCGGCGGGGAGTCGGGGGACGGGAGCGCCGAGGTGAGGACGCGGCCGACGACCAGGGTGTGGTCGCCCGCCTCGACGCGGTTCTCCGTACGGCATTCGAGGGTGGCCAGGGCGCCCGTCAGCAGCGGGGCCCCCGAGACCTCGCCGCGTACGTAGGGCAGGTCCGCGAAGAGCAGCCGGTCGCTGATGCGGTTCTTCATCGAGAAGCGGCCCGCCACCTGCACCTGGTGGTCGGCGAGGACCGAGACCGCCCACAGGGGCTGCTCCGCCAGCAGGTCGTCCATCCGGGAGCCCTCGCGCAGGCTCACCAGGACCAGCGGCGGGTCCAGGGACACGGACATGAAGGCGGTGGCCGTCATGCCGACGTCCTCGCCGCCCGGACCGTCCGGCGTCAGCGGGTTCTCGTGTGCGGTGATCAGGCACACGCCCGCCGCCAGGCGGGACATCGCGGCCAGGAACTCGTCGTTGCTCACGCCCTCAGGATGAAGGGTGGAGGCGATCGGCATGGGTACAGGGGTCGTCTTCGGCACGTTGGGAACGCTAGTCTCGCCCTCCCGCGCCGCACATCGGGCCCGAGTCCGAGCCGCGTCCCCGCCCCTTGGCCTAGGCCCGGGCGTATCGTTTGCTCCCGGGAATGCAGGGGGGCGCTCCCAGGCGCCGGCACCCCCACCGCTCACCTTTATTCATCTCATGTGACTTGAGTCACAGAGGCCAAGATTTGTTGACCCTGTGTACCGGGCGCACAGCTCACTGTGATTCAGTGGACGGGACACCGCAACGAAACGCCGATGACAAACCTGGAGTTGCTGTCGAGGTCTCGGGGAGAGCGAGCAATGGAGACCGAGTCGGAGCCGTACGTCCGTCTTGCGACCCTGCGGCAGCTTCACCAGGTGGTGGCCGAGCTCAATACGGCCAGGAGCCTGGCGGACACTCTGCAGACCGTCGTGGACGGCATTGTCGTGGGCCTCGGCTACCAGCTCGCCTGTGTCAACCTCGTACGCCCTGACGGGGATCTCGTCGTCGCCGCGTTCGCCGGCGACCCCGCGGCAGAAGCCCTCATCACCGGCCGCGTCGGCTCCCGAGCCTCCTGGGAGCGCCGTCTGACGATGGGGGAGAGCTGGGACGGGCTCCGCTTCATCCCGCACACCGAGGGCTGGGTCCTCCTCGAGGACGACGTGCCCCAGTGGCACACGGACGGCCCCGATCCGCGCTTCGAGGGCGAGTGGCACCCCGAGGACCGGCTCTACGCCCCCATGTATGCGTCCGGCGGGGAACTTCTGGGTGTCATTTCGGTGGACAGACCGCGCAATGGGCGGCGCCCCGGCGCGTGGGGGCGCGAAGCGCTCCAGATGTACGCCTTCCAAGCCGCGATTGCGATCAGCAACGCACGGCTGCGCGCGAACATGCAGCGGGCCCTGGTCCGGCTGGAGCGTGAACAGCAGGCGCTGCGCGCGAGCGAGGAGTCGTTCCGGCAGGCCTTCGAATACGCGCCCAGCGGCATGGCGATCGCCGAGATGGGCGGGGACCAGCACGGGCGGCTGCTGCGGACCAACGACGCGCTGTGCCGGCTGCTGGGCCGGCCCGCCTCCGTACTGCGCCGGTACTCCTTCTCCGACCTGGTCCACCCCGAGGACATCGGGACCCTGCTGCGCACCTCCGCCGAGGGCGGCCGGGCCGAGCTGCGGCTCGGGCGGCGCGACGGCACGTACGTATGGGTGTCGCTGCGCAACTCCGTCGTCGCGGACGCCGCCGACGGGCCGCGCTTCCTGCTCACGCACGTCGAGGACATCGAGGAGCGCAAGCGCCACGAGCTCCAGCTCGCCCACCGGGCCAGCCACGACTCGCTGACGGGCCTCCCGAACAGCGCCGAGCTGCGCGCCCGCCTCGGCGCGCGGCTGTGCCGCAGGCCGCAGTCGGTCCGCGCCACCGCCGTGGAGGCGCTCGACGCGGCCTACGAGGGCCACGGTGTCGCCACGGGGCTCCCGGCAGGCGGTGGTGGCGGTGAGCACGGCTTTCAGCCCGACGCCTTCCCCGAGCCCTTCGAGTTCCCCGGCGCGCCCGCGGTGCCCGGCGCCCCTGGAGCCCCAGGGACCCCCGGCGCGGGGGCGGGCCCGTACGACCACCACGTGCACACGGTGGCGCCCGCGACGGACATCGACGACGGGACGAAGGGGCTCGCGGTGCTCTTCTGCGACCTCGACGGGTTCAAGTCGATCAACGACCGGTTCGGGCACCACACGGGTGACGCGGTCCTGATCGAGGTGGCCCGGCGGTTGACGACGGGCGTCAGGGACGGTGACACCGTCGCTCGGCTGGGTGGTGACGAATTCGTCGTCCTCGCGGACGGACTGGGCGCCGTCGACGCCGCCGACCTGGCCGTCCGGCTGCGCAACGCGATCATCCCGCCGATCCGCGTGGACGGCCGCGCGGTCCGTGTGGGCGCGAGTTTCGGCATCGGATGGGCCAGCTGCGGCATGTCGGCGGACGAGGTGCTGCGCTCGGCCGACCAGCGGATGTACATCGAGAAAAGGTCCCGTTCCAAGGCGCACCGCCGGGCCGGATGAGGCGATCGGCCGCCCGTGGGTGCACGTGTTCGGGGTAGGCTCCCGTGGGTTGAAAGGAGTGACCTGCGATGACGACGCCCGCGAACCACGGCTCGAACAGTGGGGCGAACCAGCCCGAGGACGACGACCCGTTCGGCTACCTCTACGCGGACGGCCAGGCCGCCGGAGCCACCCCGCCCGCACAGGGCGGTGGATACGGCTACCCCGGCCCGACGGTCGGTGGTCAGCCGGGCGCGCAGCCCGGTGTCCCCCGTACCTCGTACAACCAGGTGCGCACGGTCGGTGAGCGGACGTACGGCGGCCAGCGCGGCGCCCAGGTTCCGCCGCAGCAGCAGCCGCCGGCCTACCAGGCGCAGTACCAGGCCCCTGAAGCCCTCCAGGCGGGCGGCTACGGGGTTCCGGCGCAGCAGGGGCAGGCCACGGCGTCGATCCCCGCGCCGGGCGGCCACGGAGGCCACGGCGGAGGCGGCGGTTCCAGCCGCAAGGGCATGCTCATCGCGGCGGTCGCGGTGGTCGCCGCGGTCGCGATCGGCATCGGTGCGGCCGTGACCTTCGGCGACAAGGACAAGGACAAGAACGGCAAGGGCAACACGGCGGGCGGGCAGCAGTCCGCGCAGCCGCAGAACTCGTCCTCCGCGCAGCCGAGCCCCTCGACGTCCCCGGAGGCCCCGCTGCCCAAGGCGGACGCCTCGGGCGCAGGCATGTCCCTGACCGGCGGCGCACACCTCGAAGGCACGGTCCCGGGCGCGAAGAGCTCGGGCGGCCAGTACGTGGGCGGCTTCAACGCCCCCGGTGCGGCGCTGACCTGGACGGTGGACGTTCCGACGGCCGGGGACTACACGCTCTTCGTGAACTACGGCGTGCCCGGGAAGGACGCGAAGGCGACCCTCACGGTCAACGGGCAGAGCCCGAACCAGTCCCTGAACCTGGCGAACTTCGCCAAGGCCGAAGCCGGAGCCTGGGACAAGGGCTGGACCCGCACGTACGCGTACATCACCCTCAAGAAGGGCACCAACACGATGAAGATCTCGTGTGAGCCCGGAAATCAGTGCGAGGCGGTCTTCGACCAGCTCGACCTGGGCCAGGGTCACATCAAGCGCTGACCGCCCACCGGGCACGCGGGCCCCGGCCCGCCGCCGGCCCGAAACGAGTCCGGCCCCACCGCACATGCGGTGGGGCCGGATCCCGTTGTGCCCGTCGGCGCGTCAGCCGCAGTGGACCCAGCCGGTGTTCTCCGAGTGCGTCTTCGCCAGGTAGGCGGAGTCCTTCCAGACGCCCGTGACGTTGGCGGTGATCTGGACGCATGCGCCGCGGGCGTTGACGTAGACCGGGCCCGCGTACTGGGTGTAGGCCCGCTGGCCGTCGCTGTCGACGCCGCCGGTGCTGGACTTCAGGGTGATGCCCATGCCGTCCGAGACGAGGAAGTCGGCGTCACGGCGCAGGATCGCGCAGTTCTTGCCGGTGGAGCTGTTGTAGTACAGGAAGATGACGCCGGCGCCGGTGGCGCCCTGGCTGTCCCCCAGCGGGTAGGCGTCCTGCTGGTAGTAGCCCGCGCCGCAGGATCCGCCCGAGATCGTCTGGGCCTCGGCGGGGACCGCCGCCAGTGCGGAGACGGCCGCAACGCCGGTGCCGATGGCGAGCGCCCTGCGGAGGATTCGGTTCATGTGGTTCAACCTTGCATCTTCGAAGATCAACTAGCGTGGTGATCTTAACGGCCGGATCCGTGGCCTCTGACCGTCGGCTCGTCAAGTGCACGCAGCCCGACATGTGTTGACGCCGGCCCGGCGACCCGGACGGGGCGTTCCGTGGTCGGACCGTCAGTTGCCGCCGGTGACGGAGACGGCGTGCCGCAGCTCCTCGTAGGTATGGGGGTCGAAGTCCCCCGCCGTCGGGGCGTGGACCGTGGCCGCCGAGAGGGCTACCGCGCGGGTCAGGCGGGCCGGCCAGTCCAGGCCCTCCGTGAGCGCCGACAGCAGGCCCGCTACCGCGGAGTCGCCGGCTCCGGTCGGGTTGCCCGTCAGGGCGCGCGGCGGGGCCGCCTGCCAGGTGCCCTGGGCGGTGGCCGCCAGCAGCCCGCCCGGGCCGAGCGAGGTGACCACGGCGTGCGCGCCCCGGCGGCGGGCGTCGCGGGTGGCCTGCAGCGGCTCGCGGGAGCCGGTCAGCTCGGCGAGCTCGGCGGCGTTCGGCTTGATCATCTCCGGGCGGGCGGCGACCCCGCGGCGCAGGGCCTCGCCGCTGGTGTCCAGGAGGACCGGGACCCCGGCCGCGCGGGCGGCCCGTACGAGCACCGCGTACGCGCCCACCGGCACGCCCGGCGGGAGGCTGCCGCACAGGGCGACCGCGCCGGCGCCGGCCAGCAGGGCCTCGTAGCGGGCGAGGAACTCCGCCCACTCCGCGGAACAGATCAGTGGGCCGGGCTCGTTGAACTGCGTGGTGTCGCCCGAGGCTTCGTCGACGACGGCCAGGGTGCGCCGGGTGGTGCCCGCGCAGGGCACCAGAGCGTCCGTCACCTGCGGGGAATCGGCGAGCAGTTCGCGTACGACGGCGCCGGTGCGGCCGCCCGCGAAGCCGGTCGCGGTGACCTCGTGGCCGAGGGCGGCCAGCACGCGGGCGACGTTGAGGCCCTTGCCGCCGGGTCTCTCGGTCACGGCGGTGACCCGGTGCGTGGTGTGCGCGATCAGTTTCGGCACGTGGTGGGTGACGTCGAGTGCGGTGTTGAGCGTCACGGTCAGGATCATGGCAGGCCCCGGTCTCGGTGTGTGCCGGGATCATGCCAAACAGCAGTACGGGCGGCCCAGTCCCGCGGGCCGCCCTCCTGCCTCCCGTACCCGCTCAGACCAGCGGATCCACGATCCATTCGCCGCGCCGCATGACGCCCTTGACGTCGAACTCGGCGTCCAGGACGACCAGGTCGGCGTACTTGCCCGGCTCCAGCGAGCCGACCTCGTCGTACAGGCCGATCAGCTTGGCGGGGTTCACGGAGATCGCCTGGACCACGGACTCGACGGGCAGCCTGTCCAGGGTCACCGACCGCTTGAACGCGGTGTCCAGGGTCAGCGTGGAGCCGGCGATCGAACCGCCCTCGACGAGGCGGGCCACGCCCTCCTTGACCTCGACCTCCAGCGGCCCGAGGTGGTAGATCCCGTCGCCGAAGCCCGCCGCGTCCATCGCGTCGGTGATCAGCGCCACGCGGTGCGCGCCCGCGTGGTGGAAGGCCAGCTCCAGCATCGCCGGGTGCAGGTGGGTGCCGTCGTTGATCAGTTCGACGGTGACCCGCTCGTCCTCGAGCAGCGCGGCGATCGGGCCGGGGGCGCGGTGCTCCATGCCGGGCATCGCGTTGTACAGGTGGGTGGCCACGGTCGCGCCCGCGTCGATGGCCTGGCGCGTCTGGTCGTACGTGGAGTCGGTGTGGCCGATCGCGGCGATGATCCCGTGCTCGGCCAGCAGCCGTACGGACTCCAGCCCGCCCGGGAGTTCGGTGGCGAGGGTGACCATGCGGGCGGCGCCGTGCGCGGCGTCGATCAGCTTGCGGACCTCGGCCGGGTCGGGGTCGCGCAGCAGCTCCTCCTTGTGCGCGCCCTTGCGGCAGGCGTTGATGAACGGGCCCTCGAAGTGGATGCCCGCGATCTCGCCCTGCTGGGTCAGCTCGGCGAGCAGCCCGGCGCGGCGGGCCAGTTCGTCGAGGTCGCCGGTGACGGTGGAGGCGACGAGCGTGGTGGTGCCGTGCTCGCGGTGGGTCCGTACGCCCTTCAGGACCTCCTCGGCGGTGCCGGAGGTGAAGGAGGCGCCGCCTCCGCCGTGGTTGTGCATGTCCACGAAGCCGGGGACGATCCAGTGCCCGGACAGGTCGACGGTCCTCGCGCCCTCGCCGGCGCTGCCGGCGATGCGCTCGCCGTCGACGATGACGCGGCCGCCCGCCACGGTCCCGGTGGGCAGCACCACCCTGGCGCCGGAGAGAACGGTGCTGTGTGCGCTTCCGGACATCAGGCAGGTACCTCCGTGGCGAGTAGGTCCCAGGCGAGCAGCCCTGCGCCCAGGCATCCGGCGGTGTCCCCGAGGGCCGCCGGAACGATGTCGGGCAGCCGCTGGAACGTCACGCGCTCCTCGACGGCCTTCCGTAGTGGTGTGAACAAGGTTTCCCCTGCCTCGGCGAGCCCGCCACCGATGATCAGGGTGCGCGGGTCCAGCAGGGTGATCGCGGTGACCAGGCCGTCGGCGAGGGCGCCGACGGCGGTCTGCCACACCTCGCGGGCGCGCGCGTCGCCGGACGCGACGGCCTTGGCGCAGTCGGCGGCGTCCGCGTCGGGGTCGCCGGAGGCGCTCGCCCAGGCGCGGCTCACGGCGGACGCCGAGGCGAGGGTCTCCAGGCAGCCGTACTGGCCGCAGCCGCAGGCGGGGCCGCCGGGACGGACCACGATGTGGCCGATCTCGCCGGCGTAGCCGTGTGCGCCGGCCTCGATGCGGCCGGCGATGCCGATGGCGCCGGCGATGCCGGTGCCGAGGGGGACGAACAGGAAGCGGTCGGCGCCGCGGCCGGCGCCGATGCGGCCTTCGGCGAGTCCGCCCGTGCGGACGTCGTGGCCCAGGGCCACCGGGAGGGAGCCGAGCCGTCTGCTGAGCAGCTCGCGCATCGGTACGTCGCGCCAGCCCAGGTTCGCCGCGTAGACGGCGATCCCGTTCTCGGCGTCGACGATGCCGGGGACGGCGACGCCGGCCGCGGAAGCGGGCACGCCGAAGCGCTCGCGGCCGAGCCCGGACAGCTCGGCGGCGAACTCCAGGATCGTCTCGACGACGGCGTCGGGGCCCCGGTCGCGGCCGGTGGCGCGGCGTGCTTCGTGGAGCAGGGTGCCGTCGTCGGCGATGAGGGCGGCCTTCATCCCGGTGCCGCCCACATCGAGGGCGATGACGTGCTTCACGGCGTGTTTCACGGGTTTCACAGGTGACAGTCTCGCGTGCTCGGCGGGGAAAGGTCTAGTCCATTGGAGGGGATTGTTGAGCTGCCATACAAATTCGCGACCTCGGTCGGGATGCGAACCGGGCACGGTGCGTTTCCCGATGTGGACGAGACGCCAAAGTGGTGTAGACCTTACGTGGATCGTACGTACAACAAGGGGTGGATGGAGAACTGTGAAGGGCCGTTACCTGAGCCTGGCCGCGACCGGAGCCGCGCTGGGCCTGACCGCCGTGGCGCTGACCGGCTGTGGAGCCGTGGGGAGTCTCACCGGGGACAACGAGGTGACCCTGCGGGTCGTGGCGGCCGACTACGGGGACAATCCGCAGAACTCCTCGTCGGGGTACTGGAAGGACCTCGCCGCCGGCTTCGAGAAGGACCACCCCGGCGTCAAGGTCGAGGTCAGCGTCTACTCCTGGTCCGAGGTCGATGCCAAGGTCGCGGCGATGGTCAAGGCCGGCAAGGCCCCCGACGTCGCCCAGATCGGCGCCTACGCCGACTACGCGGCCGCCGGCAAGCTGTACACGGCGGACGAGCTGCTCTCCGTCACCACCGAGGCCGACTTCCTGGCGCCGCTCGCGGACGCGGGCAAGGTCAGGCGCGTCCAGTACGGCATGCCGTTCGTGGCCAGCACCCGCCTGCTCTTCTACAACGAGAAGCTGCTGACGGACGCCGGGGTCATCCCGAAGGACGCCAAGGGCGGCTGGCAGCCGAAGAGCTGGGCCGACCTGGAGGCCGCCGCGAAGAAGCTCAAGGCCGCGGGCGTGGCGACCCCCTTCGCGCTGCCGCTGGGCCGCGAGGAGGCGCAGGCCGAATCGATGATGTGGATGCTCTCCGGCGGTGGCGGCTACACCGACAACGAGGAGGCGTACTCGATCGACTCCCCGGAGAACGTCAAGACCTTCGAGTTCCTGCGCGACAAGATGGTCGGCCAGGGGCTGACGGGGCCGACGGAACCGGCGAAGACGGACCGCCGGGCCGCGTTCGACGCCTTTGCGCGGGGCGAGGTCGGCATGCTCAACGGCCACCCCACCCTGATCAAGCAGGCGGGGGAGAAGGGCGTGAAGTTCGGCATGGTGGCCATGCCGACCGCCGACGGGACCGAGCACCCGACGATGGGCGTCGCGGACTGGGTGATGGCCTTCAAGAACGGCCACCGCAAGGAGTCCGGGAAGTTCCTGGACTACCTGTACCAGGCGAAGAACGTGACGGCCTTCACCAACAAGTACGACCTGCTGCCGGTCACGACGAGCGGCTACCGGGCGACGGACGCCGGTACGGGGGGTGCGGCCCCGCAGCTGAAGACGTTCCTGCAGGCGCTGCCGAACGCCCGGCTCTACCCCGTCGGCAAGAAGTCCTGGGCCGGGGTGAGCGAGGACGTCAAGCAGAACATCGGCAGGAGCGTGCAGCCGGGCGGGCAGCCCGCGAAGGTCCTCGAGGACATCGCTGAGGCGGCGCGCAAGGCCGACGCCCACTGACCCGCGGGCCGGCCGGCCGCGGGCGCCCGCCGCTCGGCGGAGGGCGCCCGGTGGCTGTCGGAGGGCGGCGTTAATCTGGCGGTATGACGGACGACGGGAGCCCGGACGGGAGGCCGGACGAGGGACTGGACGAGGGGCCGGACGAGGTGCTGACGGCCGCCGAGGCCGCGGTGCTCGCGTACGAGGGACGCACCTGGCCCGGGCCCGGGGCCAAGGAGCGGGCCATACGGGAAGGGCTGGGGATGGCCCCGGTCCGCTACTACCAGCTGCTCAACGTGCTGATGGACGACCCGCGGGCGCTGGCCCACGCGCCCGGCACCGTCAACCGGCTCCGCCGCATCCGCGAAGCCCAGCGGGCCCGGCGCTGACGCATCGGCACCCACGGGCCCGCCGCGCGCCGTAGCCGTGGCCCGGCAGGGCCGTTAGGGTCGTCCGTATGGGGAGCCATCCGCACAGCATGCCGATGCCCGTCACCACCGCCGGACGCGAGGGACTCGAAGCCCTCCTCCGCGCACCCCGCCGTTCCGTGGTCGCGCTCGACTTCGACGGCACCCTCGCCGACATCGTCCCGGACCCGGACCAGGCGCGGGCCCACCCGGGAGCCGTCGGGGCGCTGGCCGCGCTGGCCCCGGAGGTGTCTTCGGTGGCCGTGATCACCGGCCGCCCGGCGGGGGTCGCGGTGCGCTACGGGGGCTTCGCCGGGGCTGCCGGCCTGGAACACCTGGTGGTCCTCGGCCACTACGGGGCCGAGCGCTGGGACGCGGTGAGCGGCATCGTGCACACCCCGGCCGAGCACCCGGGAGTCGCCGGCGTACGGGCGGAGCTGCCCGGGTTCCTGGACTCCATCGGAGCCTGGCGCGGCACGTGGATCGAGGAGAAGGGCCGGGCGCTGGCCGTCCACACCCGGCGCGCCGAGGACCCGGAAGCGGCCTTCGCCGCGCTGCGCGAACCGCTGGCCGAGCTGGCGGCGCGGCACGGGCTGATGGTGGAGCCGGGGCGGGCGGTGCTGGAGTTGCGGCCGCCGGGGATGGACAAGGGCGTGGCCCTGACCGAGTACCTGGCGGAGACGGGTGCCGAGGCCGTGCTGTACGCGGGGGACGACCTGGGCGACCTCGCCGCGTACGCCGCCGTGGAGAAACTGCGGACCGACGGCATGCCGGGGCTGCTGGTGGCCAGTGGCTCGGCCGAGGTTCCCGAACTCGCCTCCCGGGCCGACCTCGTCCTGAACGGCCCGCAGGAGGTCGTCGCCTTCCTGGCCACCCTGGCCGAAGCCATCCGTTCTGCGAGCCCGACGCCGTAACCGCTGCGCGGGGCGGGGAGAAGACCCCGCGCAGCGGTTGCCGTCACGCCTCGCGGAGGGCGTCCAGTTGGGCCGTGAACCAGGCCGTCGGGGGGAGGGCCGTGGCCGCCAGGGCCAGGCGTTTCGTGCGCTCGGCACGCTCCTCGGCCGGCATGGCCAGGGCAGCGTGCAGCGCATCGGCTGTCTCCGACACGTCGTACGGGTTCACGGTCAGCGCGTCCTCGCGGAGCTCCCCGTACGCCCCCGCCCCGGTCGACAGCACCAGCACGCACCCCGCGTCCGAGACCACCGGGATCTCCTTCGCCACCAGGTTCATCCCGTCCCGCACCGGGTTCACCAGCGCCACGTCCGCCAGCCGGTACGCCGCCAGGGAGCGCGCGAAGTCGTCCTTCACCGACACCAGCACCGGCTGCCAGTCCTCCGTGCCGAACTCCTCGTTGATCCGCTCCGCCAGTTCCCGCACCGCCTCCGTGTACGACCGGTACACCGCCAGGTCCTGCCGGGACGGGTACGCCGAGGCCAGGTGGACCACCCGGCCCCGCCATTCGGGGTGCTCGGCCAGCAGCTCCCGGTAGGCCAGCAGCCCCCGCAGGATGTTCTTCGACAGCTCCGTCCGGTCCACCCGGACGATCGTCCTGCGGTCCCCGGTCTCCGCCCGCAGCGCCGCCAGCTTGTCGTTCACCTCCGGCCGGTGCGCCAGCGCCCGCAGTTCGTCGCCGTCCACGCCCAGCGGGTACACGGCCACGGTCGTCCGCCGGTGCCGCACCGGGCCCCTCGTCATCTTCTCGATGTACGGCGCGTCCCTCGGGTCCACCCCGGCCGCCGTCTTCGGCTCCGCGATGCCCCGCTCGTCGTCCAGCTGCGCCGCGGTCATGAAGCTGTGCGCCCACGCCCACGTGTGGAAGCCCACCACGTCCGCCCCGAGCATGCCCCACATCAGCTGCGCCCGGACGTCGCCGGGGAGCATGTCCAGGAACTCGCGCGAGGCCCACGGGGTGTGCGTGAAGTGGCTGATCTTCAGGTCCGGGCGCAGTTCCCGCAGCTCACCCGGGACCAGCGCCAGGTGGTAGTCCTGCACGAGCACCGCCGCGCCCTCGCCGGCCTCCTGCGCCAGCGCCATTGCGAAGGCGTGGTTGTAGGCGACGTACGACTCCCACCGCCGCCGGAACTCCGCGTCGAAGACCGGCTCGCGCGGGATGTCGTACAGGTGGTGGTGCGTGAACCACAGCACCGAGTTCGCGATGCCGTTGTACGCGTCGTCGTACGTGGTGGGATCGATGTCCAGCATCCGGACACCGGGTTCGGAGACACCGCGGCGGACCGCCTCCCGGTCCGCCTCCGACAACGCCGCGCAGATCCACAGCGCCTCCGGCTGCCGGGCGAGGGCGGCGGACAGGCCGGAGACGAGACCGCCCCCGCCGCGCCGGGCCGTGAGGGTGCCGTCGTCGGAGAGAAGGTAGGAGAGCGGGCCGCGGTTCGCTGCAACGAGTACCTGGGAAGCCATGCCGCGAACCTAGCCCGGGGCCTGCCCGCTCAAACGTCAGTTCCCTCACGCCACCCTGCGGCCGGAGTACTCCTTGACCTCGGCCATCGGCGGCCGCTCCTCGGCGTCCACGGCGTACGTCCGCGGCACGAACCCGTTCGGCCCGCGCTCGAACTGCGTCAGCTCCGGCCGTACGAGATGCCCGCGCGAGAGCCGCAGCTGCGCCGTGCGGTAGATCGCCGCGGCCATCCGGCCCAGTGCCTGGCCGTCCTGATGGCGGTGGAGCCGTACGCCGACGTCCACCTGGGCCAGCGCGTCCAGCCCGACGGTGTGCAGCGCGTCCACCAGCAGGCCCAGCTCGACGCCGTACCCGACGGGGAAGGGCAAACGTTCCAGCAGGGAGCGGCGCACGGCGTACTCGCCGCCCAGCGGCTGGACGAAGCCGGCCAGCTGCGGCCAGTGGAGATTGAGGAGCGGCCGGGCGACGAGCTCGGTGACCCGGCCCCCCTGGCCGGGGGATCCCCCCAGGGGGCGGTCGTACATCGCCTTGACGAACTGCACGTCCGGCTCGGTCAGCAGCGGGCCGACGATCCCGGACACGAAGGCGGAGGAGAAGTCCCGCAGGTCGGCGTCCACGAAGCAGACGATGTCGCCGGTGGTCACCAGCAGCGAGCGCCACAGCACCTCGCCCTTGCCGTGCACGGCCGGGATCCGCGGCAGGATGTCGTCGCGGTGCATCACGCGGGCGCCGGCCTTCGCGGCCACCTCGGCCGTCCGGTCGGTGGAGCCCGAGTCGACCACGACCAGTTCGTCGACCAGCGGCACCGGCAGCCCGTCGATCAGATCGCGACGGATCACCTCGACGATGGCGCCGACCGTCTCCTCCTCGTCGAGCGCGGGCAGGACGACGCTGACCGTGGTGCCTGCCGCCCGCTTGGCGGAAAGCAGCTGGTCGAGCGGTCGGTCGGCCGCGGACCAGGAGCGGTCCGCAAACCAGCGCTCCACCTCTTCCAGCACGTTCGGCACTCCCTGTTTCCTCGTTCGTCCTCGGCGGTTTCAGCCGAAAAGTGATCCATCTCGCGGTTCGGACGGCTGTCTCAACCACCCGGACCTTCCGTTACAGTCTTGAACAACGCGAAGGACCACCGCATGCCGGGGGTCCCCGCGTACAAACGCCCGGACGCGCCATGGAGCGCGCGGCCCGGTGCCATACCGCTCATCCAGAGGGGCAGAGGGACACGGCCCGTTGAAGCCCCGGCAACCCTCCAGTCGGTTCTCGCGCTTGCTTGTAGCAGCGAGGTCCCCGGCTAGGGAAGGTGCCAATTCCGTCTCATGGCGAAGTGCGCCATGGGGAAGATGAGGAGAAAGGGCCTCGCCATCATGGCTGCACAGACTGTTGCCACCTCTGTCGATCTCGGACCTGCCACCGGCCTCTCGTGTCGTGAGTGCGGTACCCGCTTCGAGCTCGGACCCATCTTCGCCTGCGTCGAATGCTTCGGACCTCTGGAAGTCGCCTACGACCTTCCCACCGGGGACCCCGAAGCCCTGCGCGCCGCGATCGAGGCCGGCCCGAACAACATCTGGCGCTACGCCCCGTTGCTGCCCGTCCCCGCGGATGTGGCCTCCAAGCCCAGCCTGAACCCGGGCTTCACCAAGCTCGTGGACGCGGCCAACCTGGCCAAGGAGCTCGGCGTCACCGGCAAGCTGTACGTCAAGGACGACTCCGGCAACCCGACGCACTCCTTCAAGGACCGCGTCGTGGCCATCGCCGTCGAGGCCGCCCGCGCCTTCGGCTTCACCACCCTGTCCTGCTCCTCCACCGGCAACCTGGCCGGCGCCGTCGGCGCCGCGGCCGCCCGGGCCGGCTTCCGCTCCTGCGTGTTCATCCCGCACGACCTCGAGCAGGGCAAGGTCGTCATGGCCGGTGTCTACGGCGGCGACCTGGTCGGCATCGAGGGCAACTACGACGACGTCAACCGCTTCTGCTCCGAGCTCATCGGCGACCCGCTGGGCGAGGGCTGGGGCTTCGTCAACGTCAACCTGCGCCCGTACTACGGCGAGGGTTCCAAGACGCTCGCGTACGAGATCTGCGAGCAGCTCGGCTGGCAGCTGCCCGACCAGATCGTGATCCCGATCGCGTCCGGCTCGCAGCTGACGAAGATCGACAAGGGTCTGCAGGAGCTGATCAAGCTCGGCCTGGTCGAGGACAAGCCGTACAAGATCTTCGGCGCCCAGGCCGAGGGCTGCTCCCCGGTCTCGACCGCGTTCAAGGCCGGCCACGACGTGGTCCGCCCGCAGAAGCCGAACACCATCGCCAAGTCGCTGGCCATCGGCAACCCGGCCGACGGCCCGTACGTCCTCGACATCGCGCGCCGCACCGGCGGCTACGTCGAGGATGTGACCGACGAGCAGGTCGTCGAGGCGATCAAGATCCTCGCGCAGACCGAGGGCATCTTCGCCGAGACCGCGGGCGGCGTGACCGTCGGCGTGACCAAGAAGCTCATCGAGAACGGGCAGCTCGACCCGGCGCTGACCACGGTGGTCCTGAACACCGGTGACGGCCTCAAGACCCTGGAGGCGGTGGCCGCGGACAGCGGGCAGACCGCCACCATCCGCCCGAGCCTGGACGCGTTCCGCGCCGCCAACCTCGCCTGATCTCCCCCTGACACCCGGAAAGGCAGTAGCGCCCATGAGCGTCAACGTCCGCATCCCCACCATCCTGCGCACCTACACCGGCGGCCAGGCCGAGGTCACCGCCGAGGGCGCGAACCTCTCCGAGGTCATCGCGTCCCTGGAGGCGAACCACCCGGGCATCTCCGCGCGCGTCCTGGACGACCAGGGCAAGCTGCGCCGCTTCGTGAACGTCTACGTCAACGACGACGACGTGCGCTTCGAGGGCGGCCTGGACGCGGTGACGCCGGACGGCGCGGGCGTCTCGATCATTCCCGCCGTCGCCGGCGGCTGCTGACAAGCGAAAGCCCAGAATTGCCCCCTCCGCTAAAAGCGGAGGGGGCAATTCTGCTTGGTTGGGCGCGGTAGAGTTGGGGAAGTCCCCTCCGCTGTTCTTGCCAGCCGCATATGAGCGGGTCGAGCGAGGGTTGACATTGAGTCAATATGCAAGTGCGGTATGGGGCTTTGGCGAGATATGCCGGGTCCGAGTTGCCCGGCAATATGCCAAATTTTCACTCTATTTCAATGTATCCCCGTGTCCAGATTTCTCGTCGGATTGACCTGTTGCAGACAGCAGCGGTGCAGATACATTCAGCCCCGGTCGAGGCGTTCCGGCGCAAGTTCTGACCCGGGACCGCGAAGTGCGGTCCTGCGCAAGGGCCAGTAATAGGGGAGTTAGGCATGGCTCAGGGCACCGTCAAGTGGTTCAACGCGGAGAAGGGCTACGGCTTCATCGCGGTCGACGGTGGTGCGGATGTGTTCGTCCACTACAGCGCCATCCAGATGGACGGGTACCGCACCCTTGAAGAGGGTCAGCGGGTCGAGTTCGAGATCTCGCAGGGCCAGAAGGGTCCGCAGGCGGACATGGTCAAGCTCGCCGTCTAGCCCCGGCGCGATCGACCACCGACGCATACACATGAAGGGCCCGCATCCTTGAGGAGGGATGCGGGCCCTTCGTGCTGCCCTCGTGCCGGGGCCCGGCGTTCCCTCAAGCCGCTTGCACTCGAGGGGGTCGAGTGCTAATCATTGGCGTTAGCACTCTCATGCCGAGAGTGCTACTACACAGGACCGGGTCGGTGAGGCCCGCAGGGTCCGGCGGGAAGGAACCGCCGGGCACGCAGGCCGTCCGTCGCGGGCGCGGGCGCGGTCCGGAGCAATCCAACCCTCCCCACGCGCCGGCGGCGCAGGGGGAACCCCAGTCCTGGAGGACCACTTCAGATGGCCAAGATCATTGCGTTCGACGAGGAGGCCCGGCGCGGTCTCGAGCGCGGGATGAACCAGCTCGCCGACGCCGTCAAGGTCACCCTTGGCCCCAAGGGTCGCAACGTCGTCCTTGAGAAGAAGTGGGGCGCCCCCACGATCACCAACGATGGTGTCTCCATCGCCAAGGAGATCGAGCTCGAGGACCCGTACGAGAAGATCGGCGCCGAGCTGGTCAAGGAAGTCGCCAAGAAGACGGACGACGTCGCCGGCGACGGTACGACCACCGCCACCGTTCTCGCCCAGGCGCTCGTCCGCGAGGGCCTGCGCAACGTGGCCGCCGGTGCGAACCCGATGGCCCTCAAGCGCGGCATCGAGAAGGCCGTCGAGGCCGTCTCCGCCGCCCTGCTCGACCAGGCGAAGGACGTCGAGACCAAGGAGCAGATCGCTTCCACGGCCTCCATCTCCGCCGCCGACACCCAGATCGGCGAGCTCATCGCCGAGGCCATGGACAAGGTCGGCAAGGAAGGCGTCATCACGGTCGAGGAGTCCCAGACCTTCGGTCTGGAGCTCGAGCTCACCGAGGGCATGCGCTTCGACAAGGGCTACATCTCGGCGTACTTCGCCACCGACATGGAGCGTATGGAGGCGTCCCTGGACGACCCGTACATCCTGATCGTCAACTCCAAGATCGGCAACGTGAAGGACCTCCTTCCGCTGCTCGAGAAGGTCATGCAGTCCGGCAAGCCGCTGCTGATCATCGCCGAGGACGTCGAGGGCGAGGCCCTGTCGACCCTGGTCGTCAACAAGATCCGCGGCACCTTCCGGTCCGTCGCCGTCAAGGCTCCGGGCTTCGGCGACCGCCGCAAGGCCATGCTCGGCGACATCGCCATCCTCACGGGCGGCACGGTCATCTCCGAGGAGGTCGGCCTCAAGCTCGAGAACGCGGGCCTCGACCTGCTCGGCCGCGCCCGCAAGGTCGTCATCTCCAAGGACGAGACCACGATCGTCGACGGCTCCGGTGACAGCGACCAGGTCCAGGGTCGCGTCAACCAGATCCGCGCCGAGATCGAGAACTCCGACTCGGACTACGACCGCGAGAAGCTCCAGGAGCGCCTCGCGAAGCTGGCCGGCGGCGTGGCCGTCATCAAGGCCGGCGCCGCGACCGAGGTGGAGCTCAAGGAGCGCAAGCACCGCATCGAGGACGCCGTTCGCAACGCGAAGGCGGCCGTCGAGGAGGGCATCGTCGCCGGTGGTGGCGTGGCCCTGCTCCAGGCCTCCGCGGTCTTCGAGAAGCTCGACCTGTCGGGTGACGAGGCGACCGGCGCCAACGCCGTGAAGCTCGCCCTGGAGGCCCCGCTCAAGCAGATCGCCGTCAACGGTGGTCTCGAGGGTGGCGTCGTCGTGGAGAAGGTCCGCAACCTGACCGTCGGCTGGGGCCTGAACGCCGCGACCGGCGAGTACGTGGACATGATCGCCGAGGGCATCATCGACCCGGCGAAGGTCACGCGCTCTGCCCTGCAGAACGCCGCGTCCATCGCCGCGCTGTTCCTGACGACCGAGGCCGTCATCGCCGACAAGCCCGAGAAGGCCGGCGCCCCGGCCGGCGGCGGCATGCCGGGCGGTGACATGGACTTCTGATCGGCCCCTGGCTGATCGGCTGTTCTCGAACGAGGGCGGCACTCCCGTACGGGGGTGCCGCCCTCGGGCGTTTCCGGCCGCCCTGGAAGCCGGTGGTGTCGATCGCGAAGCCGAACGGCTCCGGGACCTGCAAGGGCTCCCCGAAGGACACCGTCGTACGGGAGCGGTATCCGTGCGGGGAGGGGTCCCGGAAGCAGGTGACCGTCCAGCGTGGGCCGCAGCTCGTCGCGCCGTGCGGGCACCTGACCCCTTCGGATGAGACGCTCCTTCACCGTTGACGGGGGGCTTTGGTTCACTGGGGGTATGAGCGAGCTGTTCGTGAAGATCTGCGGGCTGAAGACCGGGCCCGACGTCGACGTGGCCGTGGCGGCCGGGGCCGATGCCGTCGGGTTCGTCTTCGCCGCCGGGAGTCCCCGCACGATCGACGCCGCCGCGGCGCGGGAGCTCGCGGCGCGGGTGCCGGCCGGGGTGCTGACCGTCGGGGTCTTCCGCGGGCAGCCGGTCGAGGAGGTCCGGCGGCTGGCCGAGGAGAGCGGCGTACGGGGAGTCCAACTGCACGGGGACGAGGGCCCGGAGTACTACGAGGCGCTGCGCGCCGAGGGCCGGACCCTGCTGCGGGCCACCGCCGAGCACGTGAAGCGCTGCGGGGAGTACGGGGAGGACCTGCTGCTGCTCGATGCGCCCGACCCCGGCTCCGGCAAGCCGTGGAACTGGGGCTCCGAGGAGTTCACCGCGCCCGGCGGCCACTGGCTGCTGGCCGGCGGGCTGACCCCGGGGAACGTCCGGGAGGCCGTGGAGACCACCGGCGCCTGGGGCGTGGACGTCTCCAGCGGGGTGGAGAGCACGCGCGGCGTGAAGTCCCCTGACCTGATCCGGGCCTTCATCGAGGCCGCCCGCGGCTGACCCCGCCGCGCCGCCGTCAGGAAGCGCGCCACACCGTCATGTCCGCGCTGATCCAGCCGGGCAGGTCCGGCAGCCGCACGACCGGCTTGGTCTGGATCACGAGCAGCGCGATGTCTCCCGAGGGGTGCCGGACGCAGATCTCGGTGCCGGGCGCCGATGCGGCCAGCGGCAGCTCGTGCTGCGTGGCGGCCTTCGTGAGGAGGCCGCACGTGTCGAGGTTGCCGGTGCCGGGATCGGCGTACAGCTGGACGAGCACGCTCGCGTCGCTCGCCAGCGCACAGCTGTTCTTCTCGCAGTCCAGACGGATGTCCCCCGTACGGTCCTCCCGCCTGACCGGGTCCTTGATACCGATCGAGTTCCTCTCGTCCAGCCGTACCTGGGGGAAGGGGACGGGCGCGGGCGGCTTGGAGGCCTTGGGCGTACTCGTCGCGGATCCGCCGGACCCGCCGGACCCGATCGATCCACCGGCTCCACCGGCTCCGGTGGCCTTGCCGCCGCTCGCCGGGCCGGGGGACATGGCCGCGGCCGCGTTCCGTTCGCGTACCCGCTCCGCCGCGTCCATGACCGTCCAGGCCAGACCGGTCAGCAGGGCTGCCGACGCCGTCACCGCCGCGGTGACGATCAGAGCGGTACGCCGCCTGCGCTTGCGCTGCTCGTCCGGCGTGAGGGGCGTCGTCATCGGCGGCTGCCAGGCCATCGGCGACGGCAGCGGCGGCTGCGGATCCTGGGCCCGTGTGTGGACCGAGGTGGGGTGCGGTACCGGAGCCGGGACCACCGGCTCCGGCCCCGCCACCTCCCGCCAGACGGCCGGACCACCGCCCGCGTCGGCGCCTTTGCCCAGCCGCTGCCTGCACCACGCCACGATCTCCGCCGGGGTGGCACGATCCTCCGGATCGGCTGCCAGACACCGGGCGATCAGCGGGCGCAGCGACTCCGGCAGCCGGGACAGGTCGGGGTCGGAGTGCACGATCCGGAACAGCACGCTCACGGAGGGGCCGTCTCCGTACAACGGCTCGCCCAGCGCGGCGAACGCCGCCGTCTGCCCCAGTGCGAAGACATCGGTGGCCGCCGTGGTCTCGCCTGCCAGTGCCTGCTCGGGGGCCATGTACTGGGGCGTGCCGATGGCGCTGCCCGTGGCGGTGGGCGAGGTGGTACCGGACGCCAGCGAGATGCCGAAATCGATGACCCGGGGCCCGTCGGCGGCCAGCAGTACGTTCGACGGCTTCAGATCGCGGTGCACGATCCCCGCACCGTGGATGACCTCCAGGGCCTCGGCCACCCCGGCCATCAGCCACAGCACCGCGGGCACCGGCAGCGGTCCGCGCCGGGCCACGGCCTCCGACAGCGAGGGCCCCGGCACGTACACGGTGGCCAGCCAGGGCGGCGTTCCGTCCACGTCGGCGTCGATCAGCTCGGCGGTGTACGCACCCCGGACCCGCCGGGCCGCCTCCACCTCCCGGCGGAACCGCCGCCGGAACGCCGGGTCCTCGGCCAGTTCCGGCCGCACCACCTTGATCGCCACAGGGCGGCCGCCCCGGGTGTGCGACAGGTAGACCCGGCCCATGCCGCCCGCGCCGAGCCGGGCCGCGAGGCGGTAGCCGGCAACGGTCTGCGGATCGTCCTCCCGCAGGGGCTGGAACACCTCGGTCGCGCTGTTCATCGGTCTCCCCCCGACTCCCCCGATCAACCGATGAGTTGATCGGCTTCACCCTAGGTGGCGGGCAGGGAGGCGAAACGGCCGGGCGCCCGTCAGCCCGCCGAGGCGGTGCCGTCCTCCTCGATGGTCTCGACGCCCGGCAGTGCGGCGAGGGCCGCGACCTGGGCGGGGTTGAGCCGGGCGGCGAAGCCGTGCAGGGCGGTGTCGAAGACGTGGACCGGGGTGACGCCGACCAGCCGCGCCACGTCGGCCGGGTCGAGGTCCCGCCGTACGGTGACGATGTACGAGGGGTGGTCGACGGGGGACGCGTACGGCACCGGTTCGCGCACGGCGGCCGTGGCCGCCGACACGGGCAGGGCGGAGAAGACGGCCAGTGCGGCGACGGCTGCGGGCAGGGCCCGGCTCAGACGGGTGCGCATGGGGCGAGGCCATCACGTACAACGCCGCAGGTCAACGACGTCCGCGGGGGTGGCGGGGGCACCGGGGGCGCACCGGCCGTGCGCTCCCTGATGAAGCTGGGCCTGAAGCCGTCGTTCGTCTACACGTCGGCGATGAACGGCTTCGCGGTCCCGCTGACCCCGCTCCAGCTGCAGATCGTCCGGGTGAGCCTCGGGGTGAAGTCGGTCGAGGAGGATGCCGAGGGCTCTGACGAACCCGGCACCGGCCCGTGCGCGGAGGACCGCGCACGGGCCGAGGCATGCGTCGCCCGTCCCGGATAGGCTGCGGGCCGGAGGGATCATGGACACGCCACCGCCGCTCGTGAAGCGGCTCCGGGACCACGTACGGCTGGCCGCGGCCTGCGCGTTCAGCACCGTCGCGGTGCTGTACACCGTCCTGTGCTTGAAGTTGACCGACGTGGACATGTCCTCCGACGTCGTGTGCGGCTCCGGCGGCTGCCCGCGCGGGCTGGGTCCGCTGGCGCTGTGGGCGCTGGTCGCCGGGCTACTCGCGGGCGGTCTGTGGTGGTCGGCCGTGAAGGGCCGCGGGTACCGCTCCGCCATCGGCTGGCTCGTGGCCGTCACCGTCGGGCTCGTCGCCCTGTGGCCCGGCTGGCTCGGCTTCTCGTGGCTGCGCGGCCCGCACATGGACCTCTTCTCGTACCAGGTCCCGGACGGCCCGGGCGCGGACAAACCGCTCGGCTCCTGGGCGGGGCACCCGGACACGGGGTTCGTGATCCGGGCCCGCGCGGACGGCGTGACCGGCTACAACGGGGAGGGCCGCCACGGCTGGGGCCTACCCGCCCCGGCGGGCGGCGCGGTGTGCGCGATGAGCGGGGACACCCCCTCCGGCACCGGCCTGCTCACCTTGACCACCGCGGAGAGCACCTGCGGCAACCGCCTGGTGGCGGTGGACGTCACGTCCGGCAAGCAGCTCTGGACCAAGGACATTCCGAAACTCGTGGGCAAGCCGTCCGCGGGAGGCTCCCTGGCCGTGACCGCGACCGCGGACGCCGTACTCGCACACGACCTGGTCACCGGTGCCGAGCTGTGGCGCTCCCCGCTGCCCGCGGGCGCCGTCGCCATGGAGGTCGCCGCCGGCCCCGACCGGGTCCTGCTCCTGGCCCGGACCGACAAGGATGTCGAGCTGTACGCGCTCGGCGCCCGCACCGGCGCCGTCGCCTGGCGGTTCGCGATGCCGGTCGGGTCCGAGTCCCCGCGCATCGTGTCGGCATCCCCGGCCGCCGCCGTCGGTGCCGGGCGCCTGCTGGCGTTCGACGACGCCGGCCGCCCGCGCGCCGGGTCGCAGGCACCGTACGTCCCGACCACGGGCGCCGCGGCGTGGCTGGTCGCCGGCGACGTGCTGTACGCGGCGGTCCCGGAACGGGAGAAGCGCGAGGTCCTGGCGGCGTTCTCGCTGAAGGACGGCCGCCACCTGTGGACCCGCGCCTTCGAAGACGACTGGCGGATCCGCGGCCTGGCCGCCGACCGGACCGGCCGGATCGCCGTGGTCACGGAGGGCGGGTACACCCACCTCTGGCACCTCGACCCGGGCACCGGGAAGCCGCGCGGCGAGTCGACGGTCCTGCGAGGCCTTCCGCTGGGCGAGTCGTTCGCCCTCTACGGCAGGACGTTCGTCAACCTCGACGACGACGGCCGCCTCCCGCCGATCTTCGACGTGACCCCGACGATCGGCTGGTGAGTCAGGCCGCGTAGTCCGCTGGGCTGCGGCACCGATGACCTGGTGGCCTTCCTGAGAGCGGCGGCCGGATCACAGCGGCCGCGGCCTTGACCACCGGCCCGGCTGGGGCGGGCGGGGTCAGTCCCGGTCGGTGCGGAGGCGGGCGTGGAGGTGTTCGTCGTGCCAGCCGTCCGCGTGGAGGAGGGCGCCGCGCATGGTGCCCTCCAGGGGGAAACCGGCCTTCTCCGCGATGCGGCAGGAGGCCGGGTTGGCCACGGAGTGGGTGATGCGCAGGCGGTGCAGACCGAGATCCTCGAAGGCCCAGCGGCTGACCCGGGCCGTGGCTTCGACCATGACACCGCCGCCGCGGCCCGCGGGCAGCAGCCAGTACAGGAACTCGCCGCTCCCGCCCGCCAGGTCGAGGTCGGCCAGGCCGATCAGGCCGACGGGCAGGCCGCCGGAGACGGGGGCCACCGCCCAGATCGCGGCCTCCTCGGCGTGCCAGCGCTCCTGCCAGCGGGCGATGCGGGCCACGGCCTCCGCCGGGGACAGCAGGGCCGGGCGGTTCCAGTGGCGGATCTCCGGGTCGTGGCAGGACTCGACCAGCGCGGGGGCGTCGTACGGGGTCCACGGGCGCAGGTGGAGCGTGCCCGGGAGGTCGAGCACCGGCTGGGGGAGGGCTGTCATCCGGCCCGGCGGGACCACCGGGGCGAGGGTCATGCCGCGTCCCGGAAGTGGGCCAGCAGGGCCTCGGCGTCGGCGGTGCTGCCCGAGATGGTGTCGAAGCCCGTGCCGGGCGGGACGGCCTGCCCCCACAGCCAGGTGTGGTGACAGCTGAAGCAGAAGATCAGCTCGAACAGGGGCTCGTCCACGGCGTCGTACGCCCGCAGGCCCCAGCCCGGCGCGAAGCAGATGCGCGGCTCACCCGGCGCCATCGACGAGATCAGCGCGAGCGAGTCGGCGGCCTCTCGGCCCGTCCAGCGGGAGACGACCGGGCCGGTCATGGGGTCGCCGTAGCGCTCGGGGCGCGCGGAGAGGCGTACGACCTCGACGACAGCGGTGGCGGCAACGGCTTCGGCGGGGAGCTGCATTTGCGCAGTCTCCCCGGCCGACCTCTAGTTACGCCATAGCGGGCTCCGTGGCCGGTGGGGCGGTGGCCGGAATCGGCTCCTCGTCGGCGTTGAGCTCGGTCAGCATCTGCCGCGTGAATCCGAAGAAGTACGTGGCGGCGAAGCCCACCAGGTAGCCGACCAGCAGGCCGCCCGCGTAGATCGCGAGGTTCAGGCCCATCCCCGACGGGCCGTCCAGCAGCGGGAACAGCGCCCACCCCGACGGGCCGATGGCCGTCGCGCCGAACGCGACCCCCAGCTGGTTGCAGAGGCCGACGAACGCTCCGCCCGCCGCGCCGCCCGCGCAGGCGGTGACGAAGGGGCGGCCCAGCGGGAGCGAGACCCCGTAGATCAGCGGTTCGCCGACGCCCAGGAAGCCCGCCGGGAGCGCGGACCTGATGGTCGTCCGCAGGGACCGGTTGCGCGGCAGCCGGCAGTAGACCGCGAGCGCGGCGCCGACCTGGCCCGCGCCCGCCATGGCGAGGACCGGCAGGAGGGCGGTGTGGCCGGTCTGCTCGATGAGGGTGGTGTGGATCGGGATCAGGGCCTGGTGCAGGCCCAGCATCACGAGCGGCAGGAACAGGCCGCCCAGGACCAGCCCGGCGAAGGCACCGCCGGTGGCGAGCAGCCAGGTGGCGAAGGAGCCGATGGCGGTGGATACCTCGCCGGCGAGGAACATCAGGCCGAAAATCGTCACCAGCCCGGAGACCAGGACGGTGACGGTGGGGGTGACCAGCGCGCCCACCGACTCGGGGACCCACCTGCGGCACAGCTTCTCCACCCGGACGGCGAGGAACGCGGCCGCCAGGGCCCCGAGTACGCCGCCCTGGCCGGGGGACAGGTGCTGGCCGAAAGCGTCGATCTTCGCGACGCCCGGGAAGACGATGATCGCGGCGACGGCGCCGCCGAGGATCGGGGTGCCGCCGAACTCCTTGGCCGTGTTGTAGCCGACGAACACCGCGATGAGCGACATGAACCCCGAGGCGATCGCGGCGAGCGCCGGGACGACGGCGGGCAGCCAACCGGTGTTCAGCAGTACGCCGTTCAGGCCGGCGATGATGCCGCAGCCGATGAGCGCCGGGATCAGCGGGACGAAGATGTTCGCGATCCGGCGCAGGAACAGCTTCACCGGGGTGCTGTTCCGGGCCTTCTGCGCCTGCTTCAACGCGGCGCCCTGAGCTGCGAGTTCCTCGGCGGTGACCGCTGAGGCCGGCGTGACGGCCGTACGCGGTGGGTGCCCGGCCGAGCGGCCCTGCTCGACCAGCGCCTCGAACTCCGGGGTCACCCGGGCGACGGTCCCCGGCCCCAGCACGATCTGGTACGTGTCGTCGTCCTCGACGACGCCCAGCACCGCGGGCAGCGCCCTGAGGGCCGCGTCGTCGACCAGCGAGCGGTCGTGCAGCGCGATGCGCAGGCGGGTCATGCAGTGCGCGATCGAGCTGATGTTGTCCGGGCCGCCGACCAGGGGGAGGATCGCGGCGGCTGTGGCGCGGTTCTTGTCAGTGGACATGTGGTGATCGCCTTGCGTCGGGGGAACGGGGCAGTCAGCAGGTCAGCAGGTCGGTGGCATCACTCGGTGGCGGCTGCCGTACGGGCGAGGGCCTCGCGGAGGTGGCCGTCCGAGGCGGTGAGCAGCCCCGCCGCGGTCGGGCCGTCCACGCCCGCGAGGAGCACGAGTACGGCCTGCTTGACCTCGCCGCCGGTGGCGTCGAGCGCGGCCTCGATCTCCTCGTCCGGTGCGCCGGTGGCCAGCGCCAGGATCCGGCGGGAGCGGGCGCGCAGCTTCTCGTTGGAGGCGCGCAGGTCGACCATCAGGTTCCCGTACGTCTTCCCGAGCCGGATCATCGTGATCGTCGAGACGAGGTTCAGGACGAGCTTCTGCGCGGTACCGGCCTTCAGCCGGGTGGACCCGGTCAGCAGCTCGGGCCCGACGACGACCTCGATGCCGTGCTCGGCGGCCGCGGCGAGCGCCGAGCCGGCGTTGCAGGACAGGCCGACGGTGAGCGCGCCGCGCGTACGGGCGAAGGCGACGGCGCCGATCGCGTACGGGGTGCGGCCGGAGGCGGAGATGCCGATGACGGTGTCGTCGGCGGTCAGCTCCAGGGCGGCCAGGTCCGCGGCGGCCAGTTCGGCGGAGTCCTCGGCGCCTTCGACGGCTTCGACCATGGCGGAGGGGCCGCCCGCGATCAGGCCGACCACCTGGGCCGGATCGGTGTTGAAGGTGGGCGGGCACTCGCTGGCGTCCAGGACGCCCATCCGGCCGGCGGTGCCGGCGCCCGCGTAGACCAGCCGCCCGCCCCGGGCCATCCGCAGCGCGATCGCGTCGATCGCGGCGGCGATGTGCGGCAGCTGCGTGGCGACGGCGGCCGCGACGCCGGCGTCCTCGGCGTTCATGGTGCGGGCGATCTCGAGGGTGGACAGCCGGTCGATCCCGGCCAGTTCGGGCCGGAAGGCCTCGGTGGTCAGCGTGTCGAGCTGGGCGCGCAGTGCGGCGTACGACGCGGTCATGGGCGGGGGCTCCTGGCGGTTCGGCGGGGGGCGAGTGCCTCGTACGAGGCGGCGAGCGCGGGCGCGGCGGTCTCGTACGTCTGCTGCGCGACGGCGACGAACAGGCAGTCGACGACGAGGAGCTGGCTGGTCCGGCTGGACATGGCGGCCGGGCGCAGCCGGGTCTCGCGGGCGGCGGAGGTGGCCAGTACGAGGTCGGCGTAGTGGGCGACGGGGGCGTTCGGGCGGCTGGTGAGCGCGATGGTGGTGGCGCCGCGCTCGAAGGCCGTACGGAGGGGGTCGATCACGTCGCCCGTGGCGCCGGAGTGGGTGATCGCGACGGCCGCGTCGCCGGGGCGCAGCTGCACGGCGCCCGTGACGGCCAGGTGGGGGTCGCTGTGGGCGTGGGCGACGAGGCCGATGCGCAGCAGCTTCTGGGCCAGGTCCTGGCCGACGAGGGCGGAGGCGCCGACGCCGTAGATGTCGATGCGGCGGGCGGTCGCGAGCGCGGTGACGGCGGCGGCGAGCGCGGCGAGGTCGAGTCCGGCGGCGGTGTCGGCGAGGGTCTGGGCCTCCTCGTGGGCCAGTTTGGCGACGACGTCGGCGATCGGGTCGTCGACGGCTATGCCGGCGGTGACGGCGGGGGCCGCCCCGGACTCCTGCTGCGCGGCGAGCGCGGCGAGGGCGAGGCGCAGGTCGCGGTAGCCGGGGTAGCCGAGGAGGCGGGCGGTGCGGACGACGGTGGCCTCGCTGGTGCCGGTGCGCGCGGCGAGCGCGCTGACGGTGAGGCGGGAGCAGCCGGCGGGGTCGGCGGCGACGGTCTCGGCGACGGCCTGGACGGAGCGGGTCATGGAGGGGCCGAGCGCCCGGATCCGCGCCTGCAGGGCGCCGGGGGCGGGGGCGGGCGCAGGGGCTGCCGGGCCCGTGGCCCGGGCGGGACCCGGTGCGCCGGGACCGGCAGGGTCCGCCGCGTGGTCTTCGGCGGGGCTGCTGCGCGGGCTCGTGCCGGACCTGGTTGGGGCGACCCGGCCCTTCGGGCCGGCCGGAGCGGCCGGGGCCGGGGGTCTGGAAGTTTCCTTCGCGTCTCCGCTCACACCTGAAAGCTATTTTCGGCCGTGGGGGCCGTCAAGGCGCCATTCGCCCCCGTGACGAATGGATCTTCGTCAGCTGGGCCGTACGGGTCCACAATGGGCGCATGGACCACGCGACCCCCATGGAACAGGCGCTGCACGTCGCCCGTGCACTTGTTCTCGCCGATCTCGCCGCGGGCGAGGTCGCCGATGCCGATGTCGTCTCCCTCGTCGAGGACTCGGTCACGCACCGCCGGTGGTGGGTGGAGCAGTGGCCGGAGGGGGTCGACTACCTTCCCGGACTCGTCGCCCAGGACGTACAGGACGCGCTGCTCGAGAAGTACGGGCGCTGGCCGCTGTGCCCGGTCTGCTCGCACGGCGATCCGCACGCGCTGGACGTGGAGCCGGAGTTGGGACCCGACCCGCACTGGGTGTGCGCCAAGGCAGGAGTGAAGGTCGCCGCGGTCGGCGGCCTCGCGCCCGTCTTCGGCGCCGGCCGGTGAGCCGCCGGTGACGCTCTACATCGACCCGCCGACGTGGCCGGGCCATGGCCGCATGTGGTCGCACCTGGTCAGCGACGTCTCGTACGAGGAGCTGCACGCGTTCGCGGCGTCGATCGGCTGCCCGCTGAGGGCTTTCGAGCGCGACCACTACGACGTACCGTCGCACCGCTACGCGGATGCGGTGGGGGCGGGCGCGGTGGAGGTGGGCAGCAAGGAACTGGTCCGCCGCCTGACGTCCGCAGGCCTCCGCCGCCCGAAGGGCCGCCCGGCGTAGCGGAGCCCGGCGGGGCCGGCGTCGGCCGGGGTCAGTGCGCGGCGGGTTGTCCGGCTGCGGCCGGTGCGGTCGGTGCGGTCGCCGCCGACGAGGCGATCACCCGGGTCGGGGCGGGTGGGGTGCGGTGGTGGAGGCGGAGGGCGATCGCGGTCAGGGCCATCGCCGTCAGGGTCATCGCGGCGCCTGCCCAGGCGGTGGCGGCGAAGCCGTGGCCGGCGTCGATCACCGTGCCGCCGAGCCAGGGGCCGCCCGTGTTGCCCAGGTTGAACGCCGCCGTCGTGGTGGCTCCGGCCAGGGTCGGGGCCGCGCCCGCGACGTTGAACATGCGGGCGTTGAGCGCCGGCGCCGTGAAGAACGTCGAGACGCCGAGCAGGAACGACAGCCCCACCGCCGCCGCCGCGGCCGACGCCAGCAGGGCCAGTGCGACGAGGAAGACCGTGGACGCGGCGATGCCCCACAGCATCACCCCGAACAGGTGCGCATCCGCGACCCGCCCGCCGATCGTCGTGCCGACGAGCGCGCCGGCCCCGAACAGCGCCAGTACCCACGGCACCCGGCCCGCATCCAGCCCGGCGACCTCCGTCAGCAGCGGCGACAGGTAGCTGAACGCGCAGAAGACCCCGCCCGCGGCCAGGGCTGTGACGCCGATGGACAGCCACACCTGCCGGTCGCGGTAGATGCGCAGCTCCCGCGCCAGGGTGGGCCGTACGGCGGGCAGCGGGATGTCCGGAATCAGCGCCAGGATGCCGACGAGGGCGACCGCCGAGGCCGCGCCGACCGACCAGAACGCGGAACGCCAGCCCAGGTGCTCCCCGAGGAAGGCGCCGGCGGGGACGCCGAGGACGTTGGCGATGGACAGGCCGCCGATCATGACGGCCATGGCGCGGGCCCGCTGGTCCTTCTCCACCATCGCGATGGCGACGGCCGCGCCGACCGCCCAGAAGCCGGCGCAGGCGAGCGCGGCGAGGATGCGGGAGGCGAAGAGGAGCTCGTACGAGGGGGCCAGCGCACCTGCCACCTGCCCGAGGCCGAAGAGGCTGATGAGCGCGATGAGGGTGGTGCGGCGCGGGAGGCGCAGCGTGGCCACCGCCAGCAGCGGCGCCCCGAGGACCATGCCGATCGCGAAGGCCGATATCAGCAGGCCCGCCTGCGGGATGGTGACGTCCATGTCCTCCGCGATGGGCGGCAGCAGCCCCGAGAGCATGAACTCGCTGGTCCCGAGCGCGAAGACGGCGAGGCCGAGTACGTAGACGGCGACGGGCATGCGGGCTGGGGCTGGGGCTGGGGGCACGTTCCGTACGAACCTGCGCGTCGCGGATCTCATTCCCCGGCGCTCAGGACGGCGAGCTCGGCGGCCAGGTTGCGGCGGGCCGGGGCCTCCCAGTGCGTGCTGCCGTACGGGGTGCGGAAGAGGCGCGGCAGCGCGAGCAGCTGGCGCAGTACGGCGGCCCGGCCGGCGCGGAAGGCGTCCTCGGGGACGAACCCGTACTCGGCGCGGACGGCGGCTACGTACGCGGCGTACGCGTCCGGGCCGCCCGCCAGGACGGCCAGGTCCGCATCGCAGAGCGCCTCGCCGTTGGTGTCACCGGGGGCGGGGTCGTGGGTGACGGTGAGCCGGACCAGGCGGGCCACCTCGGCGGTGCGGGCGGCGCCGATGCCGAGCTCGGGCAGGGCGCGCTCGGCGAGGGCGGCGCTGCGCTCCTCGTTCTCGGAGCGGTCGGGGCGGTAGACGGCGTCGTGGAACCAGGCGGCGAGCTCGACGGCGGCGGGGTCGGCGGCGTGCGGGGCGAGTACGTCGATCCGCGCGAGTACGTCGGCCAGGTGCGCGGTGGTGTGGTACCGGCGCTGCGGCTCCGCCCAGGCGGCCAGGAGCCGGTCGGCGTAGGGGCCGGGGTCGCGGTCGGGGGCGGCGCCTGCGGCGGCGGTGGTGGCGTGCCAGCGGTCGCGGAGGTCGGAGGTCATGGGCACATTGTGGGGGTGGCGTGTTTGTGCTGGTGATGCGCGGGCGCGGGCCCGTACCCTTCATATTGGACTAGACCTATTTTCCGTATCCGAAGGATGGCATCGAATGAGCAACCAAGCGCTGCTGGAGGTGATCGCCCTCGATGCCCGAGACGCGATCGCGGCCCAGGCCGGCGGGGCTGACCGGCTGGAGCTGGTCACCGACATGGCCGCCGACGGGCTCACCCCGCCGCGCGAGACCTTCGCGGCGATCCGCGCGGCGGTCGACATCCCGCTGCGCGTGATGATCCGCCGGACGGACGGGTTCGCCGCCGGGCCGGTCGACCTGCTGGTGGAGCAGGCGCGGGCGCTGCGGGCGGAGGGGGCGCAGGAGTTCGTCCTCGGGTTCCTGACCCCGGACGGCAGCCCCGACCTGGCCGCCGTGGAGGCCGTCCTGGCGGAGCTGGAGGGCTGCCGCTGGACCTTCCACCGGGCGCTGGACCGGGCGGCGGACCGCGACCATGCGCGCAAGGCCCTCGCCGACCTGCCGGGGCTCGACGCCTACCTGACGGCGGGCTCCGCCGACGGGGTCGACGCGGGCCTTCCCATGCTGCTCTCCGAGGCGGCGCGGCGGGGCGAGCCGGGGTACACGGCGCGGATCCTGGTCGGCGGTGGCCTCACCCTGGCGCACGTGCCGCGGCTGCGGGCCGCGGGCATCGACGCCTTCCACATCGGCGGTGCGGCCCGGCCGGAGGGGTGGGACGCCCCGGTCTCGGCGTCGGCGGTCGCCGAGTGGCGTACGGCTCTTTCACAGCCGCTTCGGTGACGGGTGCTCAGCCTTCCTGGCAGGCCTTGCTGTTGAGCGCGGCCGCCGCGCCCGCGTTGTAGCCCTTCTCGTAGTTCGGGTCCAGTTGCGCGAGGTTCTGGTTCTGGGGCTTCTTCTTGCAGCCTTCCTGCGTTTCGGCGAGGCCCTTCCTGAAGCCCTTGGAGTACTGGGCCTGGGCGTCCTGCTGTTCGGCCTCCTTGACGGTGCCGCAGCTGACCTTTTCGTCCTGGTTCGAGGCCGTCACCTTGCCGACCGGGATGAATCCGCTGGTGGTGGCCGTCCCGCCGTCGTTGACGGTGACTTCGGCGCTGAACTTGTTCGCGGTACCGCCGCGGAAGGTCACGGTCGTTCCCGGCTGCGCTCCTGTGGCCGTGACGTCGTACTTCCCGGCGGCGTTGGGGGTCTGCTTCACGCTGCACGTCAGGGAAGGCACCGCTGCTGCCTGCGCGGAAGCCGCCAGGAGCGGTGCCGACCCGAGTGCCAGCGAGGACACGAGCACAGGCGCCAGCACGGCCAGTCGAATACGGGGCTTCATCGTTCGTCCTTCCCTCGGATGGAACATGGAAGAACCGGGCCCGGGGAGGTGTGAACACGTCCATCGTCCTGCCGCCGACCGGCCGTGTCCACCGGAGCTACGGAAGGGCAGGTCCGAGGGCCGCCGGCAACGCGGCGGCGTGCAGGACGTGCAGACCCGAGACGGCACGGGTGAGGCACACGTAGAGGCGGCGCAGGCCGGTGCGTTCGTCGGGTTCGCCGGAGACGATCGCGGCGGGCTCGTCGAGGACCACGTAGTCGTACTCGAGACCCTTCGCCAGCGACGCCGGCACCAGCGTCAGCCGGGCCTCCACCGTCGTCTCCTCGCCCGGTGCCAGATACGGCAGTTCCGCCGCGCGCAGCGCCTCGGCCAGCTCCGGGATCCGGGCGTCGGCCGCGATCAGGCCGATCGAGCCCTCGTGGGCCAGCGCAGCGCGGCAGGCCTCGACCACCGAAGCCGTCGGCCCGGCCTGCCCGTCCGGCCCGGCCTGCTCGGTCAGCCCGTCCTGCCCGTCCGGCCTTTCCGTCACCGGCGAGACCACCCGTGAGACGACCAGCGAGCCCGGCGTCTCACGGACCGAGGAGACCGCGGCCAGCCCCGGGGAGATCGACGGCAGCAGCCGCGAGGCGTACGCGATCACCTCGCGCGGCACACGGAAGCCCGCCGTCAGCTCCTCCAGCGCCGCCCCCGGCTTGCCCAGGTGCGCCAGGGCCTCGTCCCAGCTGCGCGTCGCCCACGGGGTCGTGCCCTGCGCGAGGTCGCCCAGGACCGTCGCCGAGCCCGTCGTGCAGCGCCGGCCCACCGCCCGGTACTGCATCGGCGACAGGTCCTGCGCCTCGTCGAGGACGACATGGCCCAGCGAGTGCGTGCGCTCCACCAGGTCCGCCGCCTCGTCGATCAGGACCAGGTCCGCCGCCGACCACTTCGCCGACTTCACGCTCCGGAACGGCTTGGGCCACAGCAGGAGCTGCTGCTCTTCGTCCGAGAGGACGCCCGCCGCGTGCTCCGCCAGGAACTCCGGGTCCGACAGCAGCCGCAGCACCAGCTTCGCCGGTTCCACCGCCGGCCACACCGCCTTGACCGCCGCCTTCACGGCGGCGCCCCGGGCCACCGAGTCCTGGACGCGGTCGTCGGGCGCCTCGCCCGCCTGCTCCATCCGGACGAGCACGGTGTGCGCGATCCGCTGCGGCAGCGCGTCGCGGGCGGCGCCGTAGCGGATGTCCCGGTCGAGGAGCTCCGCCACGATCTCCTTGAGCTCGTACGCCGGCACCCGCCAGCGGCGCGAACCGCGCACCACCATCAGCGGCTCGGCGGGCGCGGCGACGTGCGAGCGGACGGCGCGGCGCAGCACCTCCGCCATCCGGGCGTCGCCCTTGACGACGGCGGTCGCGGCGGCGTCGGCGCCGCGGATCTCCAGGCCGTCGCGGGCCACCAGGTCCTCGACGGTGGCCTGCTTGACCTCGAGCTCGCCCAGGGCCGGGAGGACCTGCTCGATGTAGTGCAGGAAGGAACGGTTCGGGCCGATGACGAGCGTGCCGGTACGGGCGAGCCGCTCGCGGTGGGCGTACAGCAGGTACGCGACGCGGTGCAGGCCGACCGCCGTCTTGCCGGTGCCGGGGCCGCCCTGCACGCAGACGGAGCCGGACAGGCCGGAGCGGACGATCTCGTCCTGCTCGGGCTGGATCGTCGCGACGATGTCCCGCATGGGGCCGACGCGCGGGCGCTCGATCTCCTGCTGGAGCAGCTTGCTGACGGCCGCCGCCTCGGCGGGGTCGGAGAGGTGCTCGTCCTCGTACGCGGTGAGCTCGCCGCCCGTGTACCCGAAGCGGCGGCGCAGCGCGATGTCCTGCGGGTCGTTCTTGGAGGCCCGGTAGAACGGCTGGGAGACGGGCGCGCGCCAGTCGATGACCATGGGGTCGCCGCCGGCGTCGTGGACGTGGCGGCGGCCGATGTAGAACTGCTCGCCCTCCGCGCCTTCGGCGAGCTCGGCGCCGGGTGCGTGCAGGTAGTTGAGGCGGCCGAAGAAGAGCGGGGTGTGGGCGAGGTCGGCCAGGGCCTTGATCCGGTCGTCGATCTGGGCCTGGAGGACGATCGCGTTGACCCAGTTCGCTGTGACGTCGCGGATGTCGAGGGCCTCGACGTCCTCGCGCATGGCGCGGAGCGCGGCGCGGGAGGCGGTGAGGTGGGCCTGCTCGCGGGCGAGGGGGTGGGCGAGGGGGTGGGCGGCGGAGTCGCTGTCGCCGTCGTTGTCGATGCCGGTCTCGGGGGCGTGCGCGGACACGGAAATGCCTCCAGCTGCTGATCGGGTACGGAACGATGCCCGCCGGTTTCCGGCCGGCGGGCGGCTCTCCCCGAAACGGCGGTGGGAGGCGGCAAGAGCGGAGATTGTAGTCACCGTGCAGGCGGGGCGCGAACGGAATACCGGAGCGGACGTCCCTCCGGGGCGGGACGTCCGTACGGGTGTCATACCTGGGAGTGTCAGACCTTGGGCAGGGCCACTAGGGGGTGGCATGAGCCCGGAGGAGTAGGCGGGAGGGCCTGCGGTTCCGCCCCCAGGGCGATGTGACAACCGGGGCGGAAGCGCACCATGGATACATGAGCACCGCAACCTTCACCTCGATCCGGGGCGGCCGCCCTAGCGGCGCCACCGCCACCTCCGACTCCCCTCCCCGCCATGTGGTGGGCAACGCCCTGCGCGCCGCGAAGGTCTTCGCGGCGGCGGCGGTGAGCGTCATCGTCCTGGGCGAATACGGCGAGGACGCCGGCGTCATACGCCGCTGACCAGCGGCCCGGCTGCGCCGCGCAGCGGGCTGGCCGGATAGCGGCGGAGGGGGCGCGGTGATCCACTAGGGTCACGCGCGTGACCCGGAGCTTCCATCCCAGCCCCCCGCCGTCGCCCTTGACAGGCGTACTGGTCACGGGCCCGCTCCTCGTGCTCGGCGTGCTCGGCATTGCGCTGCGCATCCCGATCGCCGACCGCCTCGTCGACGGGTTCTGCGCCGCCGAGTGGCGCCCTCCCGCCGCGTACCCGCCGTTCGCGGCGATCCTGTTCACACCGGCCGCGTGGCTGCCCGTCGGCGTCCTGAAGGCCGTCTTCGTCCTCGGCAACGCAGGGCTGCTCGCCCTGCTGATCCTGATGTCCTGCCGCCTCGCGGGACTGCGGGCCCGGCCCGCGCCCGTCCTGGCCGCCACCATCGCCGGGCTGTGGGCGGAACCGCTCTTCCAGAGCCTGCTCGCCGGGCAGGTCAACCTGGCGCTCGCCTGCCTGGTCCTGTGGGACCTGCGCCGGCCCCGCGCCGCGCTCGGCAAGGGCTTCGCGCTGGGCACGGCCGCCGGGATCACCCTGGCCCCGGCGCTGTTCATCCCGTACCTGCTGCTGACCGGCCGGATCCGGGCCGCGCTGACGGCACTGGGCGCCTTCGCCGGTACCGCCCTGCTCGGGCTGCTCGTCCTCCCGCAGGCCTCCGCAGAGTTCTGGGCCCGGCACCTGCCCGCCTCCGGCCGGGCCCTGCTGCTGGACTGGCCGTACCTGTGGGTCTGGTCCGTCCCCCTGCTCGCCCTCCTGACCCGGTCGGTGACGGCCCGCCGCCCGGCCCCGAAGCCCGGCCTCGTCCTGGTCCCCGTACGAAGGTCACCCCTCGGGCAGCAGGATGTCCGCGTCGTCGAAGATCCGCAGCACCACGAGCAGCAGGCGCCCGCGCGACACCATGTACTCGGCCACGATCTGTGAGGTCAGCCGGATCTCGCGATCCTGCTCGCCGGGCCCTATCGACTGGGACAGCTCGGTGTAGGGGTCGCGGGCCAGGATGTCGACGGCCTTGTCGAAGGACGCACGGCGCGCGGGGTCCAGACGGTCCCGGGCCTGGCCCGCCGACTCCGTGTAGAGGACCTCGTAGATCTCCTGGTGCGCCATGCGCCTCTCCTTGCCGGACATACGTCCCTCCCAGCGTAGTGCTCGCGCCCGGCACCACGCCCGGAGTCGTTCGGTCGTTGGGTCGGTCAGTCGGTCAGTCGGTCGTCAGGAGTTCGTCGGCGTCCATGATCCGGTAGGCGTAGCCCTGTTCGGCGAGGAAGCGCTGGCGGTGCGCCGCGAAGTCCTGGTCGATCGTGTCGCGCGCGACGACCGAGTAGAACCGCGCCTCGTGGCCGTCCGCCTTCGGGCGCAGCACGCGGCCCAGGCGCTGGGCCTCCTCCTGCCGGGAGCCGAAGGTGCCGGACACCTGGATCGCGACCGTGGCCTCGGGCAGGTCGATGGAGAAGTTCGCGACCTTCGACACCACCAGCACGCTGATCTCGCCCTCGCGGAACGCGTTGAAGAGCTTCTCCCGCTGGGCGTTGGAGGTCTCGCCCTTGATGACGGGCGCGTCCAGGTGCTCGCCGAGCTCGTCGAGCTGGTCGATGTACTGCCCGATGACCAGCGTCTGCTCGCCCCGGTGCTTGGCGACGAGCGCCTCGGTGACCTTCCGCTTCGTCGCCGTCGTCGCGCAGAAGCGGTACTTCTCCTCCGTCTCGGCGGTCGCGTACGCGAGCCGCTCCGACTCCGTGAGGTTCACGCGGACCTCGACACAGTCCGCCGGGGCGATGTAGCCCTGCGCCTCGATCTCCTTCCACGGCGCGTCGAACCGCTTCGGGCCGATGAGCGAGAACACGTCCGACTCGCGGCCGTCCTCGCGGACCAGCGTCGCGGTCAGGCCGAGCCGCCGCCGCGCCTGCAGGTCGGCGGTGAACTTGAACACCGGCGCCGGCAGCAGGTGCACCTCGTCGTAGAGGATCAGCCCCCAGTCCCGGGAGTCGAACAGCTCCAGGTGCGGGTAGATGCCCTTCCGCTTCGTCGTCAGGACCTGGTACGTGGCGATGGTGACCGGCCGGATCTCCTTGCGGGTGCCGGAGTACTCGCCGATCTCCTCCTCCGTCAGCGAGGTCCGCTTGACCAGCTCGTGCTTCCACTGCCGGGCCGAGACGGTGTTCGTGACCAGGATCAGCGTGGTCGCCTTGGCCATCGCCATGGCCCCGGCACCGACCAGCGTCTTGCCGGCGCCGCAGGGCAGCACGACCACGCCCGAGCCGCCGTGCCAGAAGCCCTCGACGGCCTGCTGCTGGTACGGCCGCAGCGCCCAGCCGTCCTCGACGAGGTCGATGGCGTGCGCCTCGCCGTCGACGTACCCGGCAAGGTCCTCGGCCGGCCAGCCCAGCTTCAGCAGGGTCTGCTTGATCTGCCCGCGCTCGGAGGGGTGCACGGCGACGGTGTCGGGGTCGAGCCGGGCCCCGACCAGCGGGGCGATCCGCTTGGACCGCAGGATCTCCTCGAGCACCGGCCGGTCGGTGCTGGTCAGGACCAGCCCGTGGACGGGGTGCTTGGAGAGGGTGAGGCGGCCGTAGCGCGCCATGGTCTCGGCGACGTCGACGAGCAGCGCGTGCGGGACGGGGTAGCGGGAGAACTCGACGAGCGCATCGACGACCTGCTCGGCGTCGTGTCCCGCGGCCCGGGCGTTCCACAGGCCGAGCGGGGTGATCCGGTACGTGTGGATGTGCTCGGGGGCCCGCTCGAGCTCGGCGAAGGGGGCGATGGCCCGCCGCGCGGCACCGGCGAGCTCGTGGTCGACCTCGAGGAGGAGTGTCTTGTCGCTCTGGACGATGAGAGGCCCGTTCACAAACGTCCCTTTCCTGCGGGGGGTGGCTGCCCGGGCGCGGACGGCCAAACCTCCAGTCTGCCGTATCCGCGCCCGGTTCAGGAGGTCCCGCTGCTGCCGTGGCCGTCCCGGTCGGCCAGCAGGGCCTCCCGAAGGCTGCGGGCCCTTTGGATGAGTTGTCCGTCGCCCTCGGAGACGGCGGCTTCGAGCAGCTCGGCGTTGGCGCTCAGGGCCTCCTCGTGGCGGCCGGCACGGCTCAGGTGCAGGGTCAGATTGTGCAGAGCCTCGACCGCCTTGCGCATCTGACCGAGGCTGCGCAGAAGGTTTACTGCGGCCGAGGTGGTGGCGATCGCTTCGTCCAGGCGTCCGGCTCGCTCCAGGACAGTGCCGAGGTTGGTGAGGGCCATGGCCCGGTTGTGCTGGTCCGCATCCGGTTCGATGGTTTCGGCGACGCCGCGCAGCAGGTCGATGGCCTCCTGGAAACGGCCCACCTCGCCGTAGGCCAAGGCGAGGTTGTTCTGCGTCTGGCTCGTCCAGTGGGTCTCGCCGGTCGGCAACAGGACAGCCAGCGCTGCTTCCAGCCACGCCACGGCCTTCTCGTGGTCCCCCGCCTGGTAGTGGGCGAAACCGATGTTGCTGGATGCCAGACCTCGTGCGAAGTCGTCCTCTGTCTCTTCGGCCGCCGCAAGGGCCAGGGTGTGTGCCGCAATGGCCTCAGGGATCCTGCCGAGGGCGCTCAGGGACAGCCCCAGGTTGTTCAGGGTGACGCCTTCTCCGATGCAGTCACCGAGTGTCCGGCAAATCACGATGTCCTCCGAGAAGGCCCGGACGGCCTCCTCGTCCCGGCCCAGGTCGTGCAGGGCCATACCGAGGTTCGTGAGGGCCATGCCCCGGACGCCCGGCGGCGAGTCATCCGGGAGTTCCGCCAGTGCCCCCTGGAGCACGCGGACGGCGAGTTCGGGCTTGCGCTGCTCGACCAGTACGTGCCCCATGTTGATCAGAGTCTCGGCCGCCCCCTGGAAATGGCCCAGGTCGGCCAGGTGTTCCCCGGCCTGCCGGAAGGCCGCGAGTGCTTCATCGAGCCGGCGCAGTTCCACGAGGGCGATGGCCCGGTTGTTCATGATCTCGGCCACGGCGCCCTCGCGCTGCCGGGGGGCCACTGTCAGTGCCTCTGGCCGCATGGCGGCAAGAGCCAGGTCCAGCAGCCCGACCAGATCGGTCAGATGGCGGCGCCAGGACAGGAAGGGCATGAGCGAAAGGGCCAGGTGGACTTGGAACTTGGCGCCATCGGAGCCCAGGCCGGTGGCGGTGCGGGCGGCTGCGAGCAGGTTCTCGCGTTCCGCGTCCAGCCAGTCGAGCGCCGCGCGCCGGTCCGGGAAGCCGCTGCCTCCCTCCGCGACACGGGCTCGATGGTCCGCCTCGACAGCCGCCGGGTCCCCGTCGACGTGGGTCGAAGCCGCCCGCGCGGTGTTCGCGTAGTGAGAGAAGAGCCTGCTCAGTGCCTCCAGCCGGATCTCGTCGGAGTCCGTTGTACGGCTCAAGGCCTCGGCGTAGAGCCGTACCAGGTCGTGCATCCGCCAGCGGCCGTACGTACCGCCCGGCTCGATGAGGTGCGCACGGGCCAGGTCGAGGAGCACTCGCTCGGCGTCGAACTCGTCGAGCGCGCACAGCCGCGCTGCGGATTAGGTCGAGACGTCCGGGCCGGGACTGGCCGGGAGCAGGCGGAAGACGAGGGCTTGGTCGCTGCGGAGGTGCCGGTAAGAGAGTTCGAAGGCGCTCCGGACCGCGAGGTCCTCGCGGCTAAGGCGTTCCAGGCGGCGCCGCGTGTCCTCGAGCGCGTCGGCCATGGAACGCAGCGGTCGTGCCGGCAGGTCCGCCAGCAGAGCACTGATGATCCGCAGAGCCAGCGGGAGTTGCCCGCACAGGACGGATATCCTCTCGGCCGAAGCGGGGTCGTCGGCGACCCGGGTGTCTTCGAGCCCCCTGACCGTTCGCAGGCTTCGGCCGAGCAACGCGACCGCTTCGGGCGGGTCGAGCATGCGGAGTTCGTGGACGCGGGCGTCAAGGTCGCTGAGGGTGTGCCGTGATGTGATCTCCACGGTCACGCCGGTCTCCTCCAGCGTCTCCCGGGCCGCGCACTGCCCGATGGACTCGCCGAGCTCCATTTTCCCGCCGGGCAGCGCCCACATCCCGTTGTCGGTGCGCCGCTGCAGGAGAACACGCCCTTCGCGGTCCACGACGACCGCCGACGCCGCCGGCACCAGGCTGTTCGCCGCAGGAGCGTCCGGGTCGTCCTCGTAGTCACGCCTGGCCATGCGGCGGTCGTACCTCACGGAGGTCGATGGCGCACCCGCGGTCCCACAACTCCTCGACGTGCGCGGCGAACCGGTCGAACATGCCGCCCTCGCCCTGGCGGCGGAGGTGGAGGAGCGGGGAGTCGTGCCCGATGGCCCTGGCCAGGTGAGGCGTGACGAGCGCGTCGTCGTCGAAGCGGAAGACGCTCAGCCCGACGTGGTTCACGGCGTCGGCAGGGGCGCTGAAGCGCGCTTCGAGCCCCTCCAGGGGACCGAGGCGGGCCAGGTGCTCCAGGGTGATCCCGATCCGTGTGGAGACGGTCAGCGCGGCTGCCTCGACCTCCTCGCGCTGCCGGCTGGTCTCGCCGTCAGGGTCCCCGATCAGGAAACGCACCCGGCACCCGTTCTCGGCCTTCCGGCGGACGAGGCCCGCGAAGTCGGGGACCTGCGTCCAGAAGAAGTAGTTGGTGTACCCGCCGAGGAGGATGTCCCGCGTCGCGTCGCGGGCCACTCGCGCCCACGTGGTGGAGGGGCAGGCGGACCGGTAGGGGTACGAGCTGACCAGCTCGCGGTCATGACCGACCTTGACTCGTGTGGTGACTGCCTCGGGCCAGATCATCTGCTCGTCCACTCCCAACACCTGGCACGCGTCGTGCCGGTTCCGCGCGTGTGGCGTGAGCGCCTCGTCAGCGATCCAGCGTTCCACGCTCTTCACGGTGACGCCCACTCGGGCCGCCAGTTGCCTGGGGGTCACTTTTGCTTCCGCCATAGCGTCCCGCAAGGTCGTGTTCAAGAACTCCCCCAGCGACGTTTGGGCCTTCCTGCACCGTACTGCCAGACACCTCAACTGTCCGTGATACGGCCTGGATACGTCCGACAGGGCTGGCAACCATGGCGTCGTCGGCAGACCGTGAGCGGAAGGCAAGCCAATGGTGCGGAACAGCGCGACAGACGCGCGCCAGTGGGAGTACCTCACCTACGCGCCGCAGGGCGAGCAGTGCCCTGCGTGCCGAAGGACCATCGAATCCTTGGAACCGGTGAAGAGGGGAACGCTGGAACGAGCGTCGGGGCAGGCGGTCGTCGTCTACCGCCACACCAGGTGCCCCCTGGAGTCCGAGTGAGCGCGCGGGAACGCGCCGGCCAGGGTTCCGTCGCGGTCCACGACGGGGAGTTGTGTGAGCCGGTGCCTGTCAGGGGCTGCGGGGTGTGCCAGGTGCTGGTCCAGGACCGAGAGCTGGCGTGGAAGGTCGGCAATCTGGAGGCCGTGGCCGAGCAGAACGCCGTTCTGCGCAGTCACCACCCGCACGGGCAGACCCAAGGCGGAAATCCCGGCGACGGCGGGCTGGACGGTTCGTAGGGTCGGGGGATGGATGATCGACCTTCTTTTGTGCCGGACGGGTTCGACGTGCCGCTCACGTTCGTAGGCGACGGGTTCCGGCTGGAGCCGTTGGGGGAGCGGCACAATGCGCGCGATCTCGCCGCCTGGAGCGGGAGCATCGCGCACGTGCGGGCCACGCCCGGGTTCCAGGGGCGGAACTGGCCGCCGCCGGAAGGGATGACCGCGGAGGCGAACCTCGCCGACCTGGCCCGGCACGCGCGGGACTTCGCGGCCCGTACGGGGTTCACGTACAGCGTCCTGGACGGTGACGAGGTCATCGGCTGCCTCTACATCTACCCGGGGAAGGAGGCGCCCGAGCGGGTGCACGTCAGCTCCTGGGTACGGGCGGACCGGGCCCCGCTCGACAAGGTGCTGTACGCCGCCGTCACGCGCTGGCTCGCCGAGGTGTGGCCGTTCGAGGAGGAGCGGATCGACTACGCGACCCGGTGAACGCGGAAGGGGCCCGGCACGTGGTGTGGTGTGCCGGGCCCCTTCCGGGTGTTGCGGGTGATCAGACGCGCGTGGCGCGGCGGCGACGGGCGCCGAGCCAGGCGGCAGCCCCGCCGAGGACGACGAGGGCGGCGGCCAGGCCGGAGTACAGACCGGTGTCGGAGCCGGCGCCGGTCTTCGCGAGGGTGCCCGTGGAGCCGGTGGCCTTGGTGTTGGAGTTGGAGTTGCCGGCGGCGGCCGTGGTGGCGGACGCCGAGGGCGACGCGCTCGCGGACGGCTGCGTGGTGGCGGACTTGCTCGGGGTCGGCGACGGCGACGGCGACGTGGTCGCGGTGGGCGGGGTGAGCTGGAACTTCGTGTCGGCGCCGGCGAACTCGTAGGTGTTGCCTTCGGCGAGGCCGACACCCGCGTGCAGGGTGACGTCGGTGGCCTTCTTGAAGTCCGTGTTCGGGCCGAACGAGGCCCGCAGGCGCAGGACGCGCTCGCCGGAGGCGGCGCTGAAGCCCTTCGGGATCGTCGGCAGCATGAAGTTGTAGGGGTCGGCGGTGCTCAGGCCCTCCCACTTGCCGTCGACCAGCGTCCACAGCTGGAGGTTGGGCACGTTGACCTGGGAGCCGAAGTTCAAGTCCAGCCAGGTGTACAGCGCCGTGTTGAACTCGCCGTCGCCGGTGACCCGGTAGCTCAGGTCCATCTCCCGGCACTGGAGCGCCGGAACGCCCTTGCAGTCGCCGATGTTCTTGAAGGAGGTCTCCAGCTTGCCGGGCTTGACCGCCGGGTCCGTCTTGAAGGTCAGGGACGGGGAGCCGCCCTCCGCCACCTCGTTCTGGTAGCTGGTGGCGCGCAGCGAGAAGTCGCCGTCGTTGGTCGGGTAGCTCTTGCCGAGGCCGATCGTGACCTTCCAGGTCAGCTTCCCGCCCGCCGGGATCTCGAAGCCCTCGCCGCCGCCCTTGCCCGCCGGGTGGAACATGCCCTGCCATTCGCCGTCCTGCTGCCCGATGAAGGACTCGGTCGCCGGCGCGGTCACGCCCTCGACCTTGAAGGACACGTCGGCCTGCTGGAGCGGGCTCGCGCCGGTCGGCGTGCCGATCATCCACGGGTGGTACGAGTGGGGCTTGTCCGAGGGGTTGGCGACCGTCAGCTCGAAGGTCTCCGTCGCGCCGCCGCGGGTCAGCGGGCCGCTCGGCGCCGGGGCGCCCATCGTGATCTTCAGCGCGTGCTGGTTGCCGGCCTCGGCCGGGGCGGCGTACGCCGACAGCGGCATCAGGACGGTACCGGCGACGGCGGCGACGACGGCGGTGGCGGCCGCGGAGCGGAGGTTGAGGCGGGTGGCGGTGCGAGCGGACATGGTGGACTCCCCCCAAGGAATCACGAAGGCAGGCGAGCAGCGCAGAGCGGCGGCGGCCGGCGGAACAGACGGAAGAGACGTGCGAGATGCCGCGGCAGATCGCCGGGGCGGGTGGTGCTGGGTGTCGCTCTCGCGCCGGTTCGTTTTCCCTCGGCCGCTGCTGCGATGAACTGATCTTCACACATCGTGGATCACTAATCCATCGCCCGTCTGTCACCGCTGTGCAACAGGAACCGGAGGCCCCCTCCACCCCTCTGAGCTGGGAAAACGAGGCTTCGCATTCCGTTTCGTGCGCCCCGGATCCGCTACGCGCCCAGGTGCTCCAGTGACCCCGCCGGATACGGGGTCTCCACGGGCAGCAGAGCCCGCGCCGCGGCCTCGTCGCCGGACCGGACCAGGCCGTGGATCTCGCGGGCCAGCGGGGTCACGTCGCGGATGGCGACCGTCCACTCGTCGGCGTACGCGCGCGAGGCCGGCCCGGACAGGCCCAGCTGGAGCGAGCGGTGGGCCAGCGGGTTCAGGTGCAGGTCGCGCTCCGGGTCCCACTGGACGCGGGCGGGGGACTCGCGCAGGGCCTGCTGCCAGGCCTCCCGGTCGGTGTGCGTGCCGCGTTCGAAATGGGACAGGCAGGCGTGGCGCAGCGCGTGGTCGAAGCCCTCACGGGTGATCTCGACGGCCAGCACCGTCTCCTGGTCGGCCTTGGCGGCCCAGCCGCAGCGGTACATCATCCACAGGAACGACGGCTTGATCCACGTCATGCGCTCCCGCTTCCAGGCGGGCGGGAACCGGCCGTCGCGGGCCGCGGGCACGCCCAGCCGGGGCGCGTACGCCTGGTAGACGGTGACGGTGGTGTCGGTGTGGGCCGCGCGGATCTGCCGGTCCGGGACCCATACCTGACTCTTCATTACTTGCATGAGGCCAGGGTGCGGGGTGGAAACCCTGCGCTGCGAGCCGTTTTCCACCGGCGGACCGCGCTACAGGTGCTCCTCCGCCAGCTCTGCGACCCCCGTGATCCGGTGCAGCGCGTACGTCCGGACCTCGTCCGCCGTGTGGTCGTACCCGGTGACGAAGCCGCCCTCGACCCGTACCGGGTCGATGACCCGCTGGCTCGCCGCGCCGTCCGCGTTCACGTACCCGATCCACACCGCCGACCCGGTCAGCGCGGCCGCCTGCACCGTGGCCAGGGTCTCCGCCGGGCTCGTGCGCGGGAGTTCGCCCGGGACGGCGGATGCCGCGACCGGCTCCTTGCGCACCGCCGTCGCCGCCAGGTCGCCCGCGCGGATGGCCCGTACGGCCGCCCCCAGCAGCGTCGAGTCCGGTACCGGCGGGCCGTCCGGCACCGGGACCGGCGCCGAACGAGCCGGGGTGCGGTGGGCGTCGGCCCGCGCGACGAGCACGTCGCCGGTACGGGACTCCGCGGCCGGCGCGTAGCCCATCGCCCGCAACCCGTCGAGCAGCGCGCCCGGTTCGGCCTGCGCGGCCAGGACGGTCGGGGCGAGGCGCCGCAGGCCCAGCCCGGCGGACCGCTTGTCGGCCAGGATCTCGTTCAGCATGCCGTCGTCGTCGCAGCGCACGTACGAGGACGCCGCGCCGACCCGCAGGTGCCCGTGCCGCCGGGCCACGTCGTCGATCAGGTACGCCAGCGGCTGCGGGACCGGGGTGATGCTGTGCTCGGCGAGGAAGGCGTGCAGGTCGGAGGCGGTCCGCCCGGAGTCCAGGGACCGGCGTACGGAGCCGGGCGTGAAGCGGTAGACGGTCGCCCCGCCCTTGGACTCCACGTCCGCGAGCACGGCCAGCACATCGCCGAGCGCCCGGCGCAGCGGCCCGGGCGCCACCGCCGTCAGGTCGGCCTGGAGCAGTACGTGGTCCACGGGCTCCGGAAGCAGCGGTGCCAGCAGCGGCGCCGGGTCGCGGTGCTCCAGCAGCGCGCGGCCGTGCGCGGCGAGCGCGCCGCGGCCGGTGACGCCGAGCACCTCGGCCTCGGTCAGCGTCCACTGCGCGAGGCGGGCGCGCAGCCCGCTCGTCCCCCGTACGGGGCGCTCCCAGGCGAGCCGGGCGAGGAGGGGGTCCGGGGCGGCGGAGCCGCCCTCGGGCAGGGCGGCGAGGAGTTCGAGGACGCGCCGGCGCACCTCGGGGGCGGCGGAGCGGTCGAGTTCGGGGCCCAGCACGGAGAGGGTGCGGCCCTTGGAGTCCTGATCGCCGACCAGGCCGGCGGTGCGGGTGGCCGGCAGCCAGGCCGCGGCCAGGGCCGACCACTGCTCGGCGGGCAGGAGTTCGAGCCAGTCGTCGAAGGCGGGGGTGGGCGCGTACCGCTCGTCCGCCTCCCCGTCGCTGGCCAGCAGCCCGGCCGCGTAGGCGAGTTCGATCCAGAACGCGGCCGTCGCCTCGGTGACGTCCAGGGTGGCCGCGGTCCGCTTCAGGTCGCGTACGGACAGCCCGCCGGCCCGCAGCACCGGCGGCCCGGTGTGCTCCCAGGACTTCACCAGCTCCTCGACGGTGGACAGCGCGGCCAGCGCCTGGCCGGCCGCATTGGCGTCCACAAGCTGTGGACGGTGCTCGCGGTCTGCGGGCACCGCCGGGGCCACCGGCTCCGTCACCCGGTGCGCGAGGCCGCCGCGCAGGTGCAGCGCCACCTCGCGGGGCAGCACGACGGTCCGCGCCGACGCCGGCAGCAGCAGCCCGTGGTCGCGCAGCCAGCGCACGGGCGCGGTCGGGTTCGGCGTGACCTCCCCGTACGGCGGCCCCCACACGAGCCGGCCGAGTACCTGGTGGGCCTCCGCCGGAGCCTCGTCCAGCAGCGCCGACATCCGCTCCGGATCGGCGAACAGGCCGGTCAGCGCGGTCACGGCGGACACCGGGTCGTGCGTGGCGGGCAGCCCGGCGGCGGCCACGATCTCCTGGACCCGGGTCGGCGACATCCCGGCGGTGGCCTCGGCGACGGTCGGGCCGAGGCCCGTGGGGGAGGGCCGGCCGGCGGACGGTGCGAGCAGTTCGCGGGCGGTGCGGACCAGCCGGAGCCGCTCGTCGTCGCCCCAGACCAGCGCCTGGTCCCGCAGGGTGGCCAGGGCGCGCGGGAGTTCGGCGCGGGCGCCGTTGTCCTCGCCTGTGGAGCCGTGCTCGCCGGCCAGCAGCGACTCCAGCACCGGGTACGGGCACGGGTCCGGGGCCACCGCGAGGGCCTCCGCGGTCTGCAGCGCGAACCGGTCGAGCCGGTCCAGCGCGCGGACCACCGAGGCCCGGGTGCCGGCCCGGGTGGCCAGCTGGGTCATGTCGCCCGGCACCGGGCCGAGCAGGTCGGGGCGGGCGTGCAGCAGGGCGGCGAGCGATGCGTCGTCGCGGGCGCGCAGCGCCTCGGCGAGGGAGCGCGGGGCGCTGCTCGCTGTGGCGCTTCCCGCAGCACTGCTTGGCTCAGGCACGGTCGCCTCCATGGTCGCGTCGGCCGGTCCCCATCCGGCCAACGGTATCCGCTGCGCCCTCGGCCGCTCCACGGGCGCACGCGCTACCTTTCGAGAGGGTGGTACGGGAGGAGCGGGGCGTGGGGATCGAGAGCGACCATCTGGTCTACGAATATCTGAGCCGGGTCGGGGACTTGGCGCAGCGGCGGCAGCTGTCCTCCGGGGACCGGATGCGGCTGGTGGCGGGGCTGCGGGACGAGATCGACCGTCGGCGCGCCAAGTACGAGCCGGAGACGCCGGCGGCCGTCCGCCGCATCCTGGAGCGGATCGGCACGCCGGAGGAGATCCTCGACGGCATGGGCGCGTCCCCGGCCCCGGTGACGCCGGCCGCCACCCCCGACCGGGCACCGGCGGTGCCGACCCAGCGGGGGCCCGGCCGGCTGCGCCGCAAGACGGTGCCGCCGCCGCGCCCGGCGGACGGCGCGCCCGCGCCGCCGCACCTGGCCGGGCTCGACGAACTCGGCTCCGACGGCGGGGCGGAACCCGACTGGTGGCGGGTCGCTCCTGGGCCGTACGGCGCCGGGCCGCAGGTGGAGGGCTTCGCGGGCGGGGTGGAGATCCCGGAGCTGTTCAGGGAGCCGGAAGGGGGGAAGCCGGCGTCCGCGGCGGGTCCGGCCGGCGCGCCGGCCGCCGAAGAGACGTCCGGCGTACGGGGCCTCGTACGGTTCCTGAAGCAGCGCCGGCAGGCCAAGTCGGCCGCGGCCGCGGCGGATCCTGAGAAGGCGCCCGAGGCGGCCGCCGCCCCGCGTCCGAAGCCGCACGCCTTCCTGCTGCTGGCCGCGGTCGTGCTCGTGGCGGGCGCGGTCACCGGGTCCTGGCTGCTGCTGATCGGCGGCTGGCTGCTGGCGTACGCCTCGCGTGTGCTGGGGCCGACGGAGCGCAAGGTGGTCGTGTTCGGGCTGCCGGGGGCCGTGTTCGCGGGCGCGGTGGTGTGGCTCTGGGGCCGGCTCGAGGGGCGCTGGGGGGCGCCGCTCACGGACGAGGGCCTCGGCGGGGTCTTCCAGGGCATGTGGCCCTGGCTGGCCAGGGCCGCGGCCGTCGCCTCCGCGCTCTACCTGGCCTGGCGCTCCCGCCGCCGCTGAGCCGCTACGCGGACGGGCTCCACGGGGAGGACGGGACGATCGGCGGGGAGCCCGTCACCGGGTCGGGGATGACGATCGCATCGAGGCCGAAGACCTCGTGCACCAGCTCGGCGGTCACCACCGAGGACGGCGGGCCCTCCGCGACCACCCGGGTGCCGGCTGGGCAACACTCAGTTCCGCTCGGTCCATCAGAGACGCCAAGTCTGCGTTCCCGCCCGTCCACCCCGGCTCGGCACAATGGACGTATGAGCTCCGAGACCCCCACCGTGCCCGCCCAGCTGACCGTCGGCTTCGACCTCGACATGACCCTTATCGATTCGCGCCCCGGTATCAAGGCCGCCTACCAGGCACTTTCCGCCGAGACGGGCACGTTCATCGATGCGGACGAGGCGGTCACGCGGCTCGGTCCGCCGCTGGACGAGGAGCTCGCGTACTGGTTCCCGCAGGCGGAGATCCCCGCCATGGCCGACCGCTACCGGGAGATCTATCCCACGTACGCCATCGAGCCGACGCCCGCGATGCCCGGCGCCCGCGAGGCGATCGAGGCCGTCCAGGCGCTCGGCGGCCGCGCGATCGTCGTCACGGCCAAGCACGAGCCCAACGCCCGGCTGCACCTCGCGCACCTCGGCATCGAGCCGGACGCGGTCATCGGCTGGCTGTGGGCCGAGGCCAAGGCGGGCGCGCTGCGCGAGTACGGGGCGCAGGTCTACGTCGGCGACCACGTGGGCGACGTACGCGGCGCCCGTACGGCCGGCGCGCTGTCGGTGGCGGTCCCGACCGGCCCGTGCCCCGAGCCGGAACTGCGCGAGGCGGGCGCGGACGTGGTGCTGCCGGACCTCACGGCGCTGCCGCAGTGGCTCGCGGAGTACGTCCGCACGCAGACCGTCTGATCTGGCTTAGGCCAGGGCTAGGCCTGGGAGGCGCGGGCGGCCCGGCGCTGGGCCGCGGCCGAGCGCAGCACACCCGCCGCCGAGATGGCGAAGCCGACGCCCATCAGCATGCAAACGGCCCACGCGTACGACGGGAACGGGTCCGTGTGCAGGAACAGCGGGGCCATCGTCACGAGGGTGGCCACGGCGCCGGCGATGAACACGATGCCGCCGGCGCGCACCAGGCCGTCGCCGGGCCGCGCTTCGTCGGAATGAGGAGTAACAGTCACCCCACCAGGGTAGTTCCCTGGCCGAAGAAGCCGACAGCGCAGCCCACAGCGAAGAGCCGGCGAAGGACCGGGGAACGTCTTGTCACCAGTCGATCGCCCACTAGCCTGGATACAGCGGGTCACCATGACCCGCTGCGCTGTTGTCCGGACCCGCTGTGCGGCGTACCGGACCCCGACGAGCACAAGGACAGAGGACGGACGTGCCTACCGGCAAGGTCAAGTGGTTCAACAGTGAGAAGGGCTTCGGCTTTCTCTCCCGCGACGACGGCGGTGACGTCTTCGTCCACTCGTCGGTGCTCCCGGCCGGGGTCGACGCACTCAAGCCCGGCCAGCGCGTCGAGTTCGGCGTCGTCGCCGGACAGCGCGGTGACCAGGCGCTTTCCGTGACAGTGCTGGACCCGGCGCCCTCCGTCGCGGCCGCGCAGCGCCGCAAGCCCGACGAGCTGGCCTCGATCGTGCAGGACCTCACGACCCTGCTGGAGAACATCACTCCGATGCTGGAGCGCGGCCGTTACCCCGACAGGGTGCACGGCACGAAGATCGCCGGTCTGCTGCGCGCGGTTGCCGACCAGCTCGACGTCTGAGCCCGTACGCACGACGGTGCCCCGGCCTTCGCAAGAGGGCCGGGGCGCCGTCGTATCCGCCTGGAACGGCCTTACGGGAAGGCCAGCGCATCCGGTGCGATGGCCGGTACCAGACCCTCGGCCGCGGCCCGCGTCAACAGCCCGCGCACCGCCGCGTACCCGGCATCGCCGAGGTCGGCGGTGAACTCGTTGACGTACAGCCCGATGTGCTGGTCGGCGACGGCCGGGTCCAGCTCCTGCGCGTGGGCGCGGACGTACGGGCGCGAGGCCTCCGGGTCGTCCCAGGCCATCCGCACCGACGTACGGGCCGACTCGGCCAGCGCGTGCAGGGTCTCGGCGCCCAGCGAGCGCTTGGCGATGATCGCGCCCAGCGGGATCGGCAGCCCGGTCGTGGACTCCCAGTGCTCGCCCATGTCGGCCAGGCAGTGCAGCCCGTAGTCCTGATAGGTGAACCGGGCCTCGTGGATGACCAGCCCGGCGTCCACCCGGCCGTCGCGGACGGCCGGCATGATCTCGTGGAACGGCAGTACGACGACCTTGCCGACGCCCTCCGGCAGCACGTCCGCCGCCCACAGCCGGAACAGCAGGTAGGCGGTGGAGCGTTCGCTCGGCACGGCGACGGTCTTCCCGGCCAGGTCCAGGCCCGGCTCGCGGGTCAGGCTGCGATCTCTCACCAGCACAAGAGGCCCGCAGCCGCGTCCCAGCGCCCCGCCGCAGGGCAGCAGCGCGTACTCCTCCAGCACCCAGGGCAGCACGGCGTACGACACCTTCAGCACGTCCAGCTCGCCGCGCTCGGCCATGCCGTTGGTGATGTCGATGTCGGCGAAGGTGACGTCGAGGCCGGGCGCGCCCGGGACGCGCCCGTGGGCCCAGGCGTCGAAGACGAAGGTGTCGTTCGGACAGGGCGAATAGGCGATCTTGACCGCCGGATTCGGCTCACGACTCATGTCGGTGCTCTCCCCAATGGACGAGTACGGGCCCCAGGGCGCGGAATCCGGCGGTGAGCGCGGCCAGCGCGTCCCCGATCCGCCAGGCGTCGCGGTCGCGGGGGCCGACGGCGTTGGACACGGCGCGGATCTCCAGCACGGGCAGCCCGTGCGCGGCGGCCGCCTCCGCGACCCCGAAGCCCTCCATGGCCTCGGCCCCGGCGAGCGGATGCCGGGCGGCGAGCAGGGCCGCGCGGTCGGCGGTGCCGGTGACGGTGGAGACGGTCAGCACGGGCGCGAGCAGTGCCCCGGTGGCCTCGGCGGCGCGGGCGGCGAGCTCGGCGGGCGGCAGGTGCACGCTGTGCCCGAAGCCGAGCTGCTGTACGTCGAGGAAGCCGTCGGGGGTCTCGGCCCCGAGGTCGGCGGCGACGACGGCGTCGGCGACCACGAGGGAGCCGACGGGGGCGGCGGGCCGGAACCCGCCGCCGATGCCGGCGGAGACGACGAGGGAGTAGTCGGCGAGCGCGAGCGCGGTGGCCGTGGCGGCCGCGGCGGCGGCCGGCCCCACCCCGCCGACGAGCACGTCGGCGGCGAGGCCGGGCAGATCCCGCCGGGAGAGGAGGTACCCGCCGGGAAGGGCGCGCGGCTCCGGTGTCACCGGGTCCGCATGAGGGGTGAGACCGGCGGCGACGGAGTCTGCCTCCGCCGCCACCGCGGTCACGATGAGCGCGCGCACCGTCGGTACGTGGCTACTTGAGCTTGACGTTGTAGGCCCAGACGGCGAGGGGCTTGCCGTCCTCGGCCACCTGGACGATGTTCAGCTTCTTGGAGGACGGGGCCTCGCCCTGGCCACCGGTGGCGAAGAGGTCGGCGCCGGGGAAGCTGCGGTAGGTGTTGGAGGAGGGCTCGGTGATCGGCTGGCCGTCCAGGACTGCCTGCCACCGCTTGCCGTCCTCGACGACTTCCGGCTCGACACCGAGGCGCAGGGTGTCCCCGCGGCCGTACTCGATGGTCTTGGCGTCCTTCATGTCGGTGAGGCACTCCTGGACCTTGTCCATGGAGAGCTCCTTGTCATCGGAGCAGGCGGCCTCGGTGGACACCGACGACGTGCCGACCGTCACGGTCGCCAGCGGCGTCGGCTTGTCGCAGGCGGAGAGGAGGAGGAGGCCGGCGGACACGGCTCCGAGGGCCGCGACGCTGCGGCGGCCCCTACCCGAGAAAAGCGGTGCGGTCATGAGCCGAAGGCTATCGGGCCACCCGGCTCCACCGCCGCACGGGGGTGTCCGTGGCCTGCCGCGCGGCGCGCGGGCCTCCCGCCGGGGGCCGGTCAGGGCCTCACGCCACCCGGGGGCGGGAGGAGCCCGGGTGGCGGTGGCGGGGGGAGGTGAGGACGCCGCGGAGGGCCATCGTGGTGCCCGCCGCGACGATCGCCGCGGCCACGGCCATCCCCAGTACCCCGTTCAGCGGCAGCGCGATGCCGATCGCGCCGCCCAGCACCCACGCCACCTGGAGCAGCGTCTCCGAACGGGCGAACGCGGACGTCCGTACCGCCTCCGGCACGTCCCGCTGGATCATCGCGTCCAGCGACAGCTTCGCCAGCGCCTGGCAGAACCCGGCCGTGGCCCCCAGCACCGCCATGAACAGCCCGCTGAAGAACACCGCCGCCAGGACCGCGACCCCCAGGGTCACCGACAGCACCGCCGCGATGATCGTCTCCGGCGCCCGGGCCCGCAGCCAGGCGCCCACCGCCGTCCCGCACGCGTTCCCGACACCCGCCGAGACGCCCACGATGCCCAGCGACACCGCCGCGCTCTGCCCGGCGAGGGGGTGCTCCCGCAGCAGGAACGCCAGGAAGAAGATCAGGAACCCGGACAGTGCGCGCATCGACGCGTTCGCCAGCAGCCCGCACATGACCGACGGGCTGACCGTGCGCAGCCCCGGTTTACGTGAGTGCGGCTCGTGCGTGGACAGCCGGGCCCGCCGCTCGCCCTTCGCCTCGTCCACCTTGTGGGGCAGCGTGAACGCCGCGAACGTGCCCCAGATGAAGATGGCGCAGGCCCCGTACAGCGGCCACGGCGGCCCGATGGCGTGCAGCCCTGCCGCGACCGGCGCAGCCGCCGCCGTGGCGAGCAGGCCCGCCAGGGTGACCCGGGAGTTCGCCTTGACGAGTGAGAACTTCGGCGGGAGCAGCCGCGGCACCACCGCACTGCGGACCACCCCGTACGCCTTGGAGGCGACGAGCACGCCCAGCGCCGCCGGGTAGAGCTCCAGCCCGCCCGTGGCCACCGCGCCCGACATCATCACCGCGAGCAGCGCCCGCGCGAGCATCGCGCAGGCCATCGCGGCCCGCCGCCCGTGCGGCAGCCGGTCCAGCGCCGGGCCGATCACCGGGGCCAGCACGGTGAAGGGGGCCATGGTGATGGCCAGGTACAGGGCGACGCGGCCGCGTGCCTCGTCCGTGGGGACCGAGAAGAACACCGTCGAGGCCAGCGCCACGGTGATCATCACATCGCCGGCGCCGTTGATGGCGTGCAGCTCGATCAGCTTGCCGAGACCCGATTCGCCGGCCCCGTGCGCGTGCGTGGCCCGCCGGATCCCGCGGGCCGTACCGGTGAAGGGGCGGTGCAGGGCACGCCCGACGGCCCGGCCGGCCCGCCTGGCCGGTCCCGAGCCGTCACGGGACGACCGTACGGGTGCCACACTCGACATAGTGCCCCACGGACCCTGCCGGGTCCCGTCCCGGCGCGTTACGGGCGCCCGTCAGGTCGCCGTCGGGCTGTGGTCGGGACGCTGTCCGGGCGCCGTCCGGAGGGTGTAGGAGCGATGTCGGAGCGCGGGCTTGTCCGCGAATCGGACCTTGCATGTGGGCCCAAGGCTTCGGAGGAGGTAGCGTGCGTAGCGCGCCACCGGCGGTTGCTCTTGGCCGCGCGCCTCTTCGCGATCCCGCAGAATGGATAGCAGGTAGGTGCGCCCGAGGCCGATCGGGTGCGGACGTCGACGCGGCCCTCTGGTCCGCTCCGCCCGCGCCACGTACGGACAGGACCGACGGGTCGTTGTGGACGACAGTACGGACGGCGCACTCGTGAGACGGCGTAGGAGAGAACGAGACCTGTGAGTGCTGCGACGACGCGAAGCCGTACCCCCGACCGCCTGTGCGCCGAGGCGCTAGACCTCGCCCGCGCGGCGGCCGAGGAAGCCGCCGCTCCCGGAGTGGTGGGCGAGCACGTCTCCGCCGTTGCGGAGGGCGACCGGGTCGTCACTCACTTCTTCGAGTGCAAGGACCCCGGCTACCGGGGCTGGCGCTGGGCCGTCACCGTGACGCGCGCCTCCCGCGCCAAGAACGTCACCCTCGACGAAACGGTGCTGCTTCCCGGCGACGACTCCCTCCTGGCCCCCGAGTGGGTGCCGTGGAGCGAGCGGCTGCGCCCGGGCGACATGGGCCCCGGCGACCTGCTGCCCACCGACGCCGAGGACCTGCGGCTCGAGCAGGGCTGGTCGGGCGAGGACGTACCGCCGCCGAACTCGGTCGTCTCCACCGAGATGGCGGAACTGGTCGAGGCCGAGGACGCCGACGTCACCGACCGCACCGTGGTACCCGTACGGGGTTCCATCGCCTCCGTCGCCGAGGAACTCGGCATGCGGCGCGCCCGCGTCCTGTCCCGCTACGGGCTGCACAGCGCCGCCGACCGCTGGGACGACTCCTTCGGGGCCAAGACACCGATGGCCCAGGCGGCACCCGCCTCCTGCGTCTCCTGCGGGTTCCTCGTCGCCATCGGCGGCTCGCTCGGCCAGGCCTTCGGCATCTGCGCCAACGAGTTCGGCCCGGCCGACGGGCACCTCGTCTCCCTCTCGTACGGCTGCGGCGGCCACTCCGAGGCCGCGGTCATGCCGAAGCCGCTGCGCCCGGCGCCGCCCGTGCTCGACTCGATGGCCTCGGACGAGTTCACGCTGCGCCCGGCCCCCGACACGGGCTCGGTGCCCTCGACGGACCTCCCGGCCGCGGACCTCGGCCACTCGTAGCCGTACGCGGCGAGGAGTACGGGCCGCACGGCGGGGCGACGGCCCCGCCCCGGCGGCGTACCCTCGGCGCATGGGGGAAGACGGCATGGTGGGGCTGGACGGCCGGGTGACCGGGACGGTGGGCCCGGGCCTGGTGGGCGAGGTGATCGTCCGCATCCGGGGCGGCGCGGAGCACTTCCTCGCGCACCCGGCGCACGGGACGGGCCGGCTGCCGGTCGGAACGGTGGTGACCGTCGTCGAGTACCTGCCGCCGCGCACGGTGTACGTGATGGCGGCGTACGACAACTGAGCCCCGTCGCCACCTGCGCGGATGCGGTTCGTATCAAGATGGCGACAAGAAACCGCCAGCGTCTTCTTAACGGCCCCGCACAGGAGCACACTCGCCCTCGTCAGTGTCGAACGGCACTGCGATAAGGGGGCGTTGCCGATGGCTATCGGCGTCGTGGCGGGAATCGTTCTCGCCGCAATCCTGGCCTTGATCGGCCTGTTCAAGCTCATGTGGCGGGTGGCCGAACCGAACGAGGCACTCGTCATCTCCGGCTCCACGCACCGCACCGAGGGCATCGGCGAGGGCATGGGGTTCCGGATCGTCACCGGGCGCGGAACCCTCGTGGTCCCCGGTGTGCAGGCGGTGCGGAAGCTCTCGCTGGACCTCAACGAGACCCAGCTGAACGTGGACTGCGTGACCCACCAGGGCATCCCGCTGCGGGTGAAGGGCGTCGTGATCTTCAAGATCGGCGACGACCTCGTGTCCATCGCGAACGCGGCACGCCGCTTCCTGGACCAGCAGAAGATGATGCCCGAGCGGGTGCACATCGTCTTCGCCGGCCATCTGCGGTCCATCGTGGGCGGGTTGACGGTCGAGGACATGATCCGCGACCGGGAGAAACTGACCGGGCAGACCCGGGCGGCCTGCGGTACGGAGATGGAGAAGCTCGGCCTGATCGTCGACTCGCTGCAGATCCACGAGATCGAGGACCCGACCGGCTACATCAAGAACCTGGCGATGCCGCACGCGGCCGCCGTCCAGCGGGACGCGCGCATCGCGCAGGCCGAGGCGAACCGTTTGGCCACCGAGGCCGAGCAGACCGCGTTCGCGCGGATGGCGGAGGCCACCCGCGACAGCGAGATCCTCCAGGCCGGCTACCAGGCCGAACGCGACAAGGCCGCCGCGACCGCCCGCCAGGCGGGCCCGCTCTCGGAGGCGGCGGCCCGCCAGGAGGTCGTCGTACAGGAGACCCGGGTCGCCGAGCTCGAGGCGCACCGGCGCGAGCAGCAGCTCCAGGCCGACGTACGCAAGCCCGCGGACGCGGCGGCGTACGAGACCCGCACCCGCGCCGAGGCCGAGCGCGACGCCCGCATCTCGGCGGCGCAGGCCAAGGCCAAGGAGACGGAGCTGGCGGCCGCGGCCGAGGCCACGCGGGTGACGACGGCGGCGACCGCGGACGCGGCGGCCACCGAGGCACGGGGGCTCGCGGCCGCGAAGGCCACCCGGGCGACCGGTGAGGCCGAGGCCGCGGCCACCCAGGCGAAGGGCCTCGCGGTGGCGGCGTCGGCGAAGGCGAAGGGCCTCGCCGAGGCCGACGCGATCAAGGCGCGGGCCGCCGCACTGGCCGAGAACCAGGAGGCGGTGGTCGCGCAGCAGCTCGCCGAGAACTGGCCGGCGATCGTGGAGGCGGGCGCCGGGGCCTTCGGGAACGTGGAGCACATGGTGCTCCTCAACGGGGCCGAGGGCATGTCGGAGATGTTCGCGAAGGCGCTGACCATGGGCGGCACCGGGCTGGGCCTGGCCCGCCAGGTGCTCGCGTCGATGTCCCAGCCGGCCGCCCCGGGGACCGCCCCCGGCACCACCCCGGTGAACGGCAGCACGGCATCCTCGTCCCACCAGATCCCGATCGCGGAGGCGTAACCCGGCCGGCGCGAGCCTGACCCACACGGGTTAGGCTCGCGCCCATGAGGCTGTCATGAGGCTGTTCGCCGCGGTGATGCCGCCCCAGAAGGCCGTCGACGAGCTCCGCGAGGCCGTCGAGGCCGCCCGGGACGCCCCGCCCGTCGGGCAGGACCGGCCCACCGAGCACGACCGGCTCCGCTGGACCGGGGAAGCGGGCTGGCACTTCACGCTCGCCTTCATGGGCGAGGTACGCGACCCCGTCCTGCCGGATCTGTACGCCCGCCTGGCGCGCGCCGCGCACCGCACCGACCCCTTCCCCCTCCGCATCCACGGCTCCGGGCACTTCGGCGAGCGCGCCCTGTGGGTCGGCGCCGCCGGCGGGCTCGACCAGATGCGGATGCTCGCCGAGCGCGCGGACGCGGCCGCCCGCCGGGCCGGGATCCCGATGGACCAGCACCGCCGGTACACCGCCCACCTCACCCTGGCCCGCAGCCACGGCGGCACCGACCTGCACCCGTACCTGGAGGCCCTCGCCGGCTTCGAGGGCACGCCCTGGCAGGTCGGGGAGCTCAGCCTGGTCCGCAGCAACCTCCCGACCGGTGGAGTACCCGGGGAGCAGCCCCGCTACGAGGTCCTCGAGGCCTGGCCCCTGGGGGCTTGACCCTCGGTACGGGAACGCCGGAGGACCGCGTTACGCTCGACGGGTGGATCCCAAGACCCGAAACCGCGTAATGGCCGGAGTACTCGTGCTGATGTTCGTAGTCGTGGCAGTGGCAGCCGCCGTAGGCCAGTAGCCCCTGCCCGCGCGGGCCCTTGCATGGAGTGGGCTCCAAGCAGTTGGCTTGGGGCTCATGAAGTACACACAGCTGGGACGCACCGGACTCAAGGTCAGCCGACTTGTACTCGGCACGATGAACTTCGGTCCGCAGACAGACGAACCCACCAGCCACTCGATCCTGGACGCCGCGCTCGCCTCGGGTCTGAACTTCGTGGACACGGCCAACGTCTACGGGTGGGGTGAGAACAAGGGCCGCACCGAGGAGATCATCGGCACCTGGTTCGCCCAGGGCGGCGGCCGACGGGACAAGACCGTGCTGGCCACCAAGGTGTACGCGAGCATGGCCGGCGAAGGCGACCCGTGGCCCAACTACGACCGGCTCTCGGCGCTGAACATCCGCCGGGCCGTCGAGGCCAGCCTCAAGCGGCTCCAGACGGACTACATCGACGTCTACCAGTTCCACCACGTCGACCGCCGGACCCCCTTCGAGGAGATCTGGCAGGCCGTCGACGTGCTGATCCAGCAGGGCAAGGTGCTGTACGCCGGGTCGTCGAACTTCCCCGGGTACAAGATCGCCCAGGCCAACGAGACGGCCGCCCGGCGCGGCTCGGTCGGGCTGGTCAGCGAGCAGTGCCTGTACAACCTCGCCGAGCGGCGCGCCGAGATGGAGGTCATCCCGGCCGCGCAGGAGTACGGGCTCGGGGTGATCCCGTGGTCCCCGCTGCACGGCGGGCTGCTCGGCGGTGTCATCAAGAAGGAGGTCGAGGGCGGCCGGCGTGCCTCCGGACGGTCCGCGGACGCCCTGGCCAACAGCTCCGTACGGGCGCAGGTGCAGGCGTACGAGGACCTGCTCGACAAGCACGGCCTGGAGCCCGGCGAGACGGCGCTGGCATGGCTGCTGACCCGGCCCGGGGTGACGGGCCCGATCGTGGGTCCCCGTACGGCGGAGCAGCTGGAGAGCGCGCTGCGCGCGCTGGAGCTGGAGCTGTCGGACGAGGTGCTCACCGGCCTGGACGAGATCTTCCCCGGCCCGGGCGCCTCGCCGGAGGCGTTCGCCTGGTGACCGGGTGGCGGCACGGGCGTACGGCCGCCGCGTCCCGGTGATGCGGCGGTCGTGCCGGGCGTGGGGCAAGTGGCCCGGCAGGAGCGGGTGTCAGGGGTCCTGGGCGGGGCGGTAGGGGCCGCCGATGCCCCAGGCCTGGTGCAGGACCGCCGCGAACTCCCCGGCCAGGCGGTGCTCGCCGGAGGCGTTGGGGTGGGTGCCGTCGTAGGTGTCCCGGTGGATCTCGTACGAGGCCGGGCGCGCGGCCAGCAGGATCGGCGAGGCCTCGGTCGACAGGTCGGCGACGGCCTTCGCGAGGAGCTCGTTGAACCGGGCGACCTCGGCCGCGAAGGGCGCGTCGGACTCGGCCCGGACGTTCGGGATGACCGGGAGCAGGATCATCCGGATGCCGGGCCGGACGGCGCGGGCCTCCGCGACGAAGCGGCGGGCATTGGCCGCGGTCTCCTCGGCGCCGGTGTAGAAGCCGAGGTCGATCAGGCCGAGGGAGACGAGGAGTATGTCGGCCTCGCCGGAGCGCACGGCGGGGCCGATGAGCGGGGCCATGTGCTGCCAGCCCTCGCCCCAGCCGGCGAGGTGGCGGCGGGCGTGCTCCGGGAAGCCGGGGTCGGCGTACGCGTGGCTGGCCGGCTCGTTCGCGGAGGTGTCGAACAGCTCGCAGCGCGGGCCGACGATCTCGTAGGGGCCGCCGAGGGCGGCATCGAGGTGCTGCCACATCCGGTAGCGCCAGGTGTAGTCGCCGGCGCGTCCGATGGTCATGGAGTCGCCGACGAACATGAAACGCATCCGGTCATCATCGCGGATCAGGCGCCGGGAGCCCCTGTGATGCCGGACACGCGGGGCGGGCTGGCACGCTTGGGGGTATGCGCCTGCTGCCGTTGACCGCCGTCATTGCCCTTGTCGTGCTGCCGGGTTCGGCCGCCGCGGCCGACCGGACCTCTGCCTCCGTGGCGTCGGGGTTCACGATCGCCGATCCGCGGATCAAGGAGTCGAGCGGGCTGGCGGCGAGCCGGATCCACCCGGGGGTGTACTGGACGCACAACGACAGCGACGACGGCCCGTACGTGTACGCGGTGGACTCGGCGACCGGCAGGACCGTGGCCCGGGTGACGCTGGCCGGGGTCGGGACCCCGCGCGACGTCGAGGCGATCTCGATGGGCCCGGACGGGCAGCTGTACGTCGGCGACATCGGCGACAACCTGAACGGGAGCTGGGACCACGTCTGGATCTACCGCTTCCCGGAGCCGAAGCAGCTGGCCGATGTCACGGTCAAGGCCGAGCAGTTCACCGTGCGGTACGCGGACGGGGCGCGCAACGCGGAGGCGCTGATGGTGCATCCGGTGACGGGCCGGGTGTACATCGCGAGCAAGAGCGAGGACAAGGGCGGGCTGTACGAGGGGCCGGAGAAGCTGTCCGCGTCGGGGACGAACGTGTTCCGGCGCGTGGCGGACCTGCCGTGGGTCACGGACGGGGCGTTCTCGCCGGACGGCGGCCGGCTGACGCTGCGCGGCTACTTCTTCGCGCGGACGTACCCGTGGAAGGACGGGCGGCCGGAGGGCGAGGGCGAGCGGGTGGACGCGCCGTGGCAGGGGCAGGCGGAGTCGGTGACGTACTCGGCGGACGGGTCGACGCTGATGTTCGGCTCGGAGGGGGAGTCGAGCCGGGTGGTGGCGGTTGCGGTGAAACCGGCGGCGTCCGACGGCTCCGCAGCCCCGGCTCCCGCGAAGCCGGGCGCGACTCCGGCCGCCGGGGCCCCCGGCCCTGCCGGCGAGCAGGGCGGGGGCAGCTTCACGAAGGGCGCGGCCGTCCTTGCCGTGGGCACGGCTCTGGTCTTCGGCGCCAAGCGCCTCTTCCGCCGGAAGCCCCGCAGCTCCTGACCTGCTACGCCGCCGCGACCAGCTCACGGGGGCGGGGGGAGGGGACGAACGTGACTCCGCGGCGGGTCACGCTCAGGCGGAGGTTGCCGACCCGGGAGAGGATCACCGCGATCGTCGCGGCGGCGGCCAGCGAGACGAGGCCGCCCGCGGCCATGCCGATCCGGGCCCCGTACGTGTCCGTCACCCAGCCGACGACCGGTGCACCGATCGGGGTGCCGCCGGTGAACACCATCATGAACAGGGCCATCACCCGCCCCCGCATCTCGGGGTCGGTGGCCATCTGGACGCTCGCGTTGGCGGTGACGTTGACCGTCAGCCCGAACATCCCGATCGGCACGAGCAGCGCCGCGAACAGCCGGAACCCGGGCGCGAAGGCCGTCACGACCTCCAGTACGGAGAACAGCAGTGCCGCCGCGACCAGCAGCCGCAGCCGGGAGCTGCCCCGCCGCGCCGCCAGCAGCGCACCGGCCAGGGAGCCCGCGGCGATCAGCGTGTTGAACAGCCCGTACGTGCCCGCGTCCCCGTGGAACACGTCGCTGACGAACGCCGACAGCCAGATCGGGAAGTTGAACCCGAAGGTGCCGATGAAGCCCACCAGTACGATCGGCCAGATCAGCTCCGGGCGCCCGGCGACGTAGCGCAGGCCCTCCTGCAGCTGGCCCTTGGCGCGGGGCTGCGGCTCGATCGGGTGCAGTTCGCGCGTCCGCATCAGCAGCAGGCCGACGACGGGCGCGGCGAAGGACAGCCCGTTCAGCAGGAAGGCCCAGCCGGAGCCGACGGCGGTGATCAGCACACCGGCGATCGCCGGGCCGACCAGCCGCGCGGACTGGAAGTTGGCAGAGTTCAGGCTGACGGCGTTGGCGAGCTGCTCCGGGCCGACCATCTCGGAGACGAACGTCTGCCGTGCGGGGTTGTCCACGACGGTGACGAGGCCGAGCAGGAAGGCCGCGAGGTACACGTGCCAGACCTGGACGTGTCCGGCCAGGGTGAGCGCGGCCAGCGCGACACCGGTCAGGCCCATCAGGGACTGCGTGGCGATCAGCAGCGGCCGCTTGGGCAGCCGGTCCGCGAGTACGCCTCCGTAGAGGCCGAACACCAGCATCGGCAGGAACTGCAGCGCGATGGTGATGCCGACGGCGGAAGCCGAGCCGGTCAGGGACAGGACCAGCCAGTCCTGGGCGATGCGCTGCATCCAGGTGCCGGTGTTGGACACCGCCTGTCCCGTGGCGAAGAGCCGGTAGTTCCGGATCTTCAGCGAGCTGAACATCGAGTTGTTCTCGCCCGCGGCGCGCGTCGTGCGCGCGGTGCTAGTGGTGGATGTATGGCCGGGTGCGGAGTCTGCTCCGTTTCCCGTACTCAAAAGCGTTCGCCTCCTGGCGTCGTCTCCTAAAAGTGGGCGAGCTTCTCCAGGACGGGCGCGGCCTCGCGCAGCTTGGCCCATTCGTCCTCGGTGAGCTCGGCCGCGAGCCCGGCCAGGAAGGCGTTCCGCTTGCGACGGCTCTCCTCGAGCATCGCTTCGGCCTCCTCGGTCTGGGTGACCACCTTCTGGCGGCGGTCGTCCGGGTGCGGCTGCAGCCTGACCAGCCCCTTGGCCTCCAGCAGCGCGACGATGCGTGTCATCGACGGCGGCTGGACGTGTTCGCGCCGGGCCAGCTCACCGGGTGTGGCCTGGCCGCACCGGGCGAGGGTGCCGAGGACCGACATCTCGGTCGGGCTCAGCGATTCGTCGACGCGCTGGTGCTTGAGGCGCCGGCCCAGCCGCATGACGGCGGAGCGGAGGTCGTTCACGGCGGCAGCGTCGTCGCCATGGGTAAGGTCGAGCATCTCCTTAGACTACCTCATTACTCTCGCTAAGGAACGCCACTTAATCGAATCACTCGTACGGGTGAGTCGGCGGCGGAAAGTGACACGCGTCCGCGGCCTGTGCCACGACCCTTTCGGCATGGGGACACACGTGCTGAGCATGCGCATAGACGGGGAGCTGCTCGACCGCCTCCGGACTCATGCCGCCAAACGCGGAATGAGCGTCCAGGACTATGTCGTCCGGACGCTCATTCGCGATGACTTCGACGAGCGCTTCAAGGCGGCGGTCGACGAGACGGAGAAGTTCTACGGGCTTACGTGAGGCCGAGGGCCGGCATCGCGTAGTAGAAGACGAACACCGCCGACACGACGTACATGGCCGCCGGGACCTCGCGGCCCCGGCCGGTCGCCAGCCGCAGCACGCAGAAGCTGATGAAGCCGAAGCCGATGCCGTTGGTGATCGAGTACGTGAACGGCATCATCACCATGGCCAGGAAGGCCGGCACGGCGATGGTGAAGTCGCTCCAGTCGATGTCCTTGACCGAGCCCGCCAGGATCAGGAAGCCGACCGCCACGAGGGCGGGGGTGGCCGCCTGGGACGGGACCATGGTGGCGAGCGGGGTCAGGAACAGCGCCACGGCGAAGAGGCCGCCGGTCACGACGTTCGCCAGACCGGTACGGGCGCCCTCGCCGACGCCGGCCGTGGACTCCACGAAGCAGGTGGTCGCCGAGGACGAGGTGGCGCCGCCGGACGCGACGGCCAGGCCGTCGACCAGCAGGACGCGGTTGATGCCGGGGAACTCGCCGGTCTTCCTGTCGATCAGCTTGGCCTCGTCGCCGACGCCGAGGATCGTCCCCATCGCGTCGAAGAAGCAGGACAGCAGCACGGTGAAGACGAAGAGGATGCCGGTCAGCAGGCCGACCTTGCCGAAGCCGCCGAACAGGCTGACCTGGCCGACGAGCCCGAAGTCGGGCGCGGCCACCGGGTTGCCCGGCCACTCGGGGACGGTCAGGCCCCAGCCCGAGTCGGGCAGCTTGGCGATCAGCTGGACGGCGACGGCGATCACGGTCATGACCACGATGGAGATCAGGATCGCGCCGGGCGTCTTGCGGATCAGCAGGGCGAGGGTCAGCAGGACGCCGACGATGAAGATCAGCACCGGCCAGCCGTGCAGGTGGCCCGCCGTGCCGAGCTGGAGCGGCACGGTGGTGTGCGCGGCGTCCGGGATGCGGGTGACGAAGCCCGAGTCGACCAGGCCGATCAGCATGATGAACAGGCCGATGCCGATCGCGATGCCCTTGCGCAGGCTGAGCGGGACGGCGTTCATGACCCGCTCGCGCAGGCCGCTCGCGACCAGCAGCATCACGACGAAGCCGGCCAGGACCACCATGCCCATGGCGTCGGGCCAGCTCATGCGCGGGGCGAGCTGGAGGGCGACGACGGTGTTCACGCCGAGGCCGGCGGCGAGCGCGATCGGGACGTTGCCGATGACGCCCATGAGGAGCGTGGTGAACGCCGCCGTCAGGACGGTGGCGGTGACGAGCTGGCCGCTGTCGAGCTGGTGCCCGTACATGTCCTTCGCGCTGCCCAGGATGATCGGGTTCAGCACGATGATGTAGGCCATCGCGAAGAAGGTGGCGAAACCGCCGCGGACCTCGCGGGCGATCGTCGAGCCGCGCTCGGAGATCTTGAAGTAGCCGTCCAGGCCGGACGTGCCCTGAGGGGCGGGTTCCGGGAGGGTGGGCGCGGGGGCGGGGGCCGACGTGCTCATGCGGTCCTCTGGGGGCTCATTGCGGGGGCATTGGGGGATTCATACGAAGAAAATGGGCCATGCCCACACCGTTTCAGTATGAACACATGAACGAAAGCCCGTCCATCTCCGCGCGTAGACCCCGTTTCCGCGCACCTAGACTTGAGGGCATGGCGAAATGGACTGCGAAGCACGAGGCGCCCGAGCCCCTTGAGGGCCCGATCGTCGCGACCGTCACCGGCGGCACGATCATCTGGTTCGCCCTGTTCCTGGTCCAGCTCCCCTTCTACGGCTGGTTCGCCGAGCGGGACCTGCTGTGGTGGGTCTGGTGCTGCGCGGCCGGCGGCGTGCTCGGCCTGATCGGCGTCTGGTACGTACGGGGCCGGGATGCGGCGCTCAAGCGGCACGCCGCAGCTGCGCCGGCCGCGCGGGACGAGGAAAGCGGCGCCGGCCCGGCGCCGCGCACCGGCTGACGGCAGCCGGGCCGGCCGCGCCGGCATGCGGGCCCCGCCTTGGTGCAGGGGTGTCCGGTGCGTGCCCGACCGGGGGACGATTCGGGTCATCCCGAAGTCGGATCTTCGCGCCGCTCGGCGGGTGAACGCAGGAAACCCCCTTTACCGTCGATTGCATGACGCAGCGGGCAGAGATCGAACCCAACGGTTCCGAGCCGGTAGGCGGCGGTCCCGGCGGCGCGGCCATCGACGCCGGAGCCGAGCTCGACCCGGTACACCCGATGCGGCCGCCCGCGCCCCGGTTCAAGCCCGGCGGCCTGAGCACCGCCGAAGTCGCCGAACGCGTCGCGCGCGGAGCCGTCAACGACGTGCCCGTGCGCAGCAGCCGCTCCACCGCCGACATCGTCCGCGCCAACGTCTTCACCCGGTTCAACGCCATCATCGGCGTGCTCTGGGTAGTCATGATCATCGTCGCGCCGCTCCAGGACAGCCTCTTCGGCTACGTGATCATCGCGAACACCGGCATCGGCATCATCCAGGAGATGCGGGCCAAGAAGACCCTGGACAGCCTCGCCGTCATCGGCGAGGCCAAACCCAGCGTCCGCCGCGACGGCCGGACCGCCGAGATCTCCACCTCCGAGATCGTCCTCGACGACGTCGTCGAGCTCGGGCCGGGGGACAAGGTCGTCGTCGACGGCGCCGTCGGCGAGGCCGACGGGCTCGAGATCGACGAGTCCCTGCTCACCGGCGAGGCCGACCCCGTCCTGAAGAAGCCAGGCGACCCGGTCATGTCCGGATCCTTCGTCGTCGCCGGCGGCGGCGCGTTCACCGCCACCAAGGTCGGCCGCGCGGCCTACGCCGCCCAGTTGGCCGAAGAGGCCACCCGCTTCACACTCGTCCACTCCGAGTTGCGCTCCGGAATCTCCACCATCCTCAAGTACGTCACCTGGATGATGATCCCGACCTCGATCGGTCTGATCATCAGCCAGCTCGTCGTCAAGGATGACAACCTCAAGGACGCCATCGCCCGCACCGTCGGCGGCATCGTCCCGATGATCCCCGAGGGCCTGGTCCTGCTGACCTCCGTCGCCTTCGCGATCGGCGTCATCCGGCTCGGCCGCAAGCAGTGCCTGGTGCAGGAACTGCCGGCCATCGAGGGCCTCGCCCGCGTCGACGTGGTCTGCCTCGACAAGACCGGCACCCTCACCGAGGGCGGCATGGACGTCACCGAGCTCCGCCCGCTCGGCGGCGCGGAGGACACGTACGTCAAGAAGGTGCTCGGCGCGCTCGGCGAATCCGACCCGCGGCCCAACGCCAGCCTCCAGGCGATCATCGACGCCTACCCCGTCAGCGCCGAGTGGCGCTGCACCGAGTCGCTGCCCTTCTCCTCCGCCCGCAAGTACAGCGGCGCCAGCTTCAGCGAGGGCGACGGCGAGAACAACACCTGGCTGCTCGGCGCCCCCGACGTGCTCCTCCCGGCCGGCGACCCGGCCCTCGACGAGATCAACGAGCTCAACGAGCAGGGACTGCGCGTCCTGCTGCTCGCCAAGGCCGCGGGCGAGCTCGACGACCCGGCCGTCGGGGCCGGGGCCCGGCCGACCGCCCTGATCGTCCTGGAACAGCGGCTGCGTCCGGACGCCGCCGACACCCTGCGCTACTTCGAGGACCAGAAGGTCCACACGAAGGTCATCTCCGGCGACAACGCGGTCTCCGTCGGCGCGGTGGCCGGCAAGCTCGGCCTGCCGGGCGCCGAGAACACGGTCGATGCGCGCAGGCTGCCGACCGACCAGGCCGACATGGCCAGGGTCCTCGACGAGAACGCCGTCTTCGGGCGCGTCACCCCGCAGCAGAAGCGCGACATGGTCGGCGCACTGCAGTCCAAGGGCCACACGGTCGCGATGACGGGCGACGGCGTCAACGACGTCCTGGCCCTCAAGGACGCGGACATCGGCGTGAGCATGGGCTCGGGCTCCGAGGCCACCCGCGCGGTCGCGCAGATCGTCCTGCTGAACAACAGCTTCTCCACCCTCCCGTCGGTGGTCGCCGAGGGGAGGCGGGTCATCGGCAACATCACCCGGGTCGCCACCCTCTTCCTCACGAAGACCGTCTACTCGGTCCTGCTGGCGATCCTGGTGGTCTGCTCCCAGGTCGAGTACCCCTTCCTGCCGCGCCACCTGACGCTGCTGTCCACCCTCACCATCGGCATCCCGGCGTTCTTCCTGGCCCTGGCCCCGAACAAGGAGCGCGCGAAGCCGCACTTCGTGAAACGGGTGATGCGGTACGCGATCCCGGGCGGCGTGATCGCGGCGGTGGCCACCTTCGCGACGTACCTGGTCGCCCGCCACCACTACACGGGCCCGGACGCCCTGAACGCCGAGACGAGCGCGGCGACGCTGACGCTGTTCCTGACCTCGATGTGGGTCCTGGTGATCATCGCCCGCCCGTACACGTGGTGGCGGGTGGCCCTGGTCGGCGCGATGGGTGCGGCGTTCCTGATCGTCCTCGTCGTCCCGTGGCTCCAGGACTTCTTCCAGCTGAAGCTGGTGGGCACCCAGATGCCGTGGACGGCCGTCGCCATCGCGGCGGGGGCGTCCGTCCTGATCGAGTTCACGTTCCGCTGGGTGGACCGGAGGTTCCCGGCTTGACCGCAGCTCGAACCCGCCCCAGGGCGACGCATCCCGCGAGCTCGGCGACGCAGGCGCAAGGGAGCAGGATGCACAAGGTGGCGAGCAGGGAGACGGTCAAGTAGGCGTTGTACCCAGTGAGCGCCACGGCCGTTCCCAGCGTGTTCAGAGCCGTCAGGCCTGCGTAGCTCCCGAACACCGGTGGACGTCGAAGAACTGCGGCGCGGGGCCGCGCCAGTACGGCCAGCACCGTGTTCGCGACGATGCCCAGAAGCAGCCCCGGCCAGACCAGCATGGCCGAACCTCCCTGGAATGCGCGCCAGAGGTACCACCCGGGATCTGTCGCCGACAACACGAACATGAGGGCCGCCGCCAGGAGCGCCGCCGCCGAGGAGAAGGGCCAGTACGGCACGCGTTCCGTGCGGTCACGACGGGAAGGCGGCTGGTTCCACACCGATGCAGTCGTACGCACCCGGGCTTCATCCTGGGCCACCCGGCTTTCAGCCAGGGGCACCCGGGTTTCAGCCGGGGGCACCCGGGTTTTCGCCTCGACGACGACCTGGACCGCTGCTTCTCCCGTAGCGGTGCGGACCAGCACGTTGCCCCGGTGGTTCCCCGGGCCGGGAAGCCGCTTCGCCTTCACCTCGACCTCACCCGCGTCGGCCACGGGCTCTGCGGTCAGCCACGGGGCATCTGTCGTGGCTTCCAGCTCGAAGTGCGCCACAGGCGGACCCTGCACGGTGATCACGGCCGCCGGTCCGAGCGAGTCCAGGGTCACCGTTCCGAGATCCAGCACCTCCGGACCGACCCGGGGCCGTACCGAGCGCCGTACCCTGTCGGCTCGGTCTGCCACACGGTTGCTGTCGTCCGACCGCATCTCGTCCAGTGTCGTCACGGCCGTGAGGGCCGGCCCGATCTCGTTGCCCTGGAGTATGGATTCGAGGTCCTCGATGGCCCACAGCCGATCTGCGGGGCTGGACGAATGGACAAGGACGGCCACCTTCTCCGGGAGCGGCGTGGGCTCGGTTCGCCGTGCCGGGGCCCGGGCGATGGGGAGGTCGCGGCCATGGGCGCCGAAGACCCACAGGCGAGGAGTCTGGTGGGGCGTCAGTTCGCGCAGCTCGTCGCACACATATTGGTGAAGCTCGGACACACCGATCTCGCCGTTGCCGTCCAGATCGGCGTTGCCGCTGCGCAGCCCTTTCACTACCGAGCGGGTGAAGAAGGACGGTTGCAGCCGTTCCGCGGCCTCGTCGTGGTTGCCCTCGATCGCGGTCTCGACCGCGCCGCATGCGGCCAGCACCGCCCGCCCGCGCTGGCTCGTATCGCTGATCTGGTGGAGGTTCTGGAAGCTCTCGCCCACGTGCGGATCCGGATCGGCCCGCGTGAGCAGCCCCCGTTCGAACGCTCCGGCGTAGCAGCAGTCGAGGATGACGACGGCGCGTCGCGCCTGGCTCGCCAGCATCAGGCTGCTCACGTATTCCGCCGGTACGGCCGTCGAAGAGAGGCGGACGCACCGGGTGTCAACGGTCGCGAGGAAGAGTGTGCCGGCGGCGTCCTTCACCCCGTGGCAGGAGAAGTGCAGCAACAGGGTGTGGTCCGATGAGCGGTCGGCGAAGAACTCCTCGACCTCCTCGCGGAGTTCCTGACAGCTCGGGTCCGAGAGCGTCTCCACGTCGAAACCGCCGACGGCGGGGTCGCCGAGCACTTCGGCGAGGGCCACGGCGTCCTGCGGCGGTGCCCGCAGCGCGGTGAGCTTGCTGTCGCGGTAGCTGCTGGTGACGACGACGAGTGCCTTCCTGCGCGACTCAGCCACCTTCCACCTCCGGTTCGCCGTTGTCGGCAGAGGCGGCCCGCAGCCACGCATCGATCAGTCTGCGCTGCTCGGCGTCATCCACGCCGGTCAGGCTCAGGCGGTGGTCGCCGATCTTCAGGGTGACGCCTGAAGGGCTGGAGGCACGGCTTCGCCAGTCGCCGACGACGGATACGACTTCCTTCAGCAGGGTCATGGCCGCGGGCAGCGTGACCAGCAGTTCGTTCGCCAGCTCCAGGGCGCCCGCCCGGCTGCCGGGCGGTACGGGGCCCGCCTCGGCGCGCTCGACGTTCACGACGTCCAGTTCCAGCAGGTCCCGGCGGAGGGTGTCCACTTCCCGCAGTAGCGATTCGATGTCTTCGTCGGACCGCTGGACCTCGATACGCAACCGTTCGGCCATGGGTCATCGCTCCGCAGGGTCGCCGTACGTGCTCCGGCCTGCCCCCTCCCTTCCATTTTGCACCGTTTCGGGGAGGGGGCCCAGGGGAGGGGGTGCAGCCGGTCCGGCCGGCTCAGTCGAACCAGCGGTCGCGGGCCAGTTCTGCCGTGCGGGAGGGGTCCTCCAGGAGGGCCGCCACCTCGAAGCGGCGGGGCCACTGGCCCGCCGACCAGGCCAGGCCCGCCGCCACGCCCTCGAGGGTGGAGGCGTGCAGGGTGCCGTCCGGGGTGCGGCGCCAGTCGAGTTCCACGCCGCCCGCGATCAGTTCCTCGTGCTCGAGGTAGGTCTCCGGGGTCGAGGGGCCCAGCAGGAGGAGCACCGACTCCGGTACTTCGTGCTCCTCGCCCGGGGTCGTCACCTCTGCCGGGACCGTCTCCGAGAGGCGGCGGACCTGGAGGAGCTCCGCCAGGTCGGCCGCGCGGGCCGGGGCCACCGGCAGGAGGGGGAGGCCTGCCGTGAGGGGCAGCAGGTCCGGGGCGTCCGTGATCAGCGCGTCCGCCGCGTCGACCACGACGACCTCGCCGTCCACCACCGCGCGCAGCTCGTCCGGGAGCGTGACCTGCTCGGGGTCCAGATCGGCCAGGGCCCCGTACAGGGCGTGCAGTTGGCGGTCCGACACCTCGCGGTCCGGGTCGGCGAGCCGGCCCAGGAGCTCGGCGGCGCCGCCGGGTTCCTCCAGCAGGGCCGGCACGGTCGTGCGTACGCCGAGGGCCCGCAGGACCTGCTCGTCCTCGAAGCCCGTGGCGTCCGCCGAGGTGTACAGGCCCGCCAGCAGCGGGTCGCCGCCCGCCGCGCGCAGGCCCGCCGGGCGGCGGCCGTCGAGCACCGGGTGGTCGCGCAGCCACCAGGCGGTGTACGGGCGCACCGACTGCGTGGTGCCGTCCGGCAGCAGGACCCGTACGGGCTGGGTCAGCGCATCGCGCAGCGGGGGCTGCGCGAGCATGGCCAGGGCCTGGGGCCAGCAGTCGTCGTCGACCAGGTCGAGGTCCCGGACCGCGACGAGTTCCGTGGCCACGGGCGGCAGCGGAGTGTCGGGGAGCTGGTCGAGGACGTCCTCGCACCACACGTCCACCGCGTCCAGCAGGCCCGCATCGTCGGGCTCGGCGAAGTCCCCGTCGCGGGGCTCCAGTTCGTCCGGGTCGAGGACCACATCGGTGGCGCGGACCAGCTGGAACTCGGCCAGCACCCCGCAGGCGGTCAGCGGCTGCGCACCCCACCGGTCGGCCAGTTCCGCGTCCACGTACGGGACTTCGTCCTCGCGGATCACCGAGGCCAGCGGAGAGCCCGGCAGCAGGAGCTCGCCCGCGGGCGTGAGCTCGCCGTCCTCGTCCGGGAGGGCCAGCGCCCCCAGCCACGGCTCGTCGCCCGGCGCCAGGTCGGCCTCCCGGACCAGGCCCAGGACCATCTCGGCCAGCTCGTCCGCATCGAGGGCGTCCTCGTCCCAGATCTCCCCGGCGTCGAGGGAGGCGGCCACCGCCGCCCGTACCTGCGGGGTCGTCAGGACCGCGCGGGGCGTGGCCGGGAGCGCACCGAGGCGCTCCAGCAGCGGGTGCGCCGCGTCCGGGTGGGCCACCTTCAGCCCCATCCGGGCCAGGTCCTTCGGGGTGTCCGCGTCGGGCAGCAGCACGTGGCGCGGGCCGATCGTGGTCCGCCCGTCGGCCAGCGGCACCGGCAGGCCCGAGAGCCGGTCCGGATCCACCCCGGCCAGGGTGTCGTACAGCCGGTGCCACCAGTCCGGGGTGCGCTCGATGCCCGCGATCCGCTCGATGGCGTCCCCCAGCGGCAGCCGGCCCACGCCCAGGGTGCGCAGCTCGGGCCGGCGCTCCAGCCCGGCGGGGAGGAGGGTCGGCAGGACCTCGGCGAGGACCCGTACGGTGTCGGCGCCCGCGCCCTCCACCACCTCGGCCTCGAAGGGGCGCAGGGCGGACCGCTCCTCCGCGTGCTCGGCGGGAGCCGCCGGGGCAAGGAAGGCGGTACGGGGCAGCCGCTGCAGCACGGCCGCGCGCAGCGCCCCGTCCAGCGGGCCCTGGCCGAGCGGCCCGGGTACGAGGTCCACGAGCGCGGTGCTCACCGGGTCCCAGGCGCCCAGCAGTTCGGCGTACGCGTCGGCCGCGCGCTCCACCAGGAAGTCGGCCAGCGGCCCCGGCGCGGGGTGCCGGCGGGCGGTGTCCAGCGGCAGCGTCGCGATGAGCAGGGCGGGGATGCCCAGCGGCTCGTCGGTCGGTGTCGGCGCGTGCACCACGGGCGCGGTGGCCGGGCGTACGGGGGCGCCGTCGGTGTCGACGGGCACGGCCCAGGACACCGTCCAGACGGGCCGCAGCCGCTCCTCGACCGGCCGGTCGGCGAGCAGCGCCCGCTCGATGGGGCCGCTGTGGCGGACGGTGCGCCAGCGCCGGGTCTCGCCCCCGGTGCCTCCTGCCGAGTCCTCGATGACGGTGTACGCGCCCTCGTCGCGGCGGCGGAGCGTGCGGGTGCCCTCCTCCGGGGTCTCCACGAGGATCTCGGCCAGCCCGGGCAGGGTGAGCAGCAGTGCGTCGTCGATGCCGGCCAGCAGCCGCTGCACCAGGTCCTCGGCGGCGGCGTCGCGCAGCGGGAGGACGACCACGGTGTCGTACCCGTCGGGGGCGGTGCCCTCGGCGGGCAGCGGCAGCCGCAGCAGCGGGACGTGCCCGTCGCGGCGGCGCAGTTCGTCGCCGAGGCCGGGGCTGCCGTTGGCGGCGTCGCGGGCCAGTTCGCGGGCCTCGGCCAGGGACCAGCGGACACCGCCGTGGCGGCCGAGTACGGCGGGCTCGTCGGACACCGCGATGACGGCTGCGAAGCCGACGCCGAAGCGGCCCACGGTGTCGGCGGAGCCGGTCGTGCCGGCCGCGCCGGCCGATCCCGCGGGCTCCCGCTTCGCGGAGGCCCGCAGGGTGCTCAGCGACTCCACGCCCGTCGCGTCCAGTGGGGCACCGGTGTTGGCGACGGCCAGCACCGCGTGCCCGCCGTCGCCGGGGTGCAGGGTGAGCCGGAGCCGGCCGGGCACCCGGGCCCGGGCCGCGGCGTCGGCTGCGTTCTGCGCCAGCTCGACGACGAGCCGGTCGCGGTAGCCGCCGAGGGCCAGGTCCTCCTCGGCGTTGGCGTCCTCCCGGAAGCGGGCCGGGCCCGCGCCCCAGGAGTCGAGCACCCCGCGCCGCAGCCGGGCCGTGCCGAAGGGGTCCACGCCGCCCTGGGCCGCCGTCACTCGCACGCTCACGCCGCTGCCTCCAAGCTGTCCTGCACTGCACTGCATTCACCGAGTGCCGAATGCCGAGGTCATGAAGGTATCGCGTGCGGACCCCGGCGGTCGGAGCGGCCGGGCCCGTGCCGGGCCCGAGCCGGGCCACGGGCTACGCCCGGCCGGTGAGATGCGCGAACACGACGACGTCGGAGTCCCGGTGGCGGTCCGCGGTGAGGTTGCCGCCGCAGGTGACGAAGGCCGCCGCGCCCGGCTCGCCCGGCGTCGGGCTGTTCCAGTGCCGCGTCAGGCAACGTTCGCCCCGTCGCGACGCCCGGCACGCACTCTCACCACACCGGCCGAAAGCTCACGTACGTCCAGTACGAGCGCTTGCGGCCGGCACGCCGAGAGCACGCACCGGACGCCGCTCCCTGACGGGCAAACGTGGCCTGACGCGGCACTGGTACCAGGCGGCGTCCTCGAGTTCGGAACGACGGAGCCCCCGGTGACACGAGGTCGCCGGGGGCTCCGTACGGGTGCGGGATTCAGGGTGCGGTCAGAGCTTCTCGATCACGTAGTCGATGCACGCGGTCAGCGCCTGCACGTCCGCCGGGTCGATCGCCGGGAACATCGCGATACGGAGCTGGTTGCGGCCGAGCTTGCGGTACGGCTCGGTGTCCACGATGCCGTTGGCGCGCAGCACCTTGGCGACGGCGGCCGCGTCGATGTCGTCCGAGAAGTCGATCGTGCCGATGACGGCGGAGCGCTTGTCGGCGTCCACGACGAACGGGGTCGCGTACTTCGACGCCTCCGCCCAGCCGTACAGGTTGCGCGCGCTGGCCGCCGTACGGCCGGTCGTGAACTCCAGGCCGCCCTGGCCGTTCATCCACTCCAGCTGCTGGTTCAGCAGGAAGAGGGTGGACAGCGCCGGGGTGTTGTACGTCTGGTTCTTCAGCGAGTTGTCGATCGCCGTCGGCAGCGAGAAGAACTCCGGGATGTGCCGGCCGGACGCGTGGACGCGCGCCGCGCGCTCCAGGGCCGCCGGGGAGAACGCCGCCAGCCACAGGCCGCCCTCGGAGGCGAAGGACTTCTGCGGGGCGAAGTAGTAGACGTCGGACTCGGTGATGTCCACCGGCAGACCGCCCGCACCCGAGGTCGCGTCCACCAGTACGAGGGACCCGGCGTCGGCGCCCGCGACGCGCTTGACCGGCGCCGCCACACCCGTCGAGGTCTCGTTGTGCGTGTACGCGTACACGTCGACGCCCGCTTCGGCCACCGGCTCGGGGTGCGTGCCCGGCTCGGAGGAGATCACGGTCGGCTCGTCCAGCCACGGCGCGAGCTTCGCGGCCTTGGCGAACTTGGAGGAGAACTCGCCGAAGGTCAGGTGCTGGGACTTCTGCTCGATCAGCCCGTGCGTCGCGATGTCCCAGAAGGCGGTGGAGCCGCCGTTGCCCAGGATCACCTCGTAGCCCTCGGGGAGGGAGAAGAGGTCCCGGAGGCCCTGACGCACCGAGCCGACCAGGTTCTTGACCGGGGCCTGGCGGTGCGAGGTTCCGAGCAGGGAGGTACCGGTGGCGGCGAGGGCGTCCAGCGCCTCGGTCCGCACCTTGGAGGGGCCCGCGCCGAAGCGTCCGTCGGCGGGCTTGATGTCAGCGGGAATCTGGATCTCGGCCACGAGCGGAGCGTATCCGGTCCTGGTCCACGCCTTGGAGGCGCGTCCACCCGATGAGACGAGTCCGGCCGGTGGGAGGGTGGGGCCGTGACGTCACCCAGGGAACTCGAACGGACATTGCGGGAGAACCTGCGCGGGGAGGTGGACTTCGGGGCCGCGGCGCGCGCCCTCGCGACGATGGACGCCTCGAACTACCGGCGTGTCCCGGTCGGCGTGGTCGCCCCGCGCGACGCGGAGGACGTGGCGGCCGCGCTGCGGATCTGCGCGGAGGCGGGTGTACCGGTCGTCCCGCGCGGCGGCGGCACGTCGATCGCCGGCCAGGCCACGGGCATCGGCGTGGTGCTGGACCTGACCCGGCACATGAACGCCCTCGTGTCGCTGGACCCGGAAGCCCGCACGGCCGTGGTCCAGCCGGGCCTGGTGCTCGACCGGCTGCGGGACGCGGCGCGCCCGTACGGGCTGACCTTCGGCCCCGACCCCTCCACCCACTCCCGCTGCACCCTCGGCGGCATGATCGGCAACAACGCGTGCGGGGCCCATTCGGTGGCCTGGGGGACCACCGCGGACAACGTGGCGGAGCTGGCGGTCACGGCGTACGGAGGCGCCTCGTACCGGCTCGGCACGGGCTGGCCGGGAGCTCCGGCGGGCCTGCGCGAACTGGTGGCGCAGAACCTGGCGGTGCTGCGTACGGGCATGGCCGGGTCCGGGGCCGGTGGCTTCTCGCGGCGGATCTCCGGATACGGCGGGCTGGACGCGCTGCTGCCCGAGCGGGGTGTGCAGGTGGCCCGGGCCTTCTGCGGGAGCGAGGGCACGCTCGGGGTGGTGACCGAGGCGGTCGTACGCCTGGTGGAGGCGCCGCGCGCGCCGGCGCTCGCGGTCCTCGGGTACGCGGACGAGAGCGCGGCGGCGGATGCGGCGGCGGGGCTGCTGGGGTTCGGGCCGCTGACGGTGGAGGGCATGGCGGCCGACCTGGTCCGTGGCGCGGCCGGGCTGCCGCGCGGGGGAGCCTGGTTGTTCGTCGAGATGCGGGACGAGGGCGCAGCCCGGTCCCTCGTACGGGCCGCCGACGCGGTGGACTCGGTCGTGATCACGGACCCGGCGGGACAGCGGGCGCTGTGGCGGATCCGCGAGGACGCGGCGGGCACGGCGACGCGGATGCCTGGGGGCACCTCCCGGACGGAGTCCGGGGGAGGGAGCATGGCCTGGCCGGGGTGGGAGGACTGCGCGGTGCCGCCGGCCCGGCTGGGCGCGTACCTGCGGGAGTTCCGCGCCCTGCTGGCGGCGCACGGGCTGCGCGGGACCCCGTACGGGCACTTCGGCGAGGGCTGCGTCCACGTGCGGATCGACTTCGACCTGGTGTCGGAGGCAGGGGTCGCCCGCTTCCGGGAGTTCTCTTCCGATATGGCGGACCTGGTGGTCTCCCACGGCGGCTCCCTCTCCGGGGAACACGGGGACGGCCAGGCGCGGGCCGAGCTCCTGCCGAGGATGTACGGGGACGAGGTCGTCCGGCTCTTCGGCGCGTACAAGGACGTGTGGGACCCGGCGGGCGGGATGAACCCCGGGATGCTGGTCCGCCCGGCCCGCCTGGACGAGAACCTCCGCTTCGCGGTGCTGCCGGGCGGGGGCCTGTCGGATGGGGTGGCACGGTGCGTGGGCGTGGCGAAATGCCGCTCGACGGATGTGCCCGGGCAGGGGGTGATGTGCCCCTCGTACCGGGTGACGGGGGAGGAGCAGCACTCCACACGCGGCCGGGCGAGGCTGCTGCACGAGATGCTGGCCGGGGAGATCGTGACGGACGGCTGGCGCTCGCCGGAGGTCGCCGAGGCGCTGGACCTGTGCCTGGCCTGCAAGGGCTGCCGCAGCGACTGCCCGGTGGGCGTGGACATGGCCGCGTACAAGGCGGAGTTCCTGCACCGCCACTGGGCGGGCCGCATCCGCCCGTCGGCCCACTACACCCTGGGCGGCCTGCCGGCCTGGCTCCGCCTGATCGCTGCACTCCGCGCGGCAGCCCCCGCGAACGCGGCGGCCCGCCACGTCCGCATCCCGGGCCTCACGAGCGAACGCCCGCTGCCCCCACTGGCCCGCGTGCCCTTCACCCGCTGGTGGCGGCGCACGGGCCGCAACGCGGAGCCCTTCGACCGTTCGCCCGGGCTCGTCCCCGGCAGCCCAGCCGCGGCGCCGCCGTCGGGGGCCCTGCCCCCGGCGCCGGGCGCCGGGCCGTCCGGCGGCGCCCCGGAAGATCCCGCCGCGCCGGCGTTCGAGGCGCGGATTCTGGGGCGGAGCCCCGGTTTCGGGAAGGGGCGGGGTGGGGGAGAAGGCCGCCCGCAGGGCCCCGCCCGGCCCCGCGTCATGCTCTGGCCCGACACGTTCACCGAGTACCTCACCCCGGAGGTGGGACGAGCTGCCGTCACGGTCCTGGAAGCCGCCGGCCTCGGCGTATCCGTCCTCCCGGCGGGAGTCTGCTGCGGCCTCACCTACATCTCCACCGGCCGCCTCGACCGCGCCCGCAAAGTCCTCCGCCGCACCCTCGACGCCGTGGGCGACCCACAGGAACAGGACCCCGTCCTCGTCCTCGAACCCAGCTGCGCCGCAGCCCTGCGCACCGACCTCCCCGACCTCCTCCCCGACGACCCCCGCGCGGAGCGCCTGGCCCGCGCCGTCCGGACCTTCGCGGAGACCCTCGAGGAGTACGCCCCCCACTGGCAGCCGCCCCGCCTCGACCGTCCTGCCGTCGGCCAGACCCACTGCCACCAGCACGCCGTCCTCGGCGACTCCGCCGACCGCCGGCTGCGCGAGCGGGCCGGGCTGACCGGCGAGCTCAGCGGCGGCTGCTGCGGCCTCGCCGGGAACTTCGGCTTCGAGCCGGGCCACCACGAGGTCTCCGTCGCCTGCGCGGAGGAACAGCTGCTCCCCGCTCTGCGCGCAGCCCCGCCCGGCGCCGCGATCCTGGCGGACGGTTTCTCGTGCCGTACCCAGATCGCCCAGCTCTCCGGCGACGACGGGAGCCGGGCCCGCCACCTGGCGGAACTGCTGGCGGACGGCCTGTAAGGCAACGCACGCCCCGATGGCCCTTACGTACCCCTTAGTCTGGATGAATGCCCGCACCTTCCCCCAAATCCGCCCCCATCCCCACCCCGGCGGCCGCCGACCTCGCGACTTCGGCCCCCTCGGCTCCGGCCCTCCCGACGGCCGCCGGCCCGTCGCGCTTCGGCCCGGTCGCACTGGTGGTCGCGGCGGGGATCTCGGTGCAGTTCGGCGCCGCGCTCGCGGTCATGATCATGCCGAGGGCGGGCGCCGCGGGCGTGGTCACGCTGCGGCTGGCGGCCGCCGCGCTGGTGCTGCTGGTCCTGTGCCGCCCGAAGGTGCGCGGGTACTCGCGCGCGGACTGGGGCACGGTCGTCGCCTTCGGCGTGGCGATGGCCGGCATGAACGGGCTCTTCTACCAGTCCATCGACCGGATCCCGCTCGGCCCGGCCGTCACCCTCGAGGTGCTCGGCCCCCTCGTCCTCTCGGTCGTGGTCTCGCGCCGGCTGGTGAACCTGCTGTGGGCCGGCCTGGCCCTGGCCGGTGTCGCCCTGCTGGCCGGCCACGGCGGCGGCAGCGGCTTCGGCGGCCTCGACCTCCTGGGCGCGGCCTTCGCGCTCGGAGCGGGCGCGATGTGGGCGGCGTACATCGTGTTCAGCGCGCGTACGGGCCGCCGCTTCCCGCAGGCGGACGGGCTGGCCCTCGCCATGGCGGTGGCGGCGGTGCTGTCCCTCCCGCTGGGCGTGGTCGAGGCGGGCTCCGACCTCCTGGTCCCGAGCACCCTGGCCCTCGGGCTCGGTGTCGCCGTCCTGTCCTCCGTCCTGCCGTACACCCTGGAACTCCTGGCGCTGCGCCGCCTTCCCGCACCGACGTTCGCGGTCCTGATGAGCCTGGAGCCGGCGATCGCGGCCACGGCCGGGTTCCTGCTCCTGAACCAGGCGATGTCGGCGCCGGACGCGCTGGCGATCGCGCTGGTCATCGCGGCGAGCATGGGCGCGGTCCGCTCCCAGACCCGGAAGGCGGCCGCCTGATGCCGGCGACGGACGAGGTCGACGCGTACCTGGCCCAGGCGCCGGAGGCCCGCCGCGAGGCGCTGACGCGGCTGCGCGAGCTGTGCCTGGCGGAGCTGACGGGCTTCGAGGAGGTCATGGCGTACGGCATGCCGGCGTACGTACGGGCCGGGGCGGAGGCGGGGGAGATCGCCTGGGCGAACCAGAAGCAGTACATCTCGTTCTACCTGCTGCGGACGGACATCCGGGACGCCTTCGCGGACCGCCTGGCCGGACACGACATGGGCAAGGCCTGCCTCCGCTTCCGCCGCCCTTCGGCGGTGGACTTCACCCTGCTCCGCGACCTCCTCCACGCCACGGCATCGGCAGCCCCGGGCCCGGTCTGCACCTGACCGCCGGGCCGGCCGGCCGCGGAGCCTGCCCCGCCCCCTCAGGCGTCGGGGCCGGCCCCGTCACGGTCCGCGACCCGGAGCGCGGGCAGTGGTCGCTGTACTGGGCGAGCCGCCGGACCGGGACCCTCTTCCCGCCGGTCGCCGGCCGGTTCACGGACGGCACCGGCATCTTCGAGGGCGAGGACACCCACGCCGGCAAGGCCGTCCGGGCGCGGTTCGTGTGGAAGGACATCCGGGCCGACTCCGCCCGCTGGGAGCAGTACTTCTCCCTCGACGAGGGCGCGACCTGGCTCCTCAACTGGACGATGGGCCTGACGCGGCGCACCGCGCAGCCCGCCTGAAGCCGTTGAGTTCGTCGAGTTCGTCGAGTCCGGGAATGCGCCCGCCCTGCCGGCTACGGGGGTGTTCGGCGGGGCGGGCGCACCCGCAGCGAAGGCCTCACCCGCGGTGAAGGCCGCGTCCGGCCGTCATCCCAGCGGCAGGTCCAGGTACGACGGCGTGGCCTCCGGGGAGGTGAAGGCCAGCGTCGCGCGCGGCAGGTTGGAGTCCCCGTAGAACGGGTCGCGGGCGTCGATCACCAGCATCAGCCGGTGCCCGCGCGGAACGTCGTACGCCGTCGCCTGGAGCTCGATGTCGGCGCTGACCAGGCTGTCGGGCGGCGAGTCGAGGTCGGAGTACGGGGCGTGCGTGACGATGTGCGCCGTCCCGCCGGGCGCCACGTCGAGCAGGTACGCGACGAACGACGACTTGGCGTTCGCGGCCCGGTACGTGACGCGCAGGCGGGGCGTGCCGCGCAGCCGGGTGGTCTCCGCCTCCGGGTCGGTCGCCCAGACGGCGGCGACGGTGCGGTCGATGTCGCCGGTCCGGTAGGCCTTCGGGCGGCCCGCGATCTCGTCGTACCCCGACCGCACGATCTCGTCGGCGACGGTCGCCGGGGTGTCCACCCCGCACAGGACGCCCGCGCTCCAGCCGGCCTCGGGCCGCTCGGCGAGCTCCCCGCCGCTCACCAGGTACATCCGGCGCACCTCTTCGGTGACGGAATGCCAGGTGGGGCGGGGTTCCAGGGCCTGGCCCCACATGACCTCGCCGAGTATCTGGCCCTCGTCGGCGATGCCGTTGTCGATCCCCTTGAGATGCTGGTCGAACCAGCGGTGGGCGTTCGTCCAGATCCGGTTGGGCAGGCCGATCATGCCCGTCATCTCGGGCCCGGAGTGGTCGCCGATGGAGAGGTCGAGGCGCTTGGGGCCGGTGAGCTCGTTGAACATCTTCAGGGTCTGGTTGCCGGGGAAGAGCGTCTCGTGCCAGGCGTGCGAGAAGTACACCGGGACCTGGCGGCGGTTGAGCTCCTTGATGTGGCTGAACGGCGAGCGCGGCTCGGCCCAGCGCAGGGTGCCCCGGATGTCGCGGCCCGCGAGGACGTTCTCGAACACGCTCTGCGTCTGCGGGCTCAGCCGGGCCTTGGAGGCGGCCTTGAGCAGGGCCTCCACCGACGCCACGTGCCGGGTCCGGTTCTCGTAGAAGGCCTCGCCGAGGTCACCCCAGGTGCTGAGCGCGACCACCGCGTCGACGCGGGTGTCGTGCGCGGCGACGAGCTGGCTGATGCCCGAGCCGTACGAGTCCCCGAGGAAGCCGATCCTCGTGACCGGGCCGGCGGTGCGCTCGATGAGGTGGTCCAGGGCCCGGCTGCCGTCGGCGACGTCGAGCGGTCCGGCCACGTCGACCTGGCCTTCGGAGCCGGCGAAGCCGCGGGTGCTGTAGGCGAGGACGTTGTAGCCGCGCGCCGCGAAGACGCTGGCCTGGACGGCGTACGGGAGCCAGCCGTGGTTCGTCCACGGCGAGGGCATCACGATCACCGGCCGCGGCTGGACCCCGTTGTGCCGCCACAGCGCGGCGTCGAGCAGGTCCCCGTCGGCGCCGGCGACCTTGGCGCGGCTGAAGACGGCGACGGACCGGGTGTCGGCGACCTCGGCGGCGCGGGCGGGGGCGAGGCCGGTGACGTCGCCCGTCTCGAGGGCGGTGACGAAGGCGGTGAGGGTGGTCGCGTCGAGTTCGGGATAGAGGGAGAAAGCGGCTGGGATCACGTCGGTTCATCCTCTTCGTCGAGTGAATTCTTCGCGGAGCGGGGGACGAAGCGTTCAGTATCGATGCGACATCAGGTGATCTTTCGGTGCTTTCCGACGTACGGCCTGAATCGCCCCCTCCGGGCCTGCGGCACCCGTGGCCCCGGACCTGCCCGGGGTCGGTGGCGGGCTGCAAATACCCGTCCATGGCTGCTGGTTGGAGGCGATGGCGCGAAGGCGGCGCCCGATGAACCAAATCATGCAAGCATGCTTGATTGTTTTGCCGGCGGCTGCCAGTCTTCCCCTCACGCCGAAAGGGGAGCCCGCCGTGCTCGATCCGTCAGCTGTCGCCGTCTTCGCCGATCTGCGCGAGGAAGGCCTCGAACTCGAAACCCTGGTAAGGGACCTGCCCGACGCCGGATGGGCCGGGCCCACCCCCGCGCCCGGCTGGACCGTCGCCCACCAGATCGCCCACCTGCACTGGACCGACCGGGCCGCGCTGGTCTCCCTCACCGACGCCGAAGGCTTCGCCGCCCTGGCCGAAGAGGCGGTCAAGTCCCCCGATTCCTTCGTGGACGAGGGCGCTGCGGAGGGCGCCGCGCTGCCGCCCGCCGAGCTGCTGGACCGCTGGCGGGCCGGGCGCGCCGCCCTCGACGAGGCACTGGCCGCGGCCTCGCCCGACGCCAGGTTCCCCTGGTACGGGCCGCCGATGAAGGCCGCCTCCATGGCGAGCGCCCGCCTGATGGAGACCTGGGCGCACGGCCAGGACGTCGCGGACGCCCTCGGAGTACGCCGTACCCCGACCGCGCGGCTGCGGCACGTGGCCCGGATCGGCGTACGGGCCCGCGACTACGCGTTCGCCGTACGGGGACTGCCCGCGCCCGCCGGGGAGTTCAGGGTGGAACTCGTACCCCCGGACGGCGGGGAGCCCTGGGCCTACGGCCCGCAGGACGCGGCGGACCGGATCACCGGCCCGGCGCTCGACTTCTGCCTCCTGGTGACCCAGCGGGCCCACCGCGCGGACCTGGCCCTGACCGCGACCGGCCCCGACGCCGGCCGCTGGCTGGACATCGCCCAGGCCTTCGCAGGCCCCGCGGGCCCCGGCCGTGCCCCGGGGGCCACGCGATGACCGGCCGCCGGCCGCTGCGCATCGGCAACGCCTCCGGGTTCTACGGGGACCGCTTCAGCGCGTTCGAGGAAATGCTGACCGGCGGCCCGCTGGACGTGCTGACCGGCGACTACCTCGCCGAGCTGACCATGCTGATCCTCGGCCGCGACCGGCTGAAGACCCCGGACCTCGGCTACGCCAAGACCTTCCTGCGCCAGCTGGAGGAGGGCCTCGGCCTCGCCCACGAGCGGGGCGTACGGATCGTCGCCAACGCGGGCGGCCTGAACCCGGCGGGACTGGCCGGCGCGATCCGCGCGCTCGCCGTCGAGGTCGGGGTCCCGGTGTCGGTCGCCCATGTCGAGGGCGACGACCTGATGCCGTTCGCCGAGGGCGCGCTGACCGCGAACGCCTACCTCGGCGGCGCCGGCATCACGGCCTGCCTGCGGGCGGGCGCGGACGTGGTCGTCACGGGCCGGGTCACCGATGCGGCCCTGGTCAGCGGGCCGGCGGCCTGGTGGTTCGACTGGGCGCCGGACGACTACGACCGGCTGGCGGGGGCGGTGGTGGCGGGCCACGTCCTGGAGTGCGGCACCCAGGCCACCGGCGGCAACTACGCCTTCTTCACGGCGCACGACGTCCGCCGCCCCGGGTTCCCGCTGGCGGAGATCTCCGAGGACGGCTCGTCGGTGATCACGAAGCACCCGGGTGCGGGCGGGGTCGTCTCGACGGGCACCGTCACGGCCCAACTCCTGTACGAGACCCAGGGCCCCCGCTACCTGGGCCCCGACGTCACGGCCCGCCTGGACACGGTCCGCCTCGCATCGGCGGGACCCGACCGCGTAGCGATCACGGGCGTCATGGGCGAGGCCCCGCCCCCCACCCTCAAGGTGGGGGTGACCCGCATCGGCGGCTGGCGCAACGAGGTGGTCTTCGTCCTGACCGGGCTGGACATCGAGGCGAAGGCGGCGCTCGTCCGGGCGCAGTTGGCCGATGCCCTGTCCCAGGTGGCCACGGCGGACTGGACCCTGGCCCGTACGGACCACGAGGACGCCCCGACGGAGGAGACGGCGAGCGCGCTCCTGCGCCTGGTGGTGCGGGACCCTTCCGCCGACCGGGTGGGCCGAGTGCTGACCTCGGAGGCCATCGAGCTGGCTCTGGCCAGCTATCCGGGCTTCCACGTCACGACCCCGCCGGGCCCGGCCCAGCCGTACGGCGTCTTCACGTCGTCGACGATCCCCGCAACCTCGGTCCCCCACGTGGCAGTCCTCCCCGACGGCACCCGCCACCCGGCCCCTCGGCTCCCGGCGGGCCCGGACCGTTCAGCCCGTCCGGCGTCTGAGGACCTGGGGGTCCCCCCGGCGGTGGCCGGGGGAGGGCCCGGGGGCGGAGCACCCGGAGAGGTCCGGGGCGCAGCCACGCCCGCGGCGGAGCCGCTGATCGGCGCAGCCACGCCCGCGGCGGAGCCGCTGATCGGCGCAGCGGGAAGGGGCGGGGTGGGGGAGAGCCCTGCAGGGCCCACCACCGGCACCGCACCGCCGGAGGCACCCGCAGGGCCGACCACCCGCGTACCTCTCGGCCGGCTCATCGGCGCCCGCAGCGGCGACAAGGGTGGCGACGCCAACATCGGGGTGTGGGTGGAATCCGCCGAGGCCTGGGAGTGGCTCGACCGGACCCTCACCGTCGAGACCCTTCAGGCCCTGCTCCCCGAGACCGCAGATCTCCCCGTCACCCGCCACGCCCTCCCCAACCTCCGCGCGCTCAACTTCACCATCGCCGGAATCCTCGGCGCCGGCGTCGCCTCCGCCCACCGCTTCGACCCCCAGGCCAAAGCCCTCGGCGAATGGCTGCGCGCCCGCCACCTCGACATCCCCACCCACCTGCTGCCCGCCCCGGAGGGGACCGGCCCATGACCCGACTCACCAGCACCGTCGACCCGCACGCCTCCGAGTTCGCCGCCGCCCGCGCCACCGCACAGGAACGCCTCGCCGAGGTCGACGCCGAGCACGCCAAGGCCCTCCTCGGCGGCGGCGAGAAGTACACGGCCCGCCACAAGGACCGCGGCAAGCTCCTCGCCCGCGAGCGCATCGAGCTGCTCCTCGACCCGGACACGCCCTTCCTGGAGCTGTCCCCGCTCGCCGGCTGGGGCAGCGACTACCCCGTCGGCGCCTCCATCGTCACCGGCGTCGGCACGGTCGAGGGCGTGGAGTGCCTGGTCACCGCCAACGACCCCACCGTCCGCGGCGGCGCCTCCAACCCCTGGACGCTCAAGAAGGCCCTGCGGGCCAACGAGATCGCCCGCCAGAACAGACTCCCCTGCATCAGCCTCGTCGAGTCCGGCGGTGCCGATCTCCCCTCCCAGAAGGAGATCTTCATCCCGGGCGGCGCGATCTTCCGCGACCTGACCCGGCTCTCGGCCGCCGGCATCCCCACCGTCGCCGTCGTCTTCGGCAACTCCACCGCCGGAGGCGCGTACATCCCGGGGATGTCCGACCACACCATCATGATCAAGGATCGCTCCAAGGTGTTCCTCGGCGGTCCGCCGCTCGTCAAGATGGCCACCGGCGAGGAGAGCGACGACGAGTCCCTCGGCGGAGCCGACATGCACGCCCGCACCTCCGGCCTCGCCGACTACTACGCCCTCGACGAGCACGACGCGATCCGCCAGGCCCGCCGGGTGGTGGCCCGCCTGAACCACCTCAAGCCCCGCCCCGATCCCCAGCCCGCCGAGGAGCCCACGTACGACCCCGAGGAACTCCTCGGCATCGTCCCGGCCGACCTCAAGACCCCCTTCGACCCCCGCGAGGTCATCGCCCGCATCGTCGACGCCTCGGACTTCGACGAGTTCAAGCCCCTCTACGGCACCAGCCTGGTCACCGGCTGGGCCACCCTCCACGGCTACCCGGTCGGCATCCTCGCCAACGCCCAGGGCGTGCTGTTCAGCGCCGAGTCGCAGAAGGCCGCCCAGTTCATCCAGCTCGCCAACCAGCGCGACATCCCGCTCCTGTTCCTCCACAACACCACCGGCTACATGGTCGGCAAGGAGTACGAGCAGGGCGGCATCGTCAAGCACGGCTCGATGATGATCAACGCGGTCTCCAACTCCCGCGTCCCCCACCTGTCCGTCCTCATCGGCGCCAGCTACGGAGCCGGCCACTACGGCATGTGCGGCCGCGCCTTCGAGCCGCGGTTCCTCTTCGCCTGGCCCAGCGCCAAGTCCGCCGTCATGGGCCCCCAGCAGCTCGCCGGCGTGCTCTCCATCGTGGCCCGCCAGTCCGCGGCCGCGAAGGGGCAGCCGTACGACGTGGAGGCCGACGCCGGGATGCGCGCCTTCGTGGAGGCGCAGATCGAGTCCGAGTCCCTGCCCATGTTCCTGTCCGGGCGGCTGTACGACGACGGGGTCATCGACCCGCGCGACACCCGTACCGTCCTCGGCCTGTGCCTGTCGGCCGTCCACAACGCCCCCGTCGAGGGCGCCCGCGGCGGCTTCGGCGTCTTCCGGATGTGAGCCAGCACATGACCCAGCAGCCCCTGCCCCAGCAGCCTTTGACCTCCCTCCTGGTCGCCAACCGCGGCGAGATCGCCGTCCGTGTCTTCCGTACCGCCCGCGCCCTCGGCCTCGCCACCGTCGCCGTCCACTCCGACCCCGACGCCGACGCCCTGCACGTACGGGAGGCCGACGCGGCCGTGCGCCTCCCCGGCGCCGCCCCCGCCGACACCTACCTGCGCGGCGACCTGGTCATCAAGGCCGCCCTCGCCGCCGGCGCGGACGCCGTCCACCCCGGCTACGGGTTCCTCTCCGAGAACGCCGGCTTCGCCCGCGAGGTCGTCGCCGCCGGACTCACGTGGATCGGCCCGCCGCCCGAGGCCATCGAGGCCATGGCCTCCAAGACCCGGGCCAAGGAGCTGATGCGCGCCGCCGGGGTCCCGCTCCTGGACCCCGTCGACCCGGCGGACGCCACAGCCGCCGACCTGCCCCTCCTGCTCAAGGCCGCCGCGGGCGGCGGCGGCCGCGGCATGCGCGTCGTACGCGACCTCGACACCCTCAAGGAGGAGCTGGAGGCCGCCTCCGCCGAGGCCCGCTCCGCCTTCGGCGACGGCGAGGTCTTCGCCGAGCCCTACGTCGAGCGCGGCCGCCACGTCGAGGTCCAGATCCTCGCCGACTCCCACGGCACCGTCTGGGCCCTCGGCACCCGCGACTGCTCCCTCCAGCGGCGCCACCAGAAGGTCATCGAGGAAGCCCCGGCGCCCGCACTGCCCGAGGCGCTGCGCACCAGCCTCCACGAGGCCGCCGTGGCCGCCGCCCGCGCGGTCTCCTACCAGGGCGCGGGCACGGTCGAGTTCCTCGTCGCCGCCGACGGACGCCCGTACTTCCTGGAGATGAACACCCGCCTCCAGGTGGAACACCCCGTCACGGAGGCCGTCTTCGGCCTCGACCTCGTCGCCCTGCAACTGCGCATCGCCGAGGGCTCGGCCCTGCCGCTGACGCCCCCGGAGCCCGCCGGCCACGCCGTCGAGGCCCGCCTGTACGCCGAGGACCCCGCCCAGGACTGGCGCCCCCAGACCGGAGTCCTGCAGACCCTCGCCGTCCCCGGCGAAGTCCGCGTGGACACCGGCTTCGCCGACGGGGACACCGTCGGCGTCCACTACGACCCGATGCTCGCCAAGGTCGTCGCCCACGCCCCCACCCGGGCCGAGGCCGTCCGCGCCCTCGCCCACGCCCTGGCCGGAGCCCGCATCCACGGGCTCACCACCAACCGCGAGCTCCTCGTACGCTCCCTGCGACACCCGGAGTTCGCCGAGGCGCGGCTCGACACCGGGTTCTACGAGCGCCACCTCGGAGCCCTCACCGAAGGCAGCCCGGACGCCACCCTGGCCGCGGTCGCAGCCGCCCTCGCGGATGCCGCGCCGGCCCCGGACGCCCCTCTCGCCGCCCGGCTCGGCGGCTGGCGCAACCTCCGCTCCCAGCCGCAGATCCGCCGCTACAGCGCGGCCGGCGCCGAGTACGAGGTCCGCTACCGGCCCGCCCGCAGCGGACCCCCGGAGCTCGTGGAGCATCCCGGCGTTCGAGTCCTGGCCGCGGAGCCCGGTCGCGTCACCCTCGAAGTCGAGGGCGTCCGCCGGGTGTTCCACGTGAAACGCAAATCGAACACCGAGGGTGCCGGAGCCGCCGAGATCTACGTCGACTCTCCCCCTGCCTTCGGCGGGGGGACCCCCGCGCCCGGCGCGCACACCCTCACCCCCGTCCCCCGGTTCGCCGATCCCCAGGACCGCACCGAACCCGGCTCGCTGCTCGCCCCCATGCCCGGCACCGTCGTCCGCGTCGCCGAGGGCCTCGCCCCCGGCTCCGCCGTCACCGCCGGGCAGCCCCTGCTCTGGCTGGAGGCCATGAAGATGGAGCACCGCATCGTCTCGCCCGCCTCCGGCACGCTCACCGCGCTCCACGCCACCCTCGGCCACACGGTCGAGTTCGGCGCCCTGCTCGCCGTAGTCCAGGAGGAAACGCCCGCATGAGCCCCGCCACCAGCGCCGTCGTCGAGACCGAAGAACACAAGGCCCTGCGCGCCGCCGTCGCCGCCCTCGGGCAGCGCTACGGACGCGAATACCTCGCCCGGGTCGCCCGCGAGGGCGGCCACCCCGACGAGCTGTGGGCCGACGCCGCCAAGCTCGGCTACCTCGGGGTCAACCTCCCCGAGGAGTACGGCGGCGGAGGCGGCGGCATCGCCGAACTCTCCATCGTCCTCGAGGAACTGGGCGCCGCCGGCTGCCCCCTGCTCATGATGGTCGTCTCGCCCGCCATCTGCGGCACGGTCATCTCCCGCTTCGGCACCGACGCCCAGAAGCAGGCCTGGCTCCCCGGCCTCGCCGACGGCAGCCGCACCATGGCCTTCGGCATCACCGAACCCGACGCCGGCTCCAACTCCCACCGCATCACCACCACGGCCCGCCGCGACGGCGAGGAGTGGGTGCTGACCGGGCGCAAGGTCTTCATCTCCGGCGTGGACATCGCCGACGCCACCCTCATCGTCGGACGTACCGAGGACGCACGCACGGGGAGCCTCAAGCCCTGCCTGTTCATCGTGCCGCGAGACACCCCCGGCTTCACCCGCTCCGTCATCGACATGGAACTCCAGGCGGCGGAGAAGCAGTTCGAACTCGTCCTGGACGGGGTACGGCTGCCCGCCGACGCCCTCGTCGGCGACGAGGACGCGGGCCTGCTCCAGCTCTTCGCCGGACTCAACCCCGAGCGCATCATGACCGCCGCCTTCGCCATCGGCATGGGCCGCCACGCCCTCGCCAAGGCCGTCGACTACGCGAAGACCCGCCAGGTCTGGAAGGAGGCGATCGGCGCCCACCAGGCCATCGCCCACCCCCTCGCCGCAGCCCACATCGACCTCGAACTCGCCCGCCTGATGATGCAGAAGGCCGCCCACCTCTACGACGCGGGCGACGACATGGCCGCCGGTGAGGCCGCGAACATGGCCAAGTACGCTGCCGCCGAGGCCTGCGTGAAGGCGGTGGACCAGTCTGTCCACACCCTGGGCGGCAACGGCCTCACCCGCGAGTACGGACTGGCCTCCCTCATCACCGCCTCCCGGGTGTCCCGCATCGCCCCCGTCAGCCGCGAGATGATCCTCAACTTCGTCTCGCACCAGACCCTGGGCCTGCCCAAGTCGTACTGAGCGGTGTCCGGCGTCACGGCCGGCCCGGACGACCCGGCCGGCCGGGCGCAGGCGGGCCGCCGCCGCCCGGCCCCACGATCCGCACAACCTCCGGAGGACATGGCATGACCCGCCCAGTCGGCGCCGCGCGAGCGCGTGGCGTCACCACCCTCACGCTCGACTCCCCGGCCAACCGCAACGCACTCTCCGCGGACCTCGTCGGCGAGCTGCGCACGGCCCTCGCCGACGCGGCGGCGGACCCGGAGGCACGGGCCGTCGTCCTCACCCACACCGGCACCACCTTCTGCGCCGGCGCCGACCTGAAGTCCCCGTGCGACCCGGCCGACTTCCTCGCCCTGCTCCGCGAGATCGCCGAACTCCCCAAGCCGGTCGTGGCCCGCGTCACCGGCCACGTCCGGGCGGGCGGCCTCGGCCTCCTCGGCGTCTGCGACATCGCCGCCGCCGGCCCGGCCTCCACGTACGCCTTCACCGAGACCCACCTGGGCGTGGTCCCGGCCGTGATCTCCGCACCGCTGCTGCCGCGCCTGGACCCGCGCGCCGCCGCCCGGTACTTCCTGACCGCCGAGTCCTTCGACGCCGCCGAAGCCGTCCGGATCGGCCTGCTCACCCTGCACGGCGACGACGTGGACCAGGTCCTCGACCCCGTCCTCACCGGCCTGCGCAAGGCCGGCCCGCAGGCCCTCGCCGCCACCAAGGAACTGCTCACCGCCCCGGTGCGGGCCGTCCTCGCCCGCGACGGCGCCGCGCTCACCGAGCTGTCCGCCCACCACTTCGGCTCCGCCGAAGCCCGCGAGGGCATCAGCGCCCGCTTCGAACGCCGGGACCCGTCATGGGCCCTGTGACCGACGCCGGAACCGCGCAGGACACCCAGCCCGGCCCCAAGCAGGCCCGCAGCCGCGTCACCCGGCGCCACCTCCTGGAAGCGGCCGTCTCCTGCCTCGCCGAACAGGGCTGGGCCGGCTCCACCGTCGCCGTCGTCGCCGAACGCGCCGGTGTCTCCAGAGGCGCGGCCCAGTACCACTTCCCGACGCGCGAGGACCTGTTCACCGCCGCCGTCGCCTACGTCGCCGAGGAACGCTCCGCCGCCCTGCGCGACCTCTTCCACGCCGGACCCGCCGCCTGCCCCGCCGTGGTCGAAGCCCTCGTCGACCTCTACACCGGAGCCCTCTTCCGGGCCGCCCTCCAGCTGTGGGTCGCCGCCTCCAACGAGGAGCAGCTGCGCCCCCAGGTCACCGAACTGGAGGCCCGTGTGGGCCGCGAGACCCACCGCATCGCCGTGGAGCTCCTCGGCGCGGACGAGTCCGTCCCCGGCGTACGCGAGACCGTGCAGGGCCTGCTCGACATGGCCCGCGGCCTCGGCCTGGCCAACGTCCTCACCGACGACACGGCCCGCCGCGCCCGCGTGGTCGCCCAGTGGTCCCGGATCCTGGACGACACCCTGGGCTGAGGAACGCGGAGGGCGCCGCACCCCGTACCGCGGGATGCGGCGCCCTCACGGCCTGCGAAGGAAAGGCTCAGGCCGTCTCGGCGATGTCGGCGTACCCGTCGATCTCGCGCGGGTTGCGCTGGCCCGGACCGATGTAGCGGGCCGACGGGCGCACCAGGCGGCCCGTGCGCTTCTGCTCCAGGATGTGCGCCGACCAGCCGGCGGTCCGGGCGCAGGTGAACATCGAGGTGAACATGTGCGCCGGGACCTCCGCGAAGTCCAGCATGATCGCGGCCCAGAACTCCACGTTCGTCGCCAGCACCCGGTCGGGGCGGCGCGCGTGCAGCTCCTCCAGCGCGGCCTTCTCCAGCGCGGCGGCCACCTCGTAGCGCGGCGCGTCCAGCTCCTTGGCCGTACGCCGCAGCACACGGGCGCGCGGGTCCTCGGCCCGGTACACGCGGTGCCCGAAGCCCATCAGCCGCTCGCCCTTGTCCAGGGCCTTCTTCACGTACGCCACGGCGTCGCCGCTGCGCTCGATCTCCTCGATCATGCCGAGGACGCGGGACGGCGCACCGCCGTGCAGCGGCCCGGACATGGCGCCGACGGCACCCGAGAGGGCGGCGGCGACGTCCGCACCGGTCGACGCGATCACCCGCGCGGTGAACGTCGAGGCGTTCATCCCGTGCTCGGCGGCCGAGGTCCAGTACGCGTCGACGGCCTTGACGTGCTTCGGGTCCGGCTCACCGCGCCAGCGGATCATGAACCGTTCGACCACGGACTCGGCCTTGTCGATCTCGCTCTGCGGCACCATCGGCCGGCCCTGCCCGCGCGCGGACTGGGCGACGTACGACAGCGCCATCACGGCGGCGCGCGCGAGGTCGTCGCGGGCGGTCTGCTCGTCGATGTCGAGCAGCGGTTTCAGACCCCACACGGGGGCGAGCATGGCGAGGGCGGACTGCACGTCGACACGGATGTCACCGGAGTGCACCGGGATCGGGAAGGGCTCGGCGGCGGGCAGACCGGGGTTGAACGCCCCGTCGACCAGCAGGCCCCAGACGTTGCCGAACGAGACGTGCCCGACGAGATCCTCGATGTCGACCCCGCGGTAGCGGAGCGACCCGCCCTCCTTGTCCGGTTCGGCGATCTCGGTCTCGAACGCGACGACCCCTTCGAGCCCGGGTACGAAGTCGGACATCAGGCGGCTCCTCAGATAGTGCGAACACGCGCGGCTCCCGGCGTGACTCGCGGTCCGGCGCGGTCATCCCCGTTGATGCCCGGCACGGCCGTCGGTCACCCGTGTGGGGACCTCCGGACCGGCCCCAAGATTTTGGCGGTTCCGGATGGCAGGCGGAAGCGTGACATACGGCACACTGCTGCAAGCACTCCTGCGGCAGGATGTCTGGCGTGACCGACCAGGACATTGACCCCGCCACGATGCGCAAGCAGTACCGCTCGGAGATCGTCCACGAGGAGAGCCTCGCCGAGGACCCCATGCGGCAGTTCGCCGAGTGGTTCCAGCAGGCCGCCGACTCGCACCTCTTCGAACCGAACGCGATGGTCGTCTCGACGGCGACCCCCGACGGCCGCCCCAGCTCCCGCACGGTGCTGCTGAAGCAGTTCGACGAGCGGGGCTTCGCCTTCTACACCAACTACGGCTCGCGCAAGGGCCGCGAGATCGACGCGAACCCGCACGTCGCGCTGCTCTTCCCCTGGCACCCCATCGCCCGCCAGGTCATCGTCACCGGCACGGCCTCGCGGATCGGCCGCGACGAGACGGCGGCGTACTTCCGCTCCCGCCCGCACGGCTCCCAGCTGGGCGCCTGGGCCAGCGAGCAGTCCCGGGTGATCGGATCCCGTGCCGAGCTCGACCGCCGCTACGCGGAACTCGCGGAGCGCTACCCCGAGGGCGAGCAGGTCCCCGTCCCGCCCGAGTGGGGCGGCATCCGGATCGTCCCCGACGCGATGGAGTTCTGGCAGGGCCACGAGAACCGGCTCCACGACCGGCTGCGCTACGTCCTCGAGGACGGGAAGTGGCGCCTCGAGCGCCTCTGCCCGTAGCACGCAGACGACCCGCGGGCTCGGGTTTCTCTCCTGCAGTGAGAGAAGCCGGCCGGACGTACCGGCGAGCCCGCGGGTCGGGTGACTGCTTGGGATTGGCGCCTGGCGTACCCGCCGGGCACCGCACTGGGTGCGTGCGACGACGGGCCCTTAGCCCGCAGCCACCTCACGCGTCCGGTTTCCGTACATTTCGGGAACCACCTCCCTTCTCGTGTAAGACAGAGCCTAGAACCGCTCCCCGAGGTCCTCAAGCGATTTATTTCGGGGCGATTCAGGGAATGCGGTGTGGGCTGCGTCACGTTCCAGTTGAATGATCTGACGTGCCGCACACGCGAACACCTGCAGGGGGTGCCAGGTGAGTGCTTTCGGACGGAGTGAGACCACCGACGATCTGCTCGCAGCGCTGCTGGACGGGATGGACGCGGCCTTGTGCGCGTTCGACGCCGACGGCGTGATCACGCACTGGAACCGCGAGGCCGAGCGGATCCTCGGCTGGACCGCCGCCGAGGCGGTCGGGCGAAAGGGGTTCGCCGGGTGGGCCGTGCGTGCCGCCGATGCGCAGGACGTCGAGGAGCGGCTCATGGCCGCCCAGGACGTGCCCGGACGGCAGGTGCACGAGTTCGCGCTGCTGACCAAGGAGGGCGGGCGGGTGCTCGTACGGACCCAGTCCGCCGGGGTGCCCGGGGCGGACGGGAAGCCCGCCGGGGTCTACTGCGCCTTCAGCGAGGTGCACGCGCAGATCGACCTGGAGCGGTCCATCGCGCTCAGCGAGGCGCTGATGGACGACGCCTCGTGGGGTGTCGTTCTCGTCGATGTGGATCTGCGGCCCGCCGTGGTCAACGCGCACGCCGCCCGCGCCTTCGGATCGGGGCGCACCGCGCTGCTCGGCCGGCCGCTGGGGGAGCTGCTGGTCCAGGGCGTCGAGGAGCTGGAGGGTGCGCTTCAGCACGTGCTCGCCGACGGGGCCCCGCCGGCGCCCGTGGAGCTGTGGGTGTCCGTCCGCACGCCGGAGGGGGTGCGGCGGCGGTGCTGGCGGTCCGGGTTCCTGCGGCTGGGGTCCCCGCTGGCGGAGGAGCCGGTGCCGCTCGGGGTCGGCTGGCTGTTCCAGGACATCACCGAGGCCCGGCAGGCCTCGCTCGACACGGCGCAGCTGCGGTTCCGCTCCGGTCAGCTGCACCGCTCGGGCCGGGCGGCCGCCGAGTGCGAGGACCCGGCCGAGGCTGCCGCCGTACGGCTGGACTTCGCCCTCGCCGGCTTCGCGGAGCACGCGCTGCTCGACGTACTGGAGCAGTCGGCCGACCCGGACAGGCAGCGCCTCGTACGGGTGGCCGCCTCGCCGCCGGTGCTGCCCGGGGCGGGGGCGAGCCAAGCGCGGTACGAGCCCGGGCATCCGGCGCTGCAGGCGCTGGACCGGATCGGCTCGGTGCGTACCAGTGCCCCGCGGGGGGAGGCGGCCGCGGGCTGGGCGCGGGACCGGCAGTGGCCGGAGGATGCGGCGCACGTGCTGTGCACGGTGCTGCGCAGCCGCGGGCGGACCCTGGGGGCGCTGACCTTCGTACGGGGTGCTTCGCGGGCCGCCTTCGAGCAGGCGGACGCGGCCTACGCGGAGGAGGTGGCGGCCCGGGTCGCGGCCGATCTCGACCTGGCCGCCTGGCCCCGCACCCCGGACGAGGGATTACCTCGGCCCTAAGCGGTCTCGGGGAAGTGGGGCACGCCCCCGCGCCGCCCGGCACGGCGCCTCGCCGCGTTGTCAGCGTGCCGCTCCGCCTTGCGATGCACCGCACCGGACGACGCGAAAACGCACCCCACTTCACCAAGGCCGCTTAGCCTTCCGCCGCTCAGTGGCGAAAGAAGATCCGGTCGCCGTACTCCTGGAGGACGCGGCCGTTCCATTCGTGGCCGCCGTCGACGTTGCCCGAGCGGAGCAGCGGGGGCTCCATCCCGCGGGCGGCGAGCTCGCCGGCGGCCGCCGCCATCACGGCCTGCATGATCGCGCTGGTCACGACGGTGGAGGCGGGCGCGAAGGGCGCGTCGATGCCGTCGAGGCTCAGCTCGGCGTCGCCGACCGCGATCTTGCTGTCGAGGACGATGTCGCAGTGATCCTTCAGGAAGGTGCCCGAGACGTGCCGCGACTTGGTCTCCGTCGCGTAGGCCACGGAGGTCACGCCGATGACCTTCAGGCCGATGGCGCGGGCGTTCATGGCCATCTCGACCGGCAGGGCGTTGCGCCCGGAGAGGGAGATGATCACGAGGACGTCGCCGTCGGCGGCCGGGCTGCTGTCGAGGACGGCGCCGGCGAGGCCGTCGACCCGCTCCAGGGCGCTGCCGAGGGTGGCCGGCATGACGTCGATGCCTACGGTGCCGGGGACGGCGAGGAAGTTCACCAGGGCGAGTCCGCCGGCCCGGTAGACCACGTCCTGGGCGGGGAGCGAGGAGTGGCCGGCGCCGAAGGCGAAGAGCCGGTTCCCGGCGGCGACGGCGTCGGCGATGGCGGCGCCGGCCTCGGCGATGTGCGCGGCCTCCTCGTCGCGCACCCGCTGAAGGAGCCCGATCGCGGCGTCGAGGAACTGACCGGCCAGCTTGCTCTCGCTCATACGCCGATGGCCCTTCCAGAGGTGGGGTTCGTCCGTGTCCGCCGCTCACCGTGCGGTCTGGACCAAGGGCGTGTCAATACGAACGTCAATGGATGTCCCGGGCAGGGCTTGACCTCCGGCACGGGACGGTTGTCCGCGCGATGCGTCAGAATTGGGGGCAGGGCCAGCGCACGATATCCGAGGGGCACGAATGTCCGGACTGATCGATACCACGGAGATGTATCTCCGCACCATCCTCGAGCTGGAAGAGGAAGGCGTGGTCCCCATGCGCGCCCGTATCGCCGAGCGGCTCGACCAGAGCGGCCCGACGGTGAGCCAGACGGTGGCGCGCATGGAGCGGGACGGCCTGGTGGCCGTGGCGAGCGACCGTCACCTGGAGCTGACGGAGGAGGGCCGGCGGCTGGCGACGCGCGTGATGCGCAAGCACCGGCTCGCGGAATGCCTGCTCGTCGACGTCATCGGCCTGGAGTGGGAGCAGGTGCACGCAGAGGCCTGCCGCTGGGAGCACGTGATGAGCGAAGCGGTGGAGCGGCGGGTGCTGGAGCTGCTGCGCCACCCGACCGAGTCGCCGTACGGGAACCCGATCCCGGGGCTGGAGGAGCTGGGCGAGAAGGCCGAGGCGGACCCGTTCCTGGAGGACGGCATGGTCAGCCTGTCGGAGCTGGACCCGGGTGCGGACGGCAAGACCGTGGTCGTGCGCCGGATCGGGGAGCCGATCCAGACGGACGCCCAGCTGATGTACACGCTGCGGCGGGCGGGCGTGCAGCCCGGCTCGGTGGTCAGCGTGACCGAGTCGCCGGGCGGTGTGCTGGTCGGCAGCGGCGGCGAGGCCGCAGAACTGGACGCGGAGATCGCCTCGCACGTGTTCGTGGCCAAGCGCTGACCGGACGCACGCGGCGTTCGAGAGTGGTGGAAGTGGGCGGTCCCGGCGCCTTGCGGCGCCGGGACCGGTCCTCCCCTTTGTTGACCTGGAGCCCCGAGCTCTCAAGGTCATCCCCTCGGACCGTCTTCCCCGAGCGGCCCGCCTCCCTGTTGAAAGGATCTCCATCGGCAGCGGCGGCCAATCCTTGAGCAAGGTCACTCGAAAGAGCGGTGTTGAAGGCGAGAACCCCGTTTTCGAATACGGGTTCGATAGTCTGGCCGTGAGCGAAGGGGGTGCATCTGCCGTGGTACAGCGCATCGATGTGACAGGGGCCGACGGTGTGCGCCTGGCCGCCTGGGAGTTCCGGGAATCCGCCGCCACTGCGCCCCCGGATCCCGACGCACCCCGGGTGCTGTTACTCCACGGCCTGATGGGCCGGGCCTTCCACTGGGCGGGCACCGCCCGCTGGCTCGCCGGGAACCGCCGCGTCGTGGCCCTCGACCAGCGCGGCCACGGCCAGAGCGACCGCCCCTCCGCCGGCCCGGGCGCCTCGACCAATCTGGGGCGCGAGGCCTTCGTGGCCGACGCCGAGGCCGTCATCGAGCAGCTCGGCCTGGGGCCCGTGACCCTGATCGGCCACTCCATGGGCGCCCTCACCGGCTGGCAGCTGGCCGCCCGCCGCCCCGACCTGGTCGAAGCCCTGGTCATCTGCGACATGCGCGCCTCCGCCCTCGGCGAGGCCTCCCAGCAGGAATGGGAGGAATGGTTCCACCGCTGGCCCGTCCCCTTCCCCACTCAGGACGCCGCCCGCCGCTGGTTCGGCGAGGACGACCCCCGGGTGGAACGCCCCGACCCCGGCCGCGGCGCCTTCTTCGCCGAGGTGATGCACCAGGCCCCGGACGGCTGGCGCCCCCTGTTCTCCCGCCGCCAGATGCTGAGGGCCCGCGAGACCTGGGTCCACGACGCGCACTGGGAGGAGCTGGCCCAGGTCCGCTGCCCGACCCTCGTCGTCCGGGGCCTGGACGGCGAACTGGGCCGCGCGGAGGCCCAGGAGATGGTCCGTGTCCTCCCCGCCGGCCAGTACGCCGAGATCCCCGACGCGGGCCACTACCTCCACTACGACCAGCCGACGGCCTGGCGCGCCGCCCTGGAACCCTTCCTGGACCAGGTCAGGGCCGCCGTGACCTGACGGCGCCCCGTACGCCTGACAGTGCCACGTACGCCACTCACGCCACGTACGAAAGGAGGGGGCGGCGGGCAGTCGCCCGTCACCCCCTCCCTCCCCTCCCGCCCGCGTCCGTCCCCCGTACGGACGCGGGACCGGCGGCTCAGCCCTTGCTGACCGCCAGCAGGATCTCCGGCAGCTTCCGGGCCACCGTCGGCGCCGCCAGGCGCAGGCCCGCCCAGGCCGCCAGCGCTCCCCAGGCCGTCCCCAGCGGCAGCAGGATCCAGGTGAGCGACGGGTGGTCCGCCACGATGAGGTAGACCGCCAGGACGATCACCGGGGAGCAGATCACCGCAGACGCGAGCATGCCGCCGAAGATGCCCGCCCAGGCGAGCCCGGCCTGCCCCGGGACGACGTTCTTGAAGGCGCCTTCCGTCGGGATCGAGTACGGGAACCGGGCCGAGGCCAGCGCGCCCGTGCACAGCATCGAGCCCAGCAGGGCCATGCCCACCCCGAGCGCCGCCGGGAAGCCGCCCCAGTTGTGGACCAGCGCCGCCGTGACCGCCGTGACCACGACCGTGTAGGGGACGGTGACCAAGGCCAGGGCGTACGCGCGGGCACGCAGCTCCGCGAACGCGTCCCGCGGGGTCGAAATGGTCTGCGCGACCATCCAGAACGCCGAGGTGTCCTGCCCGAACTGGTTGTACATCTGGACGCCGAGCATGCCCGCGCCGAAGCAGGCCAGGTACACCGAGCCCGTGCCCTGGAGGGCGTTGAAGACCGGGACGATCACGCCGATCGCGAGCGCCGTCACCCACGCCGACTTCGTCTTCGGGTCGCGGACCACGTACCGCAGCGTGCGCTGCATGACCGCGCCCGTCCGCCCGCCCGGCAGGAACGACCAGATGCCGGCGCCGTCCGCGGACTCCCGCTTCGCCGACGGCTTCGAGGCCGCGATCGTCGAGCCGTCCGGGGTGACCATCAGGGTCGTCAGGCTCCGCTCCCAGAACCGCAGGAGCAGGACCAGCGCCAGGACGGTCACGGCCAGCTGCGCCGCCGCCACGCCGTACGAGCCCTTGCTCGCCGAGTCCACCATGCCGACGGCCGTCGCGGGCGGCAGCCACCGCACCACGGCCTCGGCCGGCTCCAGCTGGGCCAGGCCGCCCGACTGGAACAGGCGCTGGCTGGCGAAGTTCGCCAGCTGCGCGCCCACCGCGATCAGCAGGCCGCTGAGCAGCGCGAGGTCACGCCCCTTGCGGCTGGTCAGCAGCCGGACGTTGGCCGTGGCCACCGCGCGGGCCAGCGTGACGCAGCCCAGCACCAGGAGCGGTACGGCCGGCACGGCGGCCACGATGCCCGCCGCGCCCCGCGCGACGGCCACCACGGAGCCCACAGCCAGGCAGACCGTGAACAGCGGGCCGATCCCGACCAGCGACGAGGCCAGCAGGGCCCGTACGAGCGGACGCGGGCGCAGCGGCAGCATGACCAGCCGGCTCGGGTCGAGCGTCTCGTCCCCGGTGGGGAAGAACAGCGGCATGAACGTCCAGCCCAGCGCCAGGATCGCGGCGAGCAGCACGACGACCGTGCCCGCGTGCGCGTTCCCGTGCAGCACGGCCAGGCCGAGCATCGCGAAGCAGGCCACGACCAGCGCGAGCGCCAGCGAGGAGAAGTAGGCGGCCTTGCGCTTCGACGAGCCCTTGAGCCCGTTGCGGAGCAGCGACAGCTTGAGGCGGACGAAGACCGAGGTCAGATCGACCGCGCCGGCCGCGGCCGGCGCCGCGGCCGTGGTGGCCGCCGGAGCGGAGGCGGATGCGGCGCTCATCGGGCTGCCTGCCCGCCGAGCCAGTCCAGCGAGTCGCCCGCGTCGCGCCCACCCGCGCCGACGAGCTCCAGGAACGCGGCCTGCAGCGAGGGCGCGTCGCCCCGTACGTCGGCCAGCGGGCCCGCGGCGCGGATCCGGCCGGCGGCCATGACGGCGACCCAGTCGCACAGCGACTCGACCAGCTCCATCACGTGGGAGGAGAAGACGACCGTGGCGCCGGACGAGGTGTACCGTTCCAGCACCCCGCGGATGGTCTGCGCCGACACGGGGTCCACGCCCTCGAACGGCTCGTCCAGGAAAAGCACTTCGGGGTTGTGCAGCAGGGCGGCGGCCAGGCCGATCTTCTTGCGCATGCCCGTCGAGTAGTCCACGACCAGCTTGTGCTGCGAGCCCGCGAGGTCCAGGACCTCCAGCAGCTGCGTGGCCCGCTTGTCGGTCTCCTCGCCCGGCAGCCCGCGCAGCCGGCCCATGTAGCCGAGCAGTTCGCGCCCCGACAGCCGCTCGAACAGCCGCAGCCCCTCCGGCAGCACGCCGATCCGCGACTTGACCTCGACCGGGTCGCTCCACACGTCGTGCCCGGCGACCAAGACCCGCCCCATGTCGGGGCGCAGCAGTCCGGTCACCATCGACAGCGTCGTCGTCTTGCCCGCGCCGTTCGGGCCGACAAGGCCGATGAACTGCCCCGCGGGCAGCTCGAGGTCGATCCCCGCGACCGCGACCTGGTCGCCGAAGCGCTTCCACAGGCCCTCTACCCGTACCGCCGCCCGTCCGGCGGACGGCGCGGTTCGCGCGCCGTCCGGTCCGTACGTCCCACCCGTCGCATCTGCCTGGTCCGGCATGCGCCTGCCTCTCGCTGTGTTCCCCGTGGTCCTGCGTTCTTCACGATAGGAGGGCGGGGTGAGGCGGGGCAGTTACTTATGTCATGAGTTTCCGTACAGGAATGTCCCTGTTCTGACCTGCGACGTTCCGGAGGCCTTTCCGGATCGCGGGTCAGGAGCTGCGGCGGTCCCGGTCCGCTGCGGCCTCGCGCCCGCACGCGTACGCCAGCGCGGCGATCAGCTCCTCCGTGTCCGGCAGCCACCGGTTGGCCGGGGTGGGCCGGCGTGCCCACTGGACCGAGCCCCGGCCGCCGAAGCGGGTGGGCGGCGCGGCCACGTACTCGCCTTCGCCCCGCGCGACGAGGTCGATCGAGGCCGGCGACCAGCCGAGCTTGCGCACCAGGTCCGGCACCTTCGCCCCGGCGCCCGGCAGGACGAAGAACAGCATCCGGTGGTCCGGCGTGAGGGCGACCGGCCCCAGGGTGCGCTCCATCCGCTCCAGCCGCGCCAGCGCCAGGAACCCGGCCGAGTCCGGCACGTCCAGTGCGTCGAACGTCCGGCCCGTCGGCAGCAGGATCGAGGCCTCGGGGCGCTTCGCCCAGATCCGCCGCACCTGGACCGCGCTGCCCGTGGCCAGCGCCGCCCAGTCCTTCACCGTGGCGTGCGCGCCCGGCGCCGGGCAGTCCTGCGCCCCGCAGGAGCACAGCTCCCGTCCGTCCGCGTAGTCCAGCCAGGTGCCGGCGAAGACATCCCAGTGCCGTTCTTCCGCGTACCGCACGGCATGGTCCAGCAGCTGCTCGCCGCGCTGCTTGGGGATGGGTGCGGTCTCCGTGACTCCGATGGTCTCTTCCACGCCCATCACAACTCCCGGCGTCATCCGGGGTTACGGGCGTAAACCGGCCGGTGGGCGGAGCATCGATCCTGCATACGGGGCGCACTGGAGCACGCACGGGGGCGCGTAGGAGGTCGGGGCGCCGGAGTTGGGTAGCGACACGACGCAGAGCGGATGATTCTCCGCAACTCAGGCGGGAAGTGATCATTCCAACGATCACCCGCGGCTACTGGGGGTTTTCATGGCAGCCAGGCCTCTCGTCGCGCGCCAGCCGAATGAACGGCTACAGGCGCTCATCCAGGAAGCCGGGTGCTCGAACGCCGGGCTTGCCCGGCGCGTCAACATGTGCGGGGCCGAACACGGCCTCGATCTCCGCTACGACAAGACCTCCGTGGCCCGCTGGCTGCGCGGCCAGCAGCCGCGCGGCCGGGCGCCCGGCATCATCGCCGAGGCGCTGGGGCGAAAACTCGGCCGGACCGTCACCATCGACGAGATCGGCATGGCCAACGGCAAGAACCTCGCCTCCGGCATCGGCCTGCAATTCTCCCCGACCGTCATCGGCGCCATCGAGCAGGTCAGCGAGCTGTGGCGGAGCGATGTCGGCCGCCGCGACTTCCTGTCCGGGTCGAGCGTGGCCGCGTCGGCGCTCGTCGAACCGAGCCGGGACTGGCTGATCACCGGCGCCGACGCGCAGGTGGCGCGCAGTGGCGGCTCGCGCGTCGGGATGCCGGACGTGGAGGCGGTACGGGCGACCACCGACGCCCTCAAGGACCTCGACCACCGCTTCGGCAGCGGCCACGTCCGGCCCGTCGTCGTGCACTACCTCAACTCCGTGGTCTCCGGGCTGATCGGCGGCTCGTACCGAGAGCCGGTCGGGAGGGCGCTGTTCGCGGCCGTGGCCCGGCTGACGGAGCTGGCCGGCTACATGGCGGTGGACACCGGGCAGCCGGGCCTGGCGCAGCGCTACTACATCCAGGCGCTACGGCTGGCGCAGGCGGCGGGGGACCGGGCGTACGGGGGCTACGTGCTCGCGGCGTCGATGAGCCACCTCGCGGCGGAACTGGGCAATCCGCGGGAGATCGCGCAGCTCGCGCGGGCCGCGCAGGAGGGGACCCGCGGGCAGGTCACGCCGCGGGTGGAGGCGATGTTCTACGCCGCCGAGGCGCGCGGGCACGCGCTGCTGGGCGACACCCGGGCGACGGCGGTGCTGTCCTCGCGGGCCGTGACCGCGCTGGAGCGGGCGGAGCCGGAGTCGGGCGACGACCCGGTCTGGATCCGGCATTTCGACGCGGCGTACCTCGCGGACGAGCTGGCGCACTGCCACCGGGACCTGGGCCAGGCGGACGCGGCGGCCCGGCAGGCGGAGGAAGCCCTGCGGGGCCTTCCGGCGGGCAAGGCGCGGCGCCGGGCGATCGGGCTGCTGCTGCTGGCGTCGGCGCAGGTGCAGCAGCGTGAGGTGGAGCAGGCCTGCCAGACCGCCGCGCAGGCGGCGGACCTGCTGTCGGGGCTCCGCTCGAACCGGGGCGCGGAGTACCTGGACGACTTCCGCACCCGCCTCGCCCCGTACCGCGACGAGCCGGCGGCCCGCGAGTTCACGGCCCGCCTGGAGGTGGTGGCGTAGAGGACGGGACGGGTGTGCCTGCCGGGAACGGGGGGTGACCGGGTAGCGTGAGCCGACGATTCGGAATACCGGCGTAGTCGGCGAAGGAGTCCCGGTGACGGAGAGCGGACAGGGCGGCGGCCGGCAGGCGGCCCCGCAGGCCGGTGCGCCGTGGGGCCCCGACCCGGCGTACCCGCAGCAGCCGCAGCCGGGCCAGCCGGCGTACGGCTACCCCCCGGCGCCGGGCCAGCCCCAGCCGGGGGAGCCGCAGGGCCCGCAGCCGTCGGGGCAGGCCGGGTACGGGTACCCGGCCGCGCCGGGGCAACCGGCGCCCGGGCATGTGGTGGGGCCCGGCTACGAGGGGCCGGGGGAGCCGCACGGGTACGGCTACCCGCCGCTGCCCGAGGCGGCGACGCAGTACATCCCGCCGGTCCCGGCCGGGCCCACGGCCGACGATGGGGCCACCCAGTACATCCCGCCGGTCCCGGCCGGGCCTGCGCACGGTGAGGCCGCGACGCAGTACATCCCGCCCGTCCCGGCCGCGCCCACGGCCGACGATGGGGCCACCCAGTACATCCCGCCGGTCCCGGCCGGGCCTGCGCACGGTGAGGCCGCGACCCAGTACATCCCGCCGGTCCCGGCCGGGCCCACGGCCGACGATGGGGCCACCCAGTACATCCCGCCGGTCCCGGCCGGGCCTGCGCACGGTGAGGCGGCGACCCAGTACATCCCGCCCGTCACCGACGGGTTCGACGCGCTGTTCCGCGGGGAAGGTGCCGACGCCGGGCACACCCAGCACCTGCCGCCCGTAGAGGAGCCCGTGCTGCGGCAGCCGCCGCCGCGGGGCTATCCGCCGCGCGGGCAGCGGCCCGTACCACCCCAGGCTCAGGCCCAGCCTCAGCAGTTCCAGCAGCACCCGCAGTACGCGCCGCCCCCGCCCCCGCCGGAGGCGCCCCGGCGCGTGCCGACCGGGGTGATCGCCGCCGTCGTCATCGGCCTGGCCGTCGTCGGGCTCGGCGTCGGCGCGCTGCTCAGCGACGACAAGGCACAGAACAACGACCCCGCTGCGGCAGCGACGACCCCCAGCGCCGGCAGCTCGGCCGCGGCCGCCGGCGAGGCGCCCGTGGACCCGGCCCGGGCGCAGGCCGTCCAGCTGGACAAGCTCCTCGCGGACAGCAACGACAGCCGCGCCGCAGTGATCCGGTCCGTCGACGACATCAAGGGCTGCCGCAACCTCGGCCAGGCGGCGACCGACCTGCGCGACGCCGCCCGCCAGCGCGAGGAGCTCGTCACCCGTCTCCAGGACCTGAAGCTGGACCAGCTCCCCGACAACGCGAAGCTGGCCGCCTCGCTCACCAAGGCCTGGCAGTCCTCCGCGGCCGCCGACAACAACTACGCGGCCTGGGCCGACGACACCGCCGGCGACAAGAAGGGCTGCAAGGACGGGCAGGCCAAGAACACCGCCAACGCCGCCGACGGCAACAAGGCGAGCGGCGAGGCGACGAAGGCGAAGGAGTCGGCCGCGACCCTGTGGAACACGGTCGCGGCCAAGTACAGCCTCACCAAGCGGGACAAGTCCCAGCTCTAGCCGGGAGCCGGAGCCGGGAGCCGGAGCCGGGAGCAGCAGGCCCCTACGCCGCGCGGGGCGCCTGCTCCAGGGTCTGGGTCATGTCCATCGACTGCTCGCCCTGCTGGGCGACGAGCCGGCCTGCCTGGACGATCTGGAAGTTGACCCGCCCGTTCACCATGCGCGGGAAGCCGGGGACGGCGCGCATGTCCTTGTAGCGCCAGCTCAGGTCCGGGGTCAGCCCGCCGGTCTTCACCGGCTCCGACTGGTTCAGCGCGCGCGCCACCTGGCGCGGCGTGACGTCCTCGCCGGACTTGAACCGCTTCAGCGTCTCGCTGAGCACGGTGTACGCGATCCAGGTGGTCTGCGTCCCGCTGTCGTCCGCGTCCACGGCGTCGTTGCCGAACGCATGATCGGAGATCACGTTCCGCATCTGCTCCCACAGCGGATCGGTCGACACCGGGTACCAGCTGGTGAGGTACGCGCCCTCGAAGGGGCTCTCCTTGCCGCCGGTGCGGTCGACCACGGCCTGGCTGACACTGCCCAGCACGGAGGAGATCTGCGGGTTCTTGTGTTTGTCGTCGACTCGGCGGAAGGCGTCGAAGAACGTCTCCGTGCGCTCGCCGAGGACGGCCGTGACGCAGCCCTTGTCCTTGCCGCCGGAGGAGTCGGCGAGCGCCTCGCGGGCCTGCGGCGTGTAGTCCGCGGAGTCCTCGGCGGCCCGGATGTCGTTGGCGTCGGGCATCTTGTTGGCCTTGAGCCCGGCGTTGAGCAGGAGCGGCATGGAGTCGCCCGCGAGGGTGTCCGGGCGGACGACGGCCACCTGGCTGCAGGCCCGGCCCAGCTGGTGCCCGGCGCCGGCGAGGAGCACGGGCTGACCGCCGTTGACGGGGTAGGAGAAGGGGCTCTGGAACTCCTCGGAGGAGACCCCGTACCCGCCGATGAAGGGGATGCCCTCGGCCTCCAGCGGGGCCATGAAGGCGCGCCCGTGCTGGCTGTACGAGCCGACGACCGCGACGGCCTTCTCGCTGATGGCCTTGCGGGCGCAGTCGGCGGCGCCGTTCGCGGTGTTCTTCTCGTTGCAGGTCAGTACGCGCAGTTTGTGACCGTTGATGCCGCCCTTGGAGTTGACCCAGGCCTCATAGGCTTTGGCCATGCCGGGCATTCCGGGCATGTTGGTCGCCTGGGTGCCCTGCGGCGCGAAGGTCATGACCGTGATGGTGCCCCCGGAGCCCCCCGGGCCTCCGGGGAGCACCCCGCATCCGGCGACGAGACACGTGCCCATCGCCGTTGCCAGCAGAGTGCGGGAGAAAGATGCCGTGCGTCGCCATTCGGTCATGTCCATGCACCCTTCCGCCCCGCGGGTAACTGGAAAATGAGATGGACACAACAAAGAGTGACGCGAAGGTGAATTGCAGGGGAGTGGTTGCGCACAGGCGCTTCAAGATCGCGCCGGCCGTGAACGTACGATCGAAAGCGTGACATTCGCCCAAGGTTCGAAGAACTCTTCCCGCCGCGGCGGCCGCTCCTCCACCATGGGCGGCATGCCCTTGAACGACATGCCGTGGTGGCGCTGGCGCAGCAACGTGCGCTCGGCGCTTCACATGCTTTCCGACCCGGTCTTCCACGAGGGGACCTGGCTCGCCGGTGTCGAGGGGTACGGGGACGTCACCGACGCCGTGTACCGGCTCGTCGAGGACACCTGGCTCGACAGCTGGTCCGCCGAGAAGTACGTCGGCACGATCTTCCGCGACTCCCAGGAGGCCACGCTCGTGGACCTCGCGGTGCTGCGGGTGCTGCGGATCCTGCACCAGGTCGGGCCCGACGCCCCCGTCTCCGCCTTCCTCGAGCACCACGCCTGGCCCGAGGCGGTACGCGCCGCGCGCGAGGCGCACGTACGGCTCGCGACCGCGGACGGGGACGAACCGGACGCCGCGCCCCAGTCGCTGGAACTGCTGAGGATCCTGACCCGCGCGGTGTGAAAGGCTGTCGGGTCATGAGCGACGACCCGCAGCCCCAGGCCCCCCAGCAGTACGTATTGACCCTGTCCTGCCCGGACAAGCAGGGCATCGTGCATGCCGTGTCCAGTTATCTGTTCATGACCGGATGCAACATCGAGGACAGCCGTCAGTTCGGCGACCACGACACGGGCCTCTTCTTCATGCGGGTCCACTTCTCGGCCGACGCTCCGGTGACGCTGGACAAGCTGCGGGCCAGCTTCGCCGCCATCGGGGACTCGTTCCGGATGGATTGGCAGCTCCACCGCTCCGAAGACCGCATGCGGATCGTGCTGATGGTGTCGAAGTTCGGGCACTGCCTGAACGACCTGCTGTTCCGTACGAGCATCGGCGCGCTGCCGGTCGAGATCGCGGCGGTGGTCTCGAACCACACCGACTTCGCCGATCTGGTCCGCTCGTACGACGTCCCCTTCCACCACATCCCGGTGACGAAGGACACGAAGGCGGCCGCGGAGACGCAGCTGCTGGAGCTGGTGCGGGCCGAGAACGTGGAGCTCGTGGTGCTGGCGCGGTACATGCAGGTGCTGTCGGACACCCTGTGCAAGGAGCTGAGCGGGCGGATCATCAACATCCACCACTCCTTCCTGCCGAGCTTCAAGGGCGCGAAGCCGTACCACCAGGCGCATGCGCGCGGTGTGAAGCTGATCGGCGCCACCGCGCACTATGTGACGGCCGACCTGGACGAGGGCCCGATCATCGAGCAGGAGGTCGAGCGGGTGGGCCACGAGGTGACGCCGGACCAGCTGGTGGCGATCGGGCGGGACGTGGAATGCCAGGCGCTGGCGCGGGCCGTGAAGTGGCACAGCGAACACCGTGTACTCCTGAACGGCACCCGCACGGTCGTCTTCGCGTAGCCGGATCCAGCCCCGTCGGCGCGCCGACGGGGCTGACGTTGCCTGACGCGGCACTAGAGGCGGCTCAGGGAGGCTGCTGCGAAGAGGACGTCGCGGATGGCTTCGCGGTCGCCGTGTTGGCCCACCGCGGCTTCCTCCGGGGAGATGTGGCCCGCAGCCAGCTGGCAGAACTCGGCGCCGTCCAGTGCGATCTGCGCCACCGTGTGCTCCGGCGACGGCTTCGCCGCCGGGGAGTCCAGCGCGATGTCCCAGCTGCCGCCGCCCGCGCCCTCGATCTCCAGGCGCAGGGTCCGGCCCGGGGCGCCCGCCGCGACCAGGCCGCGGGCCGGGGCCGCCAGGCCCGCCCGGCGCCGGTGGGCCAGCGCACTCGGCAGCAGCCGCGCCGCCAGGTCGATCATCCGGTTCAGGTGCGGCCCCGACGGCGGGTCGTACGGGTAGTCCACCGCCTCCGCGATGTCCCACGCATGCACCCAGCACTCGAAGGCCCGCTCCAGGAACGCGTCCCCGAGCGGCAGCGCGAAGGCCCCGTAGTCCACCGAAAGCTGCCCCACGCCCCGCCCCGCGAACGACACCGTCCGCACCAGCGTGTGGCCCTGTTCCCGCCACGGCTCGCGGATCTGCCGGGTGAGGGGCTGCGCGGCGGAGTTCCAGTAGTGCTCCGTACGGCCCGTCGCGTCCGACGGCGCATCCGGGCCCAGCGGATCGTCGAGGCCCAGCGCCGTCGCGACCATCCCGTCCACCGTGAGCAGGTGCCCGATCACTCCGGCCACCGTCGTCCGGCGGTACTGGCGCCGCTCCTCCTCGAACCACTTCAGCCGTACCGGGGTCTGCCACTCCGAGTCGCCGAAGTCCCGCAGCAGCGCGTCGAGCCGCGCGGTCTCCGTGTCGTACGGGCTCGCCCACACCGGCACCGGGATCCGGGCCGGCCGCTTGCCGAGGCAGTCCTCCAGCACCCGCGACCGCAGCAGCGGCTTGAGGTCCAGGCTCTCCTCCGGGTGCAGCAGGCCCACCGCGTCACGCAGCCGCAGCGCCTCCTCCGCGCAGGGCGCGCACTCGGTGAGGTGGTCCTCCACCGCCTGGGTCTCCTCGGCGGAGCACGCCGCGAGCGCCCACGCGCCGAGCAGGGACTTCAGCACGGCATGCGACCGCGGCGGCGGCAGCGGCGCAGCCGCCGGCTGAGGCTGCGGCAGCGGCTCCGGTGCGTGCCGCGGGTCGAGGTCGTCGGCGGCCCCGCGCGGACCCGGTATGCGCGGCGGACCGGCGGGGCGCTGCTCGTCGTATCCGTCGTCGGGCGGGTCGGCGGGGCCGTTCATCGGGGCGTTCCATATCCGGGCGGGCCGTATCCGGGCGGTGCGGCGTCCTCCTGCGGGAGGGCGTTGGCGGTCGACAGCAGCTGAAGCCCGAGGCGCAGCCGGCGCCGGGCCTCGTCCTCGCTGATCTGCAGGTCGGCGGCGGCCTGCCGGTAGTCGCGGCGTTTGAAGTACGCGAGTTCCAGCGCGGCCCGCAGCGGTGCGGGCATGGACGTGACGATGTAGTCCGCGCGGGCGGCGGCGCTGGCGCTGCGCACCTTCTGCTCGAGCTCCTCGCGCGAGCCGCGGCCCAGTTCGGCCTGGCGCAGCCGGGCCACCGCCTGGCCCTGGGTGATCCGGGCGACCCAGGACCGCATGGAGCCCTGCTTGGGGTCGTACGCGTCCGGGTTCTCCCAGATGTAGCCGAACACTTCGCGGGTGATCCGGTCCGCGGCCTTCTCGTCGCCGAGGACCCGGTGCGCCAGGCTGTGCACGAGCGAGGCGAAGCGGTCGTACAGCTCTCCGAGCGCGGCGGCCTCGCCGCGGGCGAGGCGCTGCTGCATGCGGCGGTCCCAGCGCGGTGGTACGTCCTTCGGCATAACTGCCCCCAGCCGTGTGTCGACGCATCGAATGTAATGGGCACAGGCGGGTTCGCGCCCGTTTTGGGGGAACCGGGCCCTGGAAGTGTGCCCTGCGTGATAGTCGGGTCGCGGGGTGTGAACGGTGGGGCGGGCCGCGGCACATGGGCACAGGTGTACGCGCCCCACCGCGCTCCCCGTGCGCGGGTTCGATGTGGCCACCTGCTTGACGACTTCGCTTAACGGGCAGGCCACGTAGGCCTTACGCTCCTGCCTTGTCTTGAACTGCACCCCACCGCACATGTGAAGGCGGAACGCCGAATATGGACAGCGCAGAATACGAGCGCAAGATCGCCGCCCGATTCGCCACCTTCGACCAGGACGGGAACGGATATATCGACCGGGAGGATTTCAGCGCGGCCGCGAAGGCGGTGCTGGCCGAATTCGGCACCACCGCGCGGTCGGACAAGGGCCAGGCCCTCTTCGCAGGTGCGGAGGCGTTCTGGCAGGGGATGGCCGGGATCGCGGACGTCGACGGGGACCAGCGGGTGACCCGGGAGGAGTTCATCACCGGGGCGGCGAAGCGGCTGCGGGACAACCCGCAGCGGTTCGCGGAGATCGCGCGGCCGTTCCTGCACGCGGTGATCGCGGTGGCGGACGAGGACGGCCGCGGCCCGACCCCGGACGCGGCGGCCCGCGTCCTGCGCGTCCTGGGCACCCCGGCCGAACTGGCCGGCCAGGTGGCGACGGCCCTGGACGGCGACGGCGACGGCCGCATCTCGGAGGAGGAGATCCTGTCGGCCTTCGCGGGCTACTGCGGGGTCGAGGCGCCGGACGCGTAGCCGGCCGTCCGGAACCCGGACCACCGTGCGGCCGGTGCGCCGCACGGCGGTCCGAAGGCATGCCCCGGGGCATGCCCCGAGGCCGGGCCCCGGGACCACTCCCTAGGCGAAGCGTTCGCGGAGTTTGTACTTCAGGACCTTGCGCAGGGCGTCGTTGCGGGGGAGGACGTCGACCAGTTCCAGTTGTTCGGGGAGTTTGTGGGGGGACAGGCCCTGGGCGCGGAGGTGGGCCGTCAGTTGCGGCAGGGTCAGGGGGGCCGTGCCCGCCGGCTGCTCCACCACCGCGCAGACGCGTTCGCCGCGCTCCGGGTCCGGGAGGCCGATCACGGCCACGTCGCCGACGCCCGGGAGCAGGTGCAGGAGGTCCTCGATCTCCTTTGCGGAGATGTTCTCGCCCTTGCGGATGATCACGTCCTTGCTGCGGCCGGTGAGGACGAGGTAGCCGTCCCGGGTCAGGTGGCCGAGGTCGCCGGTGATCAGGTAGCCGTCGGCGTCGAAGGCGTCCGCCGGGGTGTCCCGGTTGAGGTAGCCCTGGCAGACCGCCTCGCCGCGCAGCCGGACCTCGCCGTCCGTCTCCGGGGGCAGTACCTCCCCGTCCGGGGCCGTGATGCGGATCGACATGCCCGCCGGGGGGCGGCCCTCCGTCGTGGCGAGGTGCTCCGGGGTGTCGTCGGGGGCGCCCATGGTGATCATCGGGACCTCGGTCATGCCGTAGCCGTGGGTCAGCCGGCAGCCCAGTTCGCGCACGACCGCGTGGTAGATCTCGGGCGGCTTCGGGGCGCCGCCGCCCGCGAGGAGGCGCAGGGTGGGGATGAGCCGTACGCCCGGGTCCTTGCGTTGTTCTGCGAGGAACATCGAGTAGAAGGCTGTGGAACCGCCGGCCACCGTGACCCCGTGGCGCCGGTAGCCGGCCAGCGCGTCCGGCATCGCGAACTTCTCGAAGAGGACCGCGGGGAAGCCGTACAGGAGCAGCATCACCAGGTAGTCCGGGCCGCCTATGTGCGCGTACGGGAAGGCCATCGAGCCGACGTCGGCCGGGCTCAGGCGCAGGGCGTGGGCCAGGCAGGAGCCGCCCGCGATCAGTGAGCGGTCGGTGTGCAGGACGCCCTTGGGGTCCGAGGTGGTGCCGGAGGTCCAGTAGATCCACCGGACGTCCGTCCCGTTGCCGGGCGGTGGGGGCAGTACGGCCGGATCGCCCGTCGGCAGGGCCTCGTACGCCTCGAAGACGCCGCGCGCGCCGAGCCGCCCGGCCATCGCCGTGTGGTCGAAGCCCCGCCAGGCGCCCGGTACGGCGAAGAAGTCGGCCTTGGACTCGCGCAGCGCGAAGCCCACCTCGCGGTCCCGGTAGAAGGGGATCACCGGGGTCTGGACGGCGCCGATCCGGGCGAGGGCGAGGGAGAGCAGGACCGTCTCGATCCGGGTGGGCAGCTGCCAGGCGACGACCGTGCCGGGCCGTACGCCCCTCCCGTACAGCCCTGCCGCGACCTGCTCGGAGCGGTCGCGGAGCTCGGCGAAGGTAAGCGTCCGGTCGTCGGCGGGGTCGTCGGCCGCCTCGATCAGCACCGTGGCGCCGGGGCTCAGCTCGGCCCGCCGTACGACCAGCTCCCAGAGGGTGGGGGACCGGCCGAGCCGTATCGCGATGTCCCTGCTGTCCGCCATCCCAGCCTCCAGTAGCTGACGGTGAGTCAGATCAAGCGGAGAGCGTAGGGCTCCGGCGCTTGTCGGTCCAGGGGTGGCGGAGCTAGCTTGTTTCTGACGATCCATCAGATTCGGCTTCGGATCCGGATCGGGATTCAGGTTCGGATTCCGATCCGGATCCATCGGCTTGCGGCGAGGGGACACCATGGAACTGCCTCGGATCATCAGCGTCGACGACCACGTCATCGAACCCGCGCACCTCTTCGACGTCTGGCTGCCGGCCAAGTACCGCGACCGCGGGCCCAAGGCGCTCACCGCGGGCATCGGCGAGCTCGAGTACACGGGCGGCAAGTACGTGATCTCCATGGACCCCGACGGCCCGCCGACCGACTGGTGGATCTACGAGGACCTGAAGTTCCCGTACAAGCGCAACATCGCCGCCGTCGGCTTCGACCGCGACGACATGACCCTGGAGGGGATCACGAGGGAGGAGATGCGGCGCGGCTGCTGGGACCCCAGGGCCCGCCTCGCCGACATGGACCTCAACCACGTCGAGGCGTCGCTGTGCTTCCCGACGTTCCCGCGCTTCTGCGGCCAGACCTTCGCGGAGGCCCACGACAAGGAGGTCGCCCTCGCCTGCGTGCGCGCGTACAACGACTGGATGGTCGAGGAGTGGTGCGGCGACAGCGGCGGCCGGCTGATCCCGCTGTGCATCATCCCGCTCTGGGACATCGACCTGGCCGTCGCCGAGATCCGCCGCAATGCCGCCCGCGGGGTGCGCGCCGTGACCTTCTCCGAGATCCCCACCTACCTCGGGCTCCCCTCCATCCACTCCGGCTACTGGGACCCCTTCTTCGCCGTCTGCCAGGAGACCGGGACCGTCGTCAACATGCACATCGGGTCCAGCTCCCAGATGCCGGCCGCCTCCCCCGACGCGCCGCCCGCCGTCCAGGCCTCGCTCAGCTTCAACAACGCCATGGCCTCGATGATGGACTTCCTGTTCAGCGGGGTGCTGGTGAAGTTCCCGACGCTGAAGCTGGCGTACAGCGAGGGCCAGATGGGCTGGATCCCGTACGCCCTGGAGCGCGCCGACGACGTGTGGCAGGAGCACCGCGCCTGGGGCGGGGTCCGCGACCTGATCCCCGAGCCGCCGTCCACGTACTACTACCGGCAGATGTTCTGCTGCTTCTTCCGCGACAAGCACGGCATCGCCTCGCTCGACGTCGTCGGCCGCGACAACGCCACCTTCGAGACCGACTACCCGCACGTCGACTCGACCTTCCCGCACACCAAGGAGGTCGCCCTCGACCATGTGAAGGGGCTGGACGACGAGACGATCTACAAGCTGATGCGCGGAAACGCCATCCGCATGCTCGGCCTGGACCTCGTCTGATGGATCTGACCTACACCGACGAGGAGCAGGAGTTCCGCGCCCGGCTGCGCGCATGGCTCGCCAAAGCGCTGCCCGAGCTGCCCGCCAGGCCGTCCCCCGACGACTGGCCCGGCCGCCGCGCGTACGACGCCGGCTGGCAGCGGCGGCTGTACGACGCCGGGTACGCAGGACTGCACTGGCCGGTCGACGCGGGCGGGCGCGGGGCCACCCCGACCCAGCACCTGATCTTCCTGGAGGAGACCGAGCGCGCCGGGGCCCCGTACGTCGGCGCCAACTTCGTCGGACTGCTGCACGCCGGACCGACCATCGCCGCCGAGGGCACCGCGACGCAGCGGGCGCGCTGGCTGCCGCCCGTACTGCGCGGGGACGAGGTGTGGTGCCAGGGGTTCAGCGAGCCCGGCGCGGGCTCGGACCTGGCCTCGCTGCGCACGCGCGCCGTGCGCGACGGCGACGACTACGTGATCACCGGCTCGAAGATCTGGACCTCGCACGCGGAGGTCGCCGACTGGTGCGAACTGCTCGTACGGACCACCCCCATCAGCGAGGCGGCCCCGAAACACCGTGGGATCTCCTGGCTGGCCATGCCCATGGGCGCCCCCGGGGTGACGGTCCGGCCGCTGCGCACCCTCGCGGGGTCCACGGAGTTCGCGGAGATGTTCCTCGACGAGGTCCGGGTGCCCGTCGCGAACCGGGTCGGGGCGGAGAACGACGGCTGGCGCGTCACCATGGTCACCCTCTCCTTCGAGCGGGGCACGGCCTTCGTCGGCGAGGTCGTCGCCTGCCGCCGCACCCTGGGCGAGCTGGCGCGCACCGCGAAGGCGAACGGCCGGTGGGACGATCCGGTGCTGCGACGCCGGCTCGGGCGGCTGTACGGGGAGTTCGGCGCCCTGTGGCGGCTCACCCACTGGAACGTCAGCGAGTCCGAGAGGACCGGCGGGGTCCCCGGCATCGGCGGGTCCGTCTTCAAGCTCGCCTACTCGCACGCGCGGCAGGAGCTGTACGACACGGCGGCGGAAGTCCTGGGGGCGGACTCCCTCGCGCTGGACGAGGAATGGGTGCTCGGCCGGCTCTCGTCCCTCTCGTACACCATCGCGGCGGGCACCTCGCAGATCCAGCAGAACATCGTCGCCGAGCGGATCCTCGGCCTCCCGAAGGGCCGGTGAGGGCCGTGGACTTCCGGTTGACCGAGGAGCAGCAGGATCTGCAGGCCGGCGTACGGGGCCTGCTGGCGGGCCGGTACGGGCGCGAGGCGCTGCGGGCCTCCGTGGACTCGGGCGGAGCCCTGGACCGGGCGCTGTGGCGGGAGCTCGGCGAGGCCGGGTTCTTCGCGCTGCGGCTCCCGGAGGCGGAGGGCGGGGTCGGGCTCGGGCTGCCGGAGGCGGTCCTCGTCTTCGAGGAGGCCGGGCGGGCGCTGCTGCCGGGGCCGCTGGTCGCCACGCACCTGGCGGCCGGGACGGTACCGGGGGCGGCGGCGGGCACCGCGGTGGTCACCGCCTTCGACCTGGGCGACCTGCGCGGGGGCGGCAGGCCGCTGGTGGCCCACCTCGCGGACGCGGACGCGGTGCTCGGTACGCCGTTGCTCCCTTCGGGTGAGCCGGTGCGCTCGGCGGACCCCCTCACGCCGCTGCACCGGGTGGCGGCGCCGGGTAGCGCGGCTGCGACGTACCGCGACGAGGGCGCGCTGCTGACGGCCGCCCTCCAGACGGGCAGCGCGCTGCGCACGGTGGAGCTGGCGGTGCGGTACGCGCAGGAGCGCGAGCAGTTCGGGCAGCCGATCGGGGCGTTCCAGGCGGTCAAGCACCTGTGCGCGCAGATGCTGGTGCGGGCCGAGGTGGCCCGTACGGCGGTCTACGCGGCAGCGGTGACGGCGGACCCGGCGGAGGTGGCCGGGGCCAAGCTGCTGGCCGACGGGGCAGCCGTGCGCAATGCCCGGGACTGCCTGCAGGTGCACGGCGGGATGGGCTTCACGTGGGAGGCCGATGTCCATCTGCACCTCAAGCGGGCCTGGGTGCGGGCCGAGCAGTGGCGGACGGCGGGGGAGGCGGAGGAACTCCTCGCCGAAGAGCTCCTCGCGGCCGAGCTGCTGACCGCCGGGGGGTAGCTCGCTGTCACGAAGGGGGCGGAACGGGGCACGGTCGGGACGAACCGGGACGCATGTCCGATTACGGAGAGTTGATATCGGTTTGTGTCCTTGGCCCGCCTCATTGCGGCCCGGAGTCGGGGGCCTGCTCCGGTACGCTCCCGGGAATGCGAGCGGTTGAGCGGCGCGAGCGTCGCGCAGTATGCACCACGCCTACTCCTTCGCGCTGGAATATGCCCGAAGCGCTTGTTGTGGTGACTGTATGTCAACCATGCTGCTCCGCAAGGGGATCACACTCGGTGATCCCATCCTGTCGCGAGGCGAAGTGTCCGCCGGTTCGGATGGTGTGAGCGGTGCAGGTGCTTCAGGTTCAGCTGGAGGTAGGACCGGATCCCGCCGAGGTCGGCCGGGCCCGCCGCTGGGCGCGGTCCCGGCTGGCCGGGTCGGGCATAGGGGACGACGAACCGCTCGCCGAGACGCTGATCCTGCTGATCTCCGAGCTGGTCACCAACGCCGTCGTGCACACCGGCTGCCCGGCCGTTCTGCGGATGCTGTTCGGGGAGCCCGGGGTGCGCGTCGAGGTCGCCGACGCCAGCTCCCGCGGCCCGGCCCGGCGGCAGGCCGCCGGGGACGACACGGGCGGGCGCGGGCTCGAGCTGGTGGACGGGCTGGCCGACCGCTGGGGCTGGCAGCACGAGGGCGCGGGCAAGCGGATCTGGTGCGAGATCGACCGCGCCGACAAGCCCGCGGACTGCGCACCCGAGCGGGGTGAAGGCTCGAACAGAGTATGCGGGTCCGACGCGGGAACCGCGCGTGTACCTCTAACGAGGTGTTGACGGTTCGTCAACTGTTGATCACCCTTGTACTGAGCGGTTCGTCGCGAGGGGACGCCAAGGGCAGACCTTGACGAGTGCGGGTCGCGGGGTGGCGGCTGCCGTGCCGCGCTCGGGGCGTGCACGACCGCGCGCCGCCACCCGCTGGACCGCGCCGCCTTCACCGGGGCGGCGTGACCAGCCCCATCTCGTACGCCTTGATCACCAGTTGCACCCGGTCCCGGGCGTCGAGCTTCGTCAGCAGCCGCGCCACGTGCGATTTCGTCGTCGCCACCGTGATGAACAGGTCCTGCGCGATCTCGCTGTTCGACCGGCCCCGCCCCACCAGGGTCAGCACCTCCTGCTCCCGGCTCGTGATCGCCGGGGCGCGCTCCGGGGCGGGCGCCGGCACCGCGGCGAAGTCGGCTATCAGGCGGCGCGTCACGCCCGGCGCGATGAGGGCGTCGCCGGCCGCGACCACGCGCACCGCCGCGAGGATGTCGTCCAGCGCCATGTCCTTCACGGCGAAACCGCTCGCGCCGGCGCGCAGCGCCCCGTACACGTGGTCGTCCTCGTCGAACGTGGTCAGGATCAGCACGCGGGAGGCGCCGGGGCCGGCCGTGATCCGGCGGGTGGCCTCGATGCCGTCCATCTCCGGCATCCGGATGTCCATCACCACGACGTCGGGGGCGAGCTCTGCGGTCAGCCGGACCGCCTCGGCGCCGTTCGCGGCCTCGCCCACGACCTCGAGGTCCGGGGTGTCGGCCATCAGGACGCGCAGCCCCGACCGCACCAGGGGCTGGTCGTCGGCGAGCAGTACGCGGACGCTGCTGCTGCCGCTCATCGCTTCTCCTCCCGTTCCCGTACTACGGACTGCTCCGGCTCCGGCTGCTCCGGCTGTTCGAGGGGCAGGACCGCCGCCACCCGGAAGCCCCCCGCCGGGAGCGGCCCGGCCTCGAACCGGCCGTTCAGCAGGGCGGCGCGCTCCCGCATGCCCGTGAGGCCGAATCCGGCGCCGGCCGGGCCGTCTTCCGGGATGCCCCGCCCGTCGTCCGTGATCTCCAGGGCCAGTTCCTGGCGCCCGTACACGATGCCCACCCGGCAGCCGTCGGCGTGCGCGTGCCGGACCACGTTGGTCAGGGCCTCCTGGACGATACGGAACGCGGCCAGCTCGATGTCGGCCGGCAGCGGGCGCCGCTCCCCGGCCCACACCACGTCCACGCGTACGCCCGTATCGCTCGCGGCGGTCGCGGCCAGCCGCTCGATGCCGTCCAGGCCCGGCGCGGGCGCCGCCGACACCGGCTCGCTGCGGCGCAGGGCGACCAGCGTGCGGCGCAGGGCGGCGAGGGTCTCGCGGCTGGTGGCCTCGATGGCCCGGAGGGCCTCGCGGGCCTGCGCGGGCTGCGTCTCGATGACCCGGCTGCCGACCCCGGCCTGGATGGCGATCACGCCGATGCTGTGGGCGACCATGTCGTGCAACTCGCGGGCGATGCGCAGCCGCTCGTCGGTGAGGGCCTGCTCGGTGGAGCGGGCCTGCGCCTGCGCGGCGGCCTCGCGGCCGCGCCGTACGGAGTCCCCCATCAGCCAGGCGAGGACGACGATCGGCAGCTGGCTCTGGGTGAGGACGCGGGCGGAGCCGGTCACGGGCAGGGCGAACTGGGCGGTGAGCAGCAGCAGGACGGTGATGCTCACGGCCGACAGGGTCACCCGGCGCGACCGGGTGGCCGCGACCACGCCGAGCGCCACCGCGGCGGGCAGCACCATGGCGGGGGTGAGTGCGGGCGTGCGGCCGAGGAAGAGGATGAGGTAGGTGCCGACGAGCATCAGGCCGAGGGTGGTGAGCGGCGCCCGCCGCACCAGGAGGGCGCCGGTCAGCACGCCGGTGATCGCGAGGAGCGGCCCCACTTCGAAGATCCCGTCCCCGGTGCCGAGGGGCACGCGGAACGCGAGGTTCGACAGCACGAGGGTGCCCAGCCCGGCGCCCGCCCAGAGGGCCGCGGTCTGCCACCGGAAGGCGGGCCGATCCCTGCCCATATGCCCTGATGAGGTGTCCATGCCGCGACCCTAGCGACCGTGCGCGGCAGTGGCATCGGCCTGCGGGATGCATCCCGCAGGCGGGTGTGGGGCCCGGTGGTAACGAGGCATTCCACTTCGAGGACAATTGGGGACGCACCGATGTTACTCAGCAGTAGGAGCAAGCGCGTTGAATCAGGACAGGCGTCGCCAGGCCGAGGAATTCCTGCAGCCCGACGAGCAGTTGATCGCCGTATGTGCCTGCGAACCGGGTCCGGGCGTGCCGAGCCCTCCGGAGGACCTGCTCGCGCCGCCGGAGCCGGCGGCGCTCGGCCGGCGGATCGAGGAGAAGCTCCCGCGCTCCCTCCAGCAGCTCTTCAAGGCCCGCGCACACGATCCACGCCGGGATTCGGCCGACCGCATCCCCGGCCCGGCGGACGGCAAGGGCATGGAGGGCGGCTGGCAGAGCGCGGCCGGCCGGTTCCTGATCGGCCGCGCCAACGCGCACGGCTCGGCGACGGACGTCCTCGTGGTGACGGACCGGCGCTGGTTCGCCCTGACGGACGTCTCGCCGCTGTGGCAGTCGACGCCCGAGATGAGGCAGTACTGGGAGGTCCCGCGATCGGCGATCACCGTCGTCCGCGCGAACTCGACGGGCCTGCTCCAGCTGGGCCGCATGAACATCGAGTTCGCCGACCTTTCCTGGGTCGCCGTCGCCGCCCTGACCCCCGCCGAGGCCCCCGCCTTCGCAGCAGCCGCAGCCCGCTACCGCTGAGGCACCGGCTGCGGGCAGACCGGTGAGGGTGGCCGCTTCGGCGGGCGCGGGGGTGGCGACGGTTCCGGCCAAGGCGAGAGCGGCACCGTATGCGCCCGCTGTCGCGACCCGCTTCGGCCGCCCCGACTGCCGGTTCGTTGCCCCGGCCATCGGGCCGGGGCAACCACCGTCAGCGCTCAGGCGGGTTACTCCGGTCCGGCCCCGGTGATCACCGCGAAGGTGCCGCCCTGGGGGTCGGCGAGGACGGCCATCCGGCCGGCTGCCATGTCGAACGCCGGGGCTTTGACGCTGCCGCCGGCCCGCTCCGCGGCCGCCTGGATGCTGTCGACGTCGTCGACGGCGAAGTACGGCAGCCAGTGCGGCGGAAGCCCGGTCGGCATCGAGGCGAGGTCCATCATCCCGCCGATCGCGCGACCGCCGACCGTGAACTCCCTGTAGCCCTCGGCGCCCGGCATCTGCGACTTCGCCGTGCCCATCGGTAGTACGGCGGAGTAGAACGCGGCGGCGGCGTCGGTGTCGCCGGTGCTCAGCTCGTTCCAGATCAGCGCGCCGTGCTCGTTGACGATGCCCGCGCCGGGGAAGGTGCCGTACTGCCAGAGGCCGACTGCGGCGCCGGTCGGGTCGGTGATGACGGCCATCCGTCCGAGGTCCATGACGTCCACCGGGCCCATCATCACCGAGCCGCCCGCGTCGGTGACCGTCTTGAGGGTGGCGTCGACGCCGTCGGTGGCCAGGTACGTGGTCCACGCGGTCGGCGGCATCGGGTCGGGCACCGTCCCGTCCGGGTTGGAAGCGCGCATGATTCCGGCGACCGGCTTGCCCTTGAGGGTGCAGACGGAGTAGCCGCCGGTCTCCGCCGGGCCGATCTCCCCCTGCCAGCCGAACAGGTCGCGGTAGAAGTCGAGGGCGGCCTGCTGGTCGGGGACCATCAGGTCGATCCAGCAGGGGGTGCCTGCCTGGTAGGGGCCGTTCATGTCGGGCACGGATGCCTCCGGGGCTGCCGATGGGGGATGGACGGCCCGGTCCCTACCCAGCCCCCACCGGCCGAACCGGGCCGTACGGCTGAATGCGCTCAGAGGACGGCCACCGGGGCGACCGGGGTGCCGACGCCTCCGACGAAGGGCTCCGGCATGGCCGAGAGGAGGAAGCTGTACCGGTTTTCTTCTGCACAGGCTGTGGACAACTTTTCGAGGTTCCAGTTCTGGCCCTGGTGCATGCCCATCTCGACCAGGTCCAGCGCATGCACCGGCAGCCACAGGTTGTCGATCTCCGGCGGGAAGATCTCGAAGGTCAGGGTGTCGTTCGCCACCGCTGCCACGTCACGCGCGTGGAACCACTCCGGCGTACGGACGGACAGCCCGGGCGACGGGAAACCGTAGCCGTGCTTGTCGCCCGCCAGGTAGACCTGGATCTGGCCGGTGCGGACCAGGACGATGTCGCCCGCCCCGACCGTGACCCCGCCGAACTCCTCCGCCTCCGCCAGGTCCTCGGGGGTCACCGCGTGGCCCCCGGGAAGCCGGTCCAGGCCCTTCGCGCGGGCCACGTCCAGCAGGACGCCCCGCGAGACGATGTGCCCGGCCTTGTCGATGCCGCTGAACTCGGCCCGCCCGTGCGCCGTCACGGTCCCGGCCGGGCGGCCGTTGTAGATCTTCCCGGAGTGCGAGACGTGCGTGAGCGCGTCCCAGTGGGTGCCCGCCTGGAGCCCCATGGTCACGGCGTCGTCGCTGCACGCCACCGTGCCCGGCCCGAACAGCTCCTGGTTGATCTGCACCATCGTGTGCAGCGGGTTGATCCGGCCGGGGATCAGGCCGGCCTGGACCCCGTCCTCCTTGAGCGGCAGCGCGAGCGGGATCCGGCGGCCCGAACGGACCTCGGCCGCGGCCGCCTTCACGACCTCGTCGGTGATCAGGTTCAGGGTGCCGATCTCGTCGTCGGCGCCCCAGCGGCCCCAGTTGTTGACGCGTTTGGCGATGTCGTGGAACTCGGGGGGCATGCCCATGGATCTCATCAGCTCCCTGTGGATGCGAGACGAACTGGGGCTTGTGCTCTCGTGTCTGACTGCCCATAGAATCTAACGGTCCGTCAGAAAACGCGGGAAGGGGTCGGGCGTGGGGAACTTCTTGGCAGGCAAGGTCGTGGCCGTCACCGGCGCGGGCCGGGGCATCGGGCGGGCCGTGGCACTCGCCGCGGCCGCCGAGGGCGCCAAGGTCGTCGTCAACGACTACGGAGTCGGCATCGAGGGCGGGGAGCCGACGAGCGAGATCGCCGACGGCGTGGTGAAGGAGATCCAGGCCGCCGGCGGCGAGGCCGTCGCCGTCGCCGACGACATCTCCACCATGGCGGGCGGCCAGCGCATCGTCGACACGGCCCTCGCCCGGTACGGCCGTATCGACGGCGTCGTGTGCGTCGCCGGCATCCTGCGCGAGCGGATGCTGTTCAACATGTCCGAGGAGGAGTGGGACCCGGTCGTCGCCACCCACCTCAAGGGCACCTTCACCGTCTTCCGCGCCGCGTCCGCCGTCATGCGCCGCCAGGGCTCCGGCACCCTCATCGGCTTCACCAGCGGCAACCACCAGGGCTCCGTCGCCCAGGCCAACTACAGCGCCGCCAAGGGCGGGATCATCTCCCTCGTCCGCTCCGCCGCGCTCGGGCTGGCCAAGTACGGGGTCACCGCCAACGCCGTCGCACCCGTCGCCCGCACCCGCATGTCGGCGAACGTCCCCATGGAGCTCAAGGAGATCGGCGAGCCCGAGGACGTCGCGGCGCTTGTCACCTACCTGCTCTCCGACAAGGCCGTCGCCGTCGCCGGCGAGAAGATCACCGGGCAGGTCTACACGATCGCCGGCCCGAAGATCGCCGTCTGGGCGCAGCCGCGCGAGCTGCGCGCCGGCTACGCCGAGGGCTCCTGGACGCCCGAGAAGATCGCCGACTTCCTGCCCGGGACGGTGGGCACCGACCCGATGCCGATGCTCGCGCAGCTGGAGGCCATGGCCAAGGCGGCGGCCGCCAAGGACCGCCCCAACGCGTAGGGGAGCCCTGACGACATGGACTTCAGCTTCGGCGCCGAGGACGAGGAACTGCGCGCCCGCGCCCGGGCCTGGCTCACCGAGCACCTCGTGGGCCCGTACGCGGACGCACTCGGCCTCGGCGGGCCCGGCAGCGAGCACGAGGGGGTCGACGCCCGGCGCGCGTGGGAGCGCGAGCTGGGCCGCGGCGGCTGGATCGGCCAGGGCTGGGAGGCCGAGGGGTACGGCAACCGGCGGCTCTCCCTCACCGGCCAGGTCGTCTGGGCCGAGGAGTACGCGGCGCTGCGCGCCCCCGGCCGGGTCGGCCACATCGGCGAGAACCTCCTCGCGCCGACCCTGATCGCGTACGGGTCCCCGGAGCAGCGGGACCGCTTCCTGCCCGGCATCGCGCGCGGCGAGGAGCTGTGGTGCCAGGGGTACAGCGAGCCGGGCGCCGGATCGGACCTCGCGGGGATCCGTACGACGGCGGTACGGGACGCGGCCGATGGCCTGTTCCGCGTCACCGGGCAGAAGATCTGGACCTCGCTGGCCCGGGACGCGGACTGGTGCTTCGTGCTGGCCCGCACCGAGCCCGGCTCCCGGCGCCACCACGGGCTGTCCTTCCTGCTCGTACGGATGGACCAGCCGGGGCGGGTCGACGTCCGGCCGATCCGCCAGATGTCGGGGACCTCGGAGTTCAACGAGGTGTTCTTCGACGGGGCGGTGGCGGCGGAGGCCGTCGGCGGGGAGGGCAACGGCTGGACCGTGGCCATGGGCCTGCTCGCCCTGGAACGCGGGGTCTCCACCCTGGTCCAGCAGATCGGGTTCGCGGCGGAGCTGGAGCGCGTGCTCGGGGCCTACGTGGCGGAGGGCGCGGCCCCGGGCCCGGGGGATCCCGTACTGCGCGAGCGCCTCGTACGGCAGTGGGCCGAGCTGCGCACGATGCGCTGGAACGCCCTGCGGACGCTGGGCACCGCCGCAGACCCGGGCGCGCCGAGCGTGGCCAAGCTGTTGTGGGGCGGCTGGCACCGGCGGCTCGGCGAGCTGGCGGTGGCGGTCCGCGGAGCCGCGGCCTCCGCCGGGCCGGCGGCGTGGGCGCCCGGCCTCCCGTACGAACTCGGACTCGACGAGGAGCAGCGCCTGTTCCTGTTCACCCGTGCCGACACGATCTACGGCGGCTCGGACGAGATCCAGCGGAACATCATCGCCGAGCGCGTGCTCGGCCTGCCTAAGGAGCCCAGGTGAGAGGCGTCGTGTTCGACGGCAAGCAGGCCCAGGTGGTCGAGGACCTCGAGATCCGCGACCCGGGTCCGGGGGAGGTGCTGGTCGCGATCGCGGCGGCCGGGCTGTGCCACAGCGACCTGTCGGTGATCGACGGGACGATCCCATTCCCGCCGCCGGTGGTGCTGGGGCACGAGGGCGCGGGGGTGGTGGAGGCGGTCGGGTCCGGAGTGACGCACGTGGCGCCGGGCGATCACGTCTCCCTGTCGACCCTGGCGAACTGCGGCGCCTGCGCGGACTGCGACCGGGGACGGCCGACCATGTGCCGCAAGGCGATCGGGATGCCGGGGCAGCCGTTCTCGAGGGGTGGGAAGCCGCTGTTCCAGTTCGCGTCCAATTCGGCCTTCGCCGAGCGGACGATCGTCAAGGCCGTCCAGGCGGTGAAGATCCCGGCCGGCATCCCGCTGACCTCGGCGGCGCTCATCGGCTGCGGTGTCCTGACCGGCGTGGGGGCCGTACTGAACCGGGCCCGGGTGGACCACGGCGAATCGGTGGTCGTCATCGGCACGGGCGGCATCGGGCTCAACGTGCTGCAAGGGGCCCGGATCGCGGGCGCGACCACCATCGTGGCGGTGGACGCGAACCCGGCGAAGGAAGCGGTGGCCCGGCAGTTCGGGGCCACGCACTTCATCGACGCCTCGGCCGTGGCCGACTCCTCGGCGGCGGTCCGCGAGATCCTCCCGACGGGCGCCGACCATGCCTTCGAGTGCGTGGGCAACGTCAAGCTGATCCGCCAGGCCGTCGACCTCCTGGACCGGCACGGACAGGCGATCCTGCTCGGGGTCCCGGGCTTCAAGGAGGAAGCCTCGTTCCAGGTCTCGTCCATGTACCTGGACAAGACCATCATGGGCTGCCGGTACGGCTCCTCCCGCCCGCAGCGGGACATCGCCCTGTACGCCGAGCTCTACCGGCAGGGGAAGCTGCTGCTCGACGAACTCGTCACGGAGACCTACCCGATCGAGGACTTCGCGAAGGCCGTGGACGACGCCCGGCACGGCCGGGTGGCGAGGGGCGTGCTCACGTTCTGAGGCGGGGCCGCTGACCGCGGCTCTCGGCCGCCCTGAGGGCCAACTCGGCTAACTCCGAGCCGAGTTGGCCAACCTCGCCACGGGAGCCCGATACTGCGTGCGGTCGAACGGGGGCAGGGTTGCGGCGATCACCGTCGGAGCGTTCGACACCGCCACCTCCGCGTTCAAGGGTGACGCCGTCGTGTGGGGCGCCGGGCCTCCTCGTCCTGAGCTCCTGAGCTCCTGGGTTACTCGGCGGCGAGGCGGCCGAAGCGGCCCTTGTGGAAGAGCAGCGGCTCGCCCTCGCCGGCCGCGCCCATGGCCTCGACCCGGCCGACCACGATCAGGTGGTCCCCGCCGGTGTGCACGGCGTGGATCCGGCAGTCGATCCAGGCGGGCACGGCCTCGAGCTGTGGTGACCCGGTCACGGGGGCGGGGGTGTGGGTGATCCCGGCGAACTTGTCGGCGCCGCTGACGGCGAAGGCCCGGCACAGCCCGCCCTGCTCGGCGCCCAGGATGTTGACGCAGAACACCCCGGCGCGGGCGATCCGCGGCCAGGTGGTCGAAGTACGGGCCACCATGAACGTGACCAGGGGCGGGTCGAGGGACAGCGACGCGAAGGACTGGCAGGCGAAGCCGGCCGGGCCCTCCTCGCCGTCGGCGGGCGGGGCGGTGATGACGGTGACACCGCTGGCGAAGTTCCCGAGCACGGCCCGGAACTCGGCGGGGCTGACGGGCGCGCGCTCGTCGTCGCCGACGGCCCGCAGCTCTGGGCGCGGCAGCGCATCGACGTGGCCGGCATCCGGGTCCTGCTCCGGCGGGGCGGAGGTGGGGGAGCCGACTGACCTGAGGTATCGGACGACGGTGGCCGCCATCCCTGCGTGTCCCATCACGTCAACGATTGAAGCTGACGGTCCGTCAGATTGGAAGGGGCGCGGGCGGGCGACTCGGAAATCGGAAAGGTGTATCGTCCCCATCGATTGAACGTGTTCAATTGTAGTGGGGGGTGGGGGCCATGGTGTTGCCAGAGGTGCACGAGGGGCCGGCCGAGCGGGGCGGGAGGCGGTCGCCTCTGGCGACCGGGTCGGAGCTGGCCTTCATGGCACAGTTCATCGTGGCGGGAGCGGTCTTCCTCGCCACCTCCGGCATGCGCGACGACCACGGCCTCGGCATCGACTCCGGTGTCTTCGCCGCGATTCCCGTGCTGCTCCTCGCGGTGGTCCTGGCCGCGTACCTGCACCGGGTGCTGTTCACCCTGCCGGTGATGGCGCTGACGCGAGCGCTGGGAAGCCGACGGCATGCAGCTGGTCGAGCGGGACGGGCTGTGGGACTCGTGCTCGGGGTCCGGGACGTGGAAGTTCGAGCCGCGGCGCGCATCCGGCGGCCTCTTCCACCGCGGGCCGCGGGACCGGGTCACGCTCTCGATCGAGGGCTGCGGCAGCATGCGCGACTGGCAGGTGGCCGGCACGGCGGAACGGCCCGAACTGTTCTGCGTCATCGGCGATCCGGAGGACCTCCACCCCCGCTACGCCGTCATCCTGCACCGCGTGTAGCGCGGGCGGGCGGGGCGGGGGAGGGGCGGGGAGCACGGGGAGGGCGGGGCCGCGCCGTTCGCCCGTACGGGTGAACCACTGCCCTCCCGGGACCCTTACGCCGGACAGCCCCGCGGGAGGTCGGCATCGTGGCCCCCGGCCATGATCCACCCGTATTCCAGGAGGACCCGCATGCTCGGCACCGATTTCCGTATCGGATCACCCGTCTGGCTCGACCTCGGCAGCCCCGACACCTCCGGTGCCGTTGCCTTCTACACCTCCGTCTTCGGCTGGGCGTTCAGCGACCTGGGGCCCGATGCCGGCGGGTACGGGTTCTTCCAGGTGGACGGCAAGACCGTCGCCGCGCTCGGGCCGCTCACCGAGGACGGGGCGAAGACCGCCTGGATGGTCCACTTCATGAGCCCGGACGTGCACGCCACGGTCAAGGCCGTCCAGTCCGGCGGCGGGAAGATCCGGATGGAGCCCATGGACGTCATGGGCGAGGGCTGGCTCGCGCAGGCCACCGACCCGCAGGGCGCCGAGTTCGCCCTCTGGCAGCCCGGGAAGACCGCCGGGTTCGGGCTGGCCTCCGCCGAGAACACCCTGGTCTGGGCGGAGCTGCACGTACCCGACCCGGCCGCGGCCGTCTCCTTCTACAACGGCGTCTTCGGCTGGCGCAGCCAGGACATGGAGGCGCCCGGGATGACCTACCGGGTACTGAGCCTCAAGGACGGCGACCAGCAGCAGACCTCGTTCGGCGGGATCGCACCCATGGGCGAGGGCGCGGGCGGCGGCGTCGAGAAGCCGCGCTGGGTGCCGTACTTCAACGTCGCGGACGTCGACGCCACCGTCTCCCGGGCGAGCGGGAACGGCGGGTCGGTGCTCATGCCCGCGGCGGACGTGCCCGACGTCGGCCGGATCGCATGGGTGGCGGACCCGTACGGCGCGGTGTTCGCCCTGCTGAAGCCCAACCCCCAGATGTGAGCGGCGCGCCGGCTACCGCCCGAGGTACTTGGGGGAGCGGCGCTCCACGAAGCTCGCCACGCCCTCGTTCGCGTCGGCGGTGGTCATGTTGATCTCCTGAGCGGTGGCCTCGGCGGCCAGTGCGGCCGCCCGGCCACCGTCCAGCGAGGCGTTGACCAGTTGCTTCGTCAGCGCGAGGGCGCGGGTCGGGCCCTGCGCGAGGCGCTCCGCCCACTCCCGGGCGGTGGTCTCCAACTCATCGGCCGGAACGACCCGGTTGACGAGGCCGAGCCGTTCGGCCTCGGCCGCCGGGACGGCGTCGCCGAAGAACATCAGCTCCTTGGCCTTCTGCGGGCCGACCAGGCGCGGGAGCAGGTACGCGCCGCCGCCGTCGGGGACCAGGCCGCGGCGGACGAACACCTCGATGAAGCGGGCCGGTTCGGCGGCGATGACGAGGTCACAGGCGAGGGCGAGGTGGGCCCCGATGCCGGCGGCCGTGCCGTTGACGGCGGCGAGGACCGGCTTCTCGCAGTCGAGCACGGCGGTGATCAGGCGCTGCGCGCCGAGCCGGATCATGCGGGCGACGTCGCCCGCGACCCTTTCGCCTGTTGCGGCGGGCGCGCCGCGCAGGTCGGCGCCCGCGCAGAAGCCCTTGCCGGTGGCGGTGACGACGACGGCCCGCACGGCGGGGTCGGCCGATGCCTCGGCGAGGAGGGTGATGACGCGTTCGCGCTGGTCCCAGGTGACGGCGTTCATGGCCTCGGGGCGGTTGAGGGTGATCCACGAGACGCCGCTCTCGATGCGGTGCAGGACTTCGTCGGCGGGACTGCCGGTCATACGGTGAACTCCCGTTCGGAGTGAGGGCGGTTGATGTGGATCGCCGGTTCCCTGGGGCTCCGCCCCGGACCCCGCGCCTCAAACGCCGGCGGGGCTGGATCTGCTGCGCAGATCCAGCCCGCGCGGCGTTTTCGGGAAGGGGCGGGGCGGGGAGACGGCTCCGCGCAGCGGCGGGGCCTGCGGCGGCGTCAGCGGCAGATGGCGAGCGCGTCCAGCGCCACCGCTCCCTGCCCGCGCGGGAGCACCATCAGCGGGTTGATGTCCAGCTCGGACAGGACTCCGCCCAGCTCCAGCGCCATCCGCTGCACCCGCAGGACGACCTCGACCAGCGCGTCCACGTCCGCCGGCGGCGCCCCCCGGACCCCCTCCAACAAGGCGTGCCCGCGCAGCTCGGTCAGCATCGCCCGCGCCTGGTCCTCGCCGAACGGGGGGACCCGTACCGCCGCGTCGTGGAGGACCTCCACCAGGACCCCGCCCAGGCCCACCGTCACCGTCGGGCCGAAGAGGTCGTCCTGGGTGACGCCGACGACCATCTCCACCCCCCGCTCCACCATCTGGCAGACCAGGATGCCGTCGAGCGGGACGTCCTCGTAGCGGGCGATGTCCGTCAGCTCCCGGTACGCGTCGCGGATCTGGCTCGCCGAGGTCAGGCCCATCTTCACCAGGCCCAGCTCTGTCTTGTGGGCGAGCTGCGGCCCCGAGGCCTTCATCACCACCGGGTAGCCGACCAGGCCGGCCGCCCGTACCGCAGCCGCCGCGCTGGTCACGAGCTGCTCGCGGGGGACCCGTATCCCGTAGGCCCGCAGCAGCTGCTTCGCCGCGTGCTCGCTGAGCTGCTGGCCCGGCCGCATGAGCGCCTGCGCCTTGCGGTACGAGGGGGACGGGGTCCGCGGCGCGTCCTCGAAGGGGGAGCGGTAGGCGGCCGTGAACCGGTGGTGGCCGAGGTAGGCGCGGACGGCGGTGATGCAGTTGCCGAACGTACGGAACGTGGCGACGCGGGAGGAGCCGAGCAGGGTGGTGCGGTAGGCCTCCTCGGTGCCGACCGGGGAGCCCCAGATGACGCAGACGAGCTTGTCCGAGGCCTCGGCCGCGTCCACCAGGTCCTGCGCGAGCTTGTCGCTCATGGGCGGGAAGGGGCCGGTGATCGGGCAGATCAGCACGCCCACCGCCGGATCGGCGAGGATCGCGTCGATGATCTTCCGGCCGCGCCAGTCGCCGACCGGGTGGCCGCCGTTGTCGACGGGGTTGGTGACGTTCAGGTACTCCGGGATCCACTGGTGGAGCTCGTCCTGCTTGGCCTGGGAGAGGGGCGGCAGGCTGAGCCCGGCCTCGGTCGCCAGGTCGGAGAAGTGGGCTCCGGTGCCGCCCGAGATGGAGTACACGACGACCCCGTCGGCCAGCGGTTTACGGGCCCGGGCGAGCAGGGCGGCGGTGTCCTGGAGCTCGTCCAGCCCGTCGACGCGGATGACGCCGAACTGCCGCATCGCGGCGTCCACGACGGTGTCGGCGCCGGTCAGCTTCCCGGTGTGGGAGGCGGCCATCCGGGCGCCGGTCTCGGTGCGGCCGACCTTGACGGCGACGACGGGGACCCCGTTGCGGGCGGCCCGGTCGGCGGCCAGGAGGAAGGACCGGCCGTCCTTGAGGCCCTCCACGTAGCAGGCGATGGCGCCGACCTCGGGCTGCTCGGCGAAGTAGGAGATGAAATCGGAGGTCTCGAGGTCGGCCTCGTTGCCCGTGGGAGCCCAGTGGGAGAGCCGGATGCCCAGTTCCTGGAGGGTATAGACGGGCCTGCCCTGGTGGCCGGACTGGGTGATCAGGGCGATCGCCGGGCCGTCGAGGTCGTCGCGGAACTTCTCGAAGGCGTTGAGGTTGGTGTTGGGGCCGAGGAGACGGAGGCCCGACCGCCGGACCGCGGCGGCGAGCCGGGCCTGGGCGGCGGCGCCGGCGTCTCCGGTCTCGGCGAAGCCGGAGGCGAAGGCAACGGCGAACTTCACCTTGGCCTCGGCCAGTTCCTCGATCACCGGCAGCGGATCGCCGACGAGGAGGACGGCGAGGTCCACCTGCTCGGGCAGGTCGGCCACGGACGCGTGGCAGGCCAGCCCGAAGACGGTGGGGCGGGTGGGGTGCACGGGGTGGATCCGGGCGCCGACGCGCTCCGCCCAGGCGATGAGCTGGCGGGTGATGCCGGTGTTCGGTCTGCCCTCGGCGTCGGAAGCGCCGATGACGGCCACGGACTCGGGCCGGAAGAACCGGTCCAGGTCGGGGACATCGGAGTGCAGGGGCCGTCCGCTGACGTCCACCGCGACCGTGTCCGCGGCGGACGGCACCGCCGTGGAGTGGACGGCCGTCCTGGGGGACTCCCCGCAGGCCTCGACACGTGCGCGGAAGTCGGTGGTGAGGGTGCCGTGAGTAGATCCAAGCATCGTTCCGCCCGCTCCTGCTCGATGAACCTCAATAACTGACGCGTAGTCAGATTACTGAACTGACGTGCCGTCAGGAACAGTGCTGCGTAGGAAAGCTGGTGGAGGTGATGTGTGGAACGGTCCCAGATCCCGGCGGGACGGGTCCAGGACCGGATTCGGCCTGTTCTGCGGGAGACAGGAGAAGGCGACCGGAAAGCGCGGCCCGGCGGCTACGCGAGGGGGTCGACCGGGCGGAGGCCCGTGTCCGGGAGGGGCTCGGCCGGCGGGAGGCCCGTTCGGGGGCCGAGCCGGCGGGACAGGGCCTTGGCGATCTTCTCGGCGTCCAGGGCCATCTCGCGGAACATGCCGCTGATGGGGTTGGTGAAGCCGGTGAAGTACAGGCCGGGGGCCTGCGCGGGCGTGCGGGTGCCGTGCGTACGGGGCCGCCCGCGCCCGTCGAGTACGTCCAGGTGTCCGACCAGGCTCTCCAGGCCGCGGCGGTATCCGGTGGCCGCGACCACCGCGTCCGGGGTGATCCGCGAACCGTCCGCGAGCACCACCTCGGCGCCCTCGAAGGAGGCGACGGCGGCGACCGGTTCGACCCTGCCCGTGCGCACGGCGTCGATCAGGCCGACGTCCTGGACCGGGATCGCACCCTCCTTGACCCTGCTGTACAGGCCGGCGCCAGGGCGGGGGAGCCCGTACGCCGTCAGGTCGGGGACGGACACCTTGGCGACGAGCGCGCCGAGCCGGTCCACAAGCCGTACGGGCAGCCGGCGCACCAGGATCCCGGTGCGCTGTGCGGGCCAGCCCGCGGTGGAGCGGCGCACGATGTGCGGGGCGGTGCGCACGGCGAGCCGCACCCGCGCGGCACCGCCCTCGGCCAGGTCGACGGCTATCTCGGCGCCGGTGTTGCCGGTGCCGACGACGAGCACGTCCCGGCCCTCGAAGGGCTCGGCGTTGCGGTAGTCGCGGGCATGCAGCAGCTGCCCGGCGTACGCGTCGCGGCCCGGCCGGTCGGGCAGCGCGGGCGTGTGGTTGAACCCGGTGGCGACGACGACGGCCCGGGCGTCGAGCACCCGCCCGCCGGTGGCGTGCAGGAGCCAGCCGTCCCCGCCGGGGGCGGGGTCGATCCGGGTCACCTCGACGCCGGTGACGAGCTCCAGCTCGTGGAACTCGGCGTACTTCTCGAGGTATCGCACCACGTCGTCGCGCGAGACCCACCGGCCGAAGCGGCGCGGCATGGCCAGCCCGGGGAGGGCGGAGAGCCGGCGCGTGGTGTGCAGGTGGAGGCGGTCGTAGTGGTTCCGCCAGGAGGTGCCGACCTCGTCGGACTTCTCGACGACCACCGCGCGGACCCCGCGGGCGCGCAGCGCGGCGGCTGCGGCGAGGCCGCCGGGGCCGGCGCCGATCACGTACACCGGGCGGGGCTGGGTGGTCAAGTCGGGGGATGTGGGGACTCCGGGCATGAGGAGTGATCGTATCGACACACAGCGTTGATGGGTCTCGGACAAGGAGGGAATCGATTGCGGATCGATCACGGACGGCTTCCGGGCCCGGGCGGGACCCTTGCGGGATCGCCCCGGATCCGCTGAACTGACGTACCGTCAGATCAAGGGAGGAGGGCCCGATGCAGACCGTCTGGCTCAGTGGGGCCGAATGGCTCGCCGTGCTCCGGATAGGCCTCGGCCTGTGGTGGCTGGAGAGCTGGCGGCACAAGGACAAGAAGGGCTGGTTCGAACGCGGCACCGGCATCGCCTGGGCCGCCGACGTCGCCGGCAAGCACCGCTGGCCGTTCGTGAAGGGCGGCTTCGAGAAGGTCGTCCAGCCGCGCCCGCGGCTGATGGCGTACATCGTCGTCTATGCCGAACTCGCCCTCGGCCTGGGCCTGGTCCTCGGCTTCCTCACACCGATCGCCCTGGTCGGCGGCCTGCTCCTGAACCTGCTCTACCTGATCCTGATGATCCACGACTGGGCCGAGCAGGGCCAGAACGCGATGATGGCCCTCATCTCGCTCGTCGCCCTCTTCGCGATGGCCTGGCAGACCTGGTCCCTCGACGCGGCGACGGGACTCTTCCTGTGAGTACCCGCTACGACCTCCCCGAGATCGACGACTTCACCCGCCCCTACTGGGACGCGGCCGCCGAGGGCCGGCTCCTGCTGCGCCGCTGCGCGGACTGCGGGCGGGCCCACCACTACCCGCGGGAGTTCTGCCCGTTCTGCTGGGCCGGCGAGGACCGGGTGGCCTGGGAGCCGGCGAGCGGCCGCGCCACCCTCTACACCTGGTCGGTGATCCACCGGAACGACCTCCCGCCGTTCGGTACCCGCGTCCCGTACACGGCGGCCGTGGTCGACCTCGCCGAGGGCCCGCGGATGATGACCGAGGTGGTGGACTGCGCCCCGGCGGACCTGCGCATCGGGATGCCGCTGCGGGTGACGTTCCGCGAGGCGGCGGAGGGGGTCCACGTAGCGGTGTTCCGCCCCGGGAACTCCTGACGGAACGGGTGGCGGACGTCCTCCCGCTCAGTGATCGGTGGAGGGCGACCCCGCCGAGGCGTGCAGCAGCAGGTCGCGGGTCGCGCAGTGCCGTGGCGACCGGATCACCGCGGAGCGGTACGGCGAGCGGATCGTCCGCCTGACGCAGCGTTGGGTCAACGCAGTGCCGTGCGAGACCTCCCGGATGACCGAACACGAGGCCCGCGCCCTGTCGGCCTCCCCCAGGGAGGCGGTCGACGCGGCCGACGCACTGGCAGCGCTGACCGGCGCCTGACCTCGCAGTTTCGTTCGGCGCGGCCCCCATTGGGCCCAACGGGTCCCAAGGGGGCTGATCTGCGCCCCTCCCGCCCTCGTCCACCGCTAGGGCCAGAGCAGCTCGCGGGTCCAGCCGCCGCCGTCCCCGTTGCGGCGGTAGCGCAGCCGGACGTGCCGGCGGGCCGCGTCACCCTGGAAGAACTCGACCTCATCGGCGTCCAGGACGTACCGGGTCCAGGTCGGGGCCGGGGCATCCGGTTCGGCGCCGGCCCGCTCCCACGCCACCGCCGAGGCCTGCGCCAGCTCCTGTACCGAGCCCAGCGCCTCGCTCTGCCGCCCCGTCAGCGCCGCCGCGAGCGCACCCCGCGAGCGGACCGCCAGGTCCGCCCGGCTCTCCTCCGGCCCGCAGACGGTGACCCGGCCGCGGATCCGGATCTGCCGGGCCACGGCCGGCCAGTAGAACCCGAGCGCTGCGTCCGGGTGCGCGGCCAGCTGCCGGCCCTTGGCGCTGGTGGCGTGCGAGGCGAAGTGCCAGCCGTGCCCGTCGGCGTCGTGCAGCATCAGGATGCGTACGTCGGGCCGCCCGTCGGTGTCCACCGTCGCGAGGCTCATCGTGTGCGGCTCCGCCTGCCCCGCCTCGGCGGCATGCAGGAACCACTCCCGGAACAGCGCCAACGGCTCGGCGGGCGCGGCCTCAGGATCGAAGCCGGGCAGCGGGCCGTCCCACACGCGCAGGGAGTGCAGGGCGGCGTGGAACGCCTCGATGTCATCCATCCCCTGATCTTCGCAGGGAATCCCGGCCTTCAGGCCGGGCGGGAATGCGATCCTGGAAGCAGAGGCGCGGAGCGCCGGAGTGCTCTGCGCCTCTGTCGGTGACGGTCAGGTGGGCCGCTTCTGGTTCTCGATGTAGTCCTTGATGATGCTCAGCGGTGCGCCTCCGCAGGAGGCGACGAAGTAGGACGGTGCCCAGAACACCGAGCCCATTGCGATGCGGTTGATCCGGCCGGTGTACTCCGCCCGCAGGTAGCGGGAGCTGACGCCCTTCAGGCTGTTGACCAGCTTGGACAGGGCGATCTTCGGCGGGTAGTGGACGAGCAGGTGGACGTGGTCGCCCTCGCCGTTGAACTCCCGCACCTCCGCGCCGAAGCTGGCGCACACGTCCCGCATGATCGCTTCGCAGCGCGTCAGCATGTCTCCGTCGAAGATGTCACGCCGGTATTTTGTGACGAACACCAAGTGGGCGTGCAGGTTGCAGACGACGTGATTTCCCCGCCGGATATCAGGGTCCGGTTCCCAACGCGGTGACATGCGCCAAGGGTAGTGTGATCAGGTGAACTCGACCGGAGGGGGGGTTGTGATGATCCGTGCGTACAAGTTTCTGATGCGGCCTACCGCCCGGCAGCAGGTCGCTCTGGGCGACATGCTGCGGGATCACTGCGGCCTCTACAACGGCGCGTTACAAGAACGCCGTGACGCCTGGCGGCATGTGTCGAAGACGACCGTGAAGTACGGCATGCAGTCCGCCCAGCTCAAGGACATCCGGGCTTTCGACCCGGAGCGTCACGGCCGCTGGTCGTTCAGCTCACAGCAGGCGACGCTTCGCCGGCTGGACAAGGCGATGCAGGCGTTCTTCCGGCGGGTCAAGGCCGGGCAGACGCCGGGCTATCCCCGGTTCCGTGGCGTGTCCTGGTTCGACACGGTGGAGTTCCCGAAGGACGGCGACGGCTGCCGGTGGGACTCCCTTCCCGGGCACGCCACCCGCGTACGGCTGCAAGGTGTCGGGCATGTCAAGGTCAACCGGCACCGGCCGGTGGCCGGCAAGGTCAAGACGGTGTCCGTCAAGCGCGAAGGCAAGCGCTGGTTCGTGGTGCTGACCGCCGAGCAGGCCCAGCCCGAACCACTGCCCAAGACCGGGTCCGTAGCCGGAATCGACGTGGGCACAGCCAACTTCCTCGCCGACTCCAACGGCGAGTTCGTCCCCAACCCCCGTCACGGGCGCCGCAACGCCGACACCCTCGCCGAAGCCCAGCGAGCCGTGGCCGCCTTCCCCCGCATCCGCCGGGACAAGCGGACGAAGAAGCACCGCGCCGCCGTGGCCAAGGTCGCAGCCCTGCACGGCAAGGTCCGCCGCCAGCGTCTCGACCACGCACACAAAACCGCCCTGTACCTGGTCCGGCAGCACGACGTCATCGCGCACGAAAAGCTCAGCATCGCCAACATGGTGCGCGCCCCGAAGCCCAAGCCCGACCCCGACAACGCGGGGGTGTTCCTGCCCAACGGGGCCGCCGCGAAAGCCGGGCTGAACAAGTCGATCCACGATGCGGGCTGGGGGGTGTTCCTCGCGATCCTCACCGCCAAGGCTGAAAGCGCCGGTCGGGCGACGATCCCCGTGGACCCCCGCAACACCTCCCGAACCTGCCCCGAGTGCGGGCACGTCTCAGCCGAGAACCGCACCACTCAAGAAAAGTTCCACTGCGTGGCCTGCGGCCACCTCGCGCACGCCGACACCGTCGGAGCGATCAACGTTTTGAACCGGGCCGGGCTGGTCCGCTGCAACGCCAACCCGGCGTAACAGGAAGCCCCGTCATTTATGGCGGGGAAGAGTCACCGAATCACGTGACCCGGCTTCGGCATTCGCCGGATCCGGAGCCCCTGTCGTTCCTATGATGTGCAGCCTTCAACGACTCGAGGTGGGGGCCCATCATGCACAACTGCGGCAGCAGAGCGAGCGGCGCGAGCGGTACGGGCGCGATACGCGGCAGACGGCGCGGCGGAGCGATCCGCCGCATCGCGGTGGCCCTCCTGGTGGCCTGCACGGCGGTGGCCTGCGGCCCGGCGGAGAGCGGCGGCCCCGCCGTATCGCTGCCGCCGAGACCCTCGCTGAGCGTGTCGGCCTCCCCGACACCGTCCCCCTCACCGACGCCCACGCCCTCCCCGTCCGCCACCCCCACACCCGCCGCCACGACTGCCGAGCCGCCGGCGCAGACGCCCGACGCGAAGCCGGCCCCCACCCGTACGCTCTCGTCCGGCTCGTCCGGCTCCACCGGGGGGAGCGGCAGCGCACCGAAGCCGCCGGCCACCAAGGCGCCGACGCAGGAGGCGACCCCGCCCGCCGGCGGCACGTGCGAGATCGTCTCCAACGCCGGGAACTGCTACAAGGCAGGGCAGTTCTGCCGCAAGGCCGACCTGGGCAGGTCCACCCACGCCGAGAACGGCCGCCTGATCCACTGCCGCCTGGACGGCAGCCAACCCCGCTGGCAGTACTGAGCGGCGCGCCACGTTTCCTGTTGAGTGATGGGCGCCGTTGGTTGCTGTCGGCCGGGATGTAGGGGTCGGGGTCGGTGTGCTCGACGCCGACCGCGCGGCCCCCGATGCCCCCGACCGACCTCCCGACCCCGAGTCGACAGCCCCCGCCGCCCCCCCAGCCCCCGCCCCTACCCCCGCCCCAAAATCACCGTCCCCGACGAGCAGAACCAGCCGCCCGTGCCCGATGCCAGGGCCACCTCCGGGAGGCGGCCGCCACGCTTGGTTACCTGGCGGGTCGGGCCTGCCTCGCCGCGGAGCTGGCGGACCGCTTCGACCAGCAGGAACAGGCCGCGCATGCCCGGGTGGCAGGCCGAGAGGCCGCCGCCGTCGGTGTTGACCGGCAGTTCCCCGTCCCGTAGGAGGCGGCCCTTCTCCACGAAGGCCCCGCCCTCGCCCTTCGCGCAGAAGCCGAGGTCCTCCAGGGTGACCAGGGTCATGTACGTGAAGGCGTCGTAGATCTCCGCGAGGTCCACGTCCGCCGGGGTGAGGCCCGCCCGCTCGAAGGCCAGGCGGCCCGAGACCGCCGCCGGGGAGACCGTGAAGTCCTCCCACTCCGACATCGTGGTGTGGGAGACGGACGTGCCCGTGCCCAGGATCCACACGGGGGACTTGGCGGTGTCCGGTACGTAGTCCTCCGCCGCGAGCAGCACCGCGCAGCCGCCGTCCGAGCGGATGCAGCAGTGCAGCTTGGTGAACGGGTCCGCGATCATCTCGCTGGAGAGGACCTCGTCCACCGTGAGCGGCGTACGGAACATCGCATCCGGGTTCGTTGCGGCGTTGGCCCGCGCCTGGACGGCCACCGAGGCGAGCTGCTCGAGCGTCGTCCCGTACTCGTGCATGTGGCGGCGGGCCGCCATCGCGTACTTGGAGATCAGCGTGTGCCCGTACGGGACCTCGAATTGGAGCGGCCCCCGCGCTCCGAACGAGAGGTTCGAGGTGCGGCGGCGGGCCTTGATGTCGGCCCGCGCCGTCGAGCCGTAGACGAGCAGTACGGCGTTGGCGTGGCCGGCCGCTATCGCGTCCGCCGCGTGCGCGGCCATGACCTCCCAGGCCGATCCGCCCACCGAGGTGGAGTCGACCCAGGTGGGGCGCAGCCCCAGGTACTCGGCCACCTCGACCGGCGCGAGGATGCCGAGGCCCGCCGAGGCGAAGCCGTCGACGACGGAGCGGTCCAGGCCGGAGTCGGCCAGGGCCCGCCGGGCGGCCTGCGCGTGCAGGGCGTACGGGGTGGGGCCGTCCACCCGGCCGCAGTCCGAGAGGGCGACGCCGACGACGGCGACCCGGCGGCGTCCGTTGCGAGGTTCAGGCGTGGGTCCAGGCATGCACCAGACCGTACATTTGACGTACCGTCAGTTTCTAGTACACGCAACCCTGTCCGCCCGACACCCGAGCCCCCCGCCCCCTGTGCATCCGTCGCCGCCCGCTCTAACATGACGGCCCGTCAGATACGGGGAGGAGTCCGACGATGGATGCCGCCTTCACCGCGGAGCAGGACGAGATGCGCCGCACCCTGCGCGAGATCCTGGGCAAACGCTGCGGCCCGGACGAGGTCAAAGCCGCCGTCCGCACGGCCGCCGGACACGACCGCGAGCTGTGGCAGCAGCTCTCCGCGCAGCTCGGCCTGCCGGGCATCGCCGTCGCCGAGGAGTACGGGGGCGTCGGCTGCACCCCCGCCGACCTGGCGCTGGCCTGCGAGGAGACCGGGCGGGTGCTGCTGCCCTCGCCACTGCTGGCCACCGCCGTGCTCGCAGTACCGCTGATCACCGCCCTCGGCACCGCGGCCCAGTGCTCCGCACTGCTCCCGCCGCTCGCCGCCGGCGGGCTCACCGCGGCCCTCGCCGTCCCCGGCCCGGCGCTGTCCACCGCCCTCGCGCTGACCGGCGAGAACGCCCCCGGGGAGTGGGCCGGCGGGGGCCGGGCCGGCGGGGTCCAGGCCAAGGCCGGTGAGGACGGCGGCTGGCGGCTGTACGGGGAGGTTGCCCAGGTGCTCGACGGGCACAGCGCCTCCCTGCTGCTGGTCGCCGCGCACACCGGCGGGTTCGCCCGGAGCCGGACCCTGCTGTTCCTCGTACGGGAGGACGCCCCCGGGCTCGTCCGGTCGCGGCAGGCCACCCTGGACGAGACCCGGCCGCAGGCCCGCATCCAACTCCGCGACACCCCGGCCGAGTTGCTCGGAGCCGATACCGGCAGCAGCGCTGACGGCGGCGTCCTCGCCGCGCTCGCCGCCACCGGGCGTACCGCAGCCGCCGTCCTCGCCGCCGAGGCGGTCGGGGCGGCCGGGCAGGCGCTGGCCCGCACGGTGGAGTACGTACGCCAGCGCGAGCAGTTCGGCCGGCCCGTCGGCTCGTTCCAGGCGGTCAAACACCGCCTCGCCGACCTCTACGTACACGTACAGGCGGCCCGTTCGGCGGCCTACTACGCCGCCTGGGACCCGCAGCAGGGCGGCCTCGCCCTCGCCCAGACCCTGGAGGCCCTGCGGGTCACGGCCGGCGAGGCGATCCAGCTGCACGGCGGCATCGGCTTCACCTGGGAGCACGACGCACACCTGTACTTCAAGCGGGCGGCGGCCGACGAGCTGCTGTTCGGCCCGGTCCACCGCCTGCGGGCGCACGCCGCCCACCGCGCGGGCCTGTTCACCACCCCACAAGAGAAGGTGGCCGTCTGATGGCCATGGCAGCCGGCGTCAAGCTGATGCAGAAGGTCTCCTCGACCATGCTGTTCGCCAAGATCGCACCGCACTTCATCCCCGCCATGGACAAGGCGGTGCACAAGCTGACCCGCGGCAAGGTCATGCTCAGTGCGCAGATGCTGCCCGGCGTGATCCTGACCGCCAAGGGCGCCAGGACGGGCGAACCGCGCACCACACCGCTCGCCTGCATGCCGGAGGAGGGAGGCGTCAGCTGGCTCCTCGTCGGCTCCAACTTCGGCCGCCCCGGGCACCCGGCGTGGACCGGGAACCTGCTCAAGCACGCTGACGCGCACGTGAGTTGGAAGGGCCAGGACATCGCCGTACGGGCCCGGCTGCTGGAGGGCGAGGAGCGCGCGGCGGCGTGGCAGGCCGTGCTGAGGTTCTGGCCGCCGTACGCGACGTACCAGGCGCGCATCGAGCGCGAGATCCGGCTGTTCCGCCTGGAGCGTCGCTGATCGGGGCGGACGGCCGACAGCCGAGGGAGGGAAGGGGGAGGTAGGGGAGGAGAAGGGGAGGGGGAGGGGGAGGGCGGCTTGGAGAGGGCGGCGGACCCCGGGGAGGGTCCGCCGTTACTTGGTCGGCTTCTTGCCCGTGATGCCCAGGTGGACGAGCAGTGCCAGGTTCGGCTTGAGCTCGGCCTGCTTGACGCCCCAGGTCTGGAAGCCCTTCTGGTGCGAGGCCACCGCGGCCAGCATCGCGACCAGCGAACCCGCCATCGCCGCCGGGCTGAGGTCCTTGTCGACCTTGCCCTTGGCCTGGAGCTCCTTCATCGACTCCGTGAGGGAGTTGGTGACGGAGTTCAGGATCTTCATGCGGATCTTGTAGAAGCGCTTGTCGCCCTCGGCCGCGCCGAGGTCGACGACCCGCAGGATCGCGTCGTTGCGCCGCCAGAAGTCCAGGAATCCCTCGACGAGTTCCTCGGCGGCCTGCCAGCCGGCCTTGCCGACCCAGTTGCGGCCCTCGACGAGCGCCGTCAACTGCGCGCCCTCCGTGGCCATTTCCTCGGCGATCTCCAGGACGGCGCCCTCGACGTCCGGGAAGTACTGGTAGAAGGTCGCGGGGGAGGTGCCGGCCTTGCGCGCGACGTCGATCACCTTGACGTCGCGGTACGGCGAGGAGCTGAGCATCTCGCTGAGGCAGTCCAGCAGCTTCTGCCGCGTTGCCTGACCGCGCCGGCCGGCAACGCGGCCGTCGACGGTGCGTACTTGTCCTGTCATGCCGTCAGCTTACCGAGGGGTGATCTGCGCGCGATTCGGCCGCCTGCAAATGGGTTTCGCGACACCTGGCCTGGGCGAAGCTCGCACCCCGGGCCCTGTCGGGTGGCCGTTTCCGGCCGGGATCTGCTCGGAATCCGCCCGGAGCCCGGGCGGGCGAGGCCCCGAGGAGGTGCCGGTTCCGGGTACGTCCCGGGCGGGTCCGGGGCGGATCCGGTGTGAAATCCGAGCGGACGCCCGCCCGGGTGACCCGACCGCTTCCTCTCGGTATCCCCCGATTAGTCTTGTCAACAGGCTGTGGACAAGTTTTCGGGCAGATCATGGCTGAGGGGCACGGGGCAAAGGGCACAACGGAAGGAAACGGGCCATGGCCGCATTCGCGGAGGGCACACCCTGCTGGGTGGACGCCTCGCTTCCGGACGTCGAGGCGGGCAAGCGCTTCTACGGTGAGCTCTTCGGGTGGACCTTCAGCGGCAGCGCCGGCCCCGAGTACGGCGGCTACACCCAGGCCTACAGCCGCGGCCGCAACGTCGCCGCCCTCGCCCCCAAACCCGACGGCCGCATGCCCACCGTCTGGGGGATCTACCTCTACACCTCCGACGCCTACGCGTGCGCCGCCCGCATCCGCGCCTCCGGCGGGCAGATGGTCATGGACCCCCAGCCGGTGGGCCCGTACGGCGCCGCCGGGCTCGCCGCCGACCCCGGCGGGGCCGTCTTCGGCCTGTGGCAGCCCGGCACCCACCACGGCTTCGAGGCCCAGCAGGAGCCGTACACGTACTGCTGGAGCGAGGTCTACACGCGGGCCCGCGACGCGGTCGACGTGTTCTACGCCAACGTCTTCGGCTACGTCCCCGAGGACCAGGACGACGCGGGCACGGGCGTCGAATACCGCCTGTGGTCCCCGCCCGGCAGCCGGCCCGGCGCGGAAACCGCCGTGATGGGGCGCAGCCTGATCACCGACGCGTTCCCGGAGATCATGCCGGCGCACTTCCTCGTGTACTTCGCCGTCCCGGACTGCGACGAGTCCGTCGCGATGGTGAAGCGGCTCGGCGGCCGCGTCACCGCCGACCCCTTCGACACGCCCTACGGGCGGATCGCGGTCGTCGCCGACAACCAGGGCGCGATGTTCGCGCTGCTCTCGGAGCCCCGTAGCGGGCCGATGGACTAAGCGGCCTCGGGGAAGTGGGGCACGCCCCCGCGCCGCCCGGCCCGGACTGTGACGACACGGCCCCGGCGCGGGCCTGACAGAATCGGGGTTGCGCGACCCCGGGCGGCGCCCGGGGTGAGACGCTGCACGGGGCCGACCGCCGTGCCGGCGCGCGTGCAGGTGGAAACGGGCCCGGCAAGGGCTCGTACGGGGATTGTGAGGCGAGTGGTGGAGCAGCTGACGCAGCACGACCCGAGACGGATCGGCCCCTTCGAGGTGCTGGGACGGCTCGGCGCCGGCGGCATGGGGCTGGTCTATCTCGCGCGGTCGGCATCCGGACGCCGGGTGGCGATCAAGACGGTGCGGACCGAGCTCGCCGAGGACCAGCTGTTCCGGGTCCGCTTCACCCGCGAGGTGGAGGCGGCGCGCGCCGTGTCCGGCTTCTACACCGCGGCCGTGGTCGACGCCGATCCGCGGGCCGCCGTGCCGTGGCTGGCGACCGCGTACGTCCCGGCGCCCTCCCTGGAGGAGATCGTCAACGAGTGCGGGCCGATGCCCGCCCAGGCCGTACGGTGGCTCGCCGCCGGCATCGCCGAGGCCCTGCAGTCCATCCACGGCGCCGGCCTCGTCCACCGCGACCTGAAGCCGTCCAACGTGCTCGTCGTCGAGGACGGCCCGCGCGTGATCGACTTCGGCATCGCGAGCGGCGTCTCGAACACCCGCCTGACCATGACGAACGTCGCCGTCGGCACGCCCGCGTACATGTCGCCCGAGCAGGCGAAGGACTCGCGCAGCGTCAAGGGCGCCAGCGACGTCTTCTCGCTCGGCTCGACCCTCGTCTTCGCCGCGACCGGGCATCCGCCGTACCACGGGGCCAACCCGGTGGAGACGGTGTTCATGCTGCTGCGCGACGAGCCCAACCTGGAGGGGCTCCCGGACGAGCTGCGGCCGCTGATCGACTCCTGCATGCAGATGGACGCCACCCAGCGCCCGACCCCGGCCGACCTCCAGGCGCAGCTCGCCCCGCACCTCTTCGAAGGCGGCGACGAAAGCGGTACCGCCTCGGCGTGGCTGCCGGGCCGGGCCGTCGCGATGATCGAGGCCCGGCGGGCGGGGCAGCGTACGGCGGCCGCGCCCGTCCCCGCGCCCGGCCGCCCCGCCGGGCGCGCCGCCGAGGCCGCCACGCACCGCCGGGAGCCGCGCGGCGGCGCCGACCCGTGGGTCGACCCGCGGACCGGCCAGGCCGTCCCGCAGCGCCCGCAGCACCCGCCGAGGCCGACGTCCCCCGCGCCGTCCCCTGCGCCGTCCGGCGAGCCGGTCCGCCTCGGGGGCTCCCCGGTGCCGATCGGGCCCGGGCCGCGCGCGAGCGCCTCGGCTCCGGCCGCGCATGCGTCCGCCGCCGACTCGGCGACCGGCTGGGTCCGCCCGCCGGGCGGCGTGCCGGCCGCCTCGCACGCCTCGGTCCCGGCCCAGGCCTCCTCCGCCGCGTCGGCCGTGGTGCCGTCCCCCGGCCCGGCCCCGGACAGCGGCCGCTGGCGGCCGTGGCGCTTCCGCATGTCGAACGAGGTCTGGGGGACCCCGACCGTCGCCGGAGACCTGCTCTACGTGACCTCCTTCGAGGTGCACGCGCTGGACGTGGCCAGCGGCCGCCGCCAGTTCAAGACCCGCGACGTGGCCTGGTCCATGGCCGTCGCGGACGGCCGTATCCACGCGTCCGACGGCCCCTCCCTCTACGCGCTCGACGCCTCCGACGGCTCCGAGCGGTGGCGGCTGAACACCGACGCCTGGGTGTACGCCCTGCGCGCCGACCGGGGCACGGTCGTCACCGCCACGCGCGGGGGCGGCGTACAGGGCTGGGAGGCGTCCAGCGGCCAGAAGCTGTGGGAGCTGACCGGCGCCCAGAGCGATTTCGAGACCCCGGAGGCGGCCCCCGTCCTGCACGAGGGCACGGTGTACGTGTGGCAGGACGCGCGGCTGCGCGCCCTGGACGCCCGCAGCGGCCGCGAGGCCTGGTCGTACCCGGTGGGCGACGCGGCCTCCTGCGGCAACGTCCCGGTCCGGGTCACCCCGGCCCCGGACGGCAACGTCTACATCGCCGCCGGCACCCGCGTGCTGTCCGTGGACCGGGCCTCGGGCCGGGTCCGCTGGCACTTCGAGGCCCCCGCGGTCTTCCTGGCCGCCCCGGCCTTCGCGCCCGGCGCGGCGGTCACGGGCGGCGGGGTCTACCTCGCCGACTACCTGGGCACTGTCTACGCCCTGGACGCGGCCACCGGCAACGACCGCTGGCGCATCGCCACCGAGCCGCGGCCCTCCTCGGACCCGGTGCTGGTCGCGAACGGCAACGTCCACCTGGGCGCGGGCAGCGCGCTGTACACGCTCGACGCCGTCACCGGCACCCCGAAGTGGCGGTTCGCCGCGGGCGGCGAGATCACCGGCCCGCCGGCGGTCGCGGACGGCCGCGTGCACTTCGGCTCCGCCGACCACTGCCTGTACACCCTGGACGCGGCGGGCGGCCAGCTGCGCTGGAAGCTGGCCACGGGCGGGGAGATCACGGGCGCCCCGGTGGCCGAGGCGGGCGTGGTCTATGCGTGCAGCAAGGACCGCTGCGTGTACGCCCTGGACGCCGCCAAGGGAACGGGGACCCGTACGGCCGGGTGAGGGTTTTCGGGCCCCTCCGGGTCGCGCGCAGTACCGGGAGTGACAGGATGGACCCCATGAGCAACGTTTACTTCGACATCAACATCGACGGCAAGCCCGCCGGCCGCATCGTCTTCACCCTCTTCGACGAGGTCGTCCCGAAGACCGCCCAGAACTTCCGCGAGCTGGCCACCGGCCAGCACGGGTTCGGCTACGCGGGCTCGCCGTTCCACCGCGTCATTCCGCAGTTCATGCTGCAGGGTGGCGACTTCACCAACCAGAACGGCACCGGCGGCAAGAGCATCTACGGCGAGAAGTTCGCCGACGAGAACTTCCAGCTGAAGCACGACCGCCCGTACCTGCTGTCGATGGCGAACGCCGGCCGCAACACCAACGGCTCGCAGTTCTTCATCACCACCGTCGTCACCCCGTGGCTGGACGGCAAGCACGTCGTCTTCGGCGAGGTCGTCGAGGGCTCCGAGATCGTCGACGCGATCGAGAAGCTCGGCTCCCCCTCGGGCACCACTCGCGGCAAGATCGAGGTCGCGGCCTCGGGCGTCGTCGAAGCGGTCTGATCCCCGTCAGCACCACTGCCTGACCCGGCCGGCCGGCCCCGCCCCCTCACCGGGGGCCGGGGCCGCCGCCATGTCCGTGCCGGCGCAGGTGCTCGTCAGAGCTTGCGTACGCCGTGCCAGGACCAGCCCGCGCCGAGGACCGTTGTGCGCAGCGGGTCCTTCAGGTCCCGGGAGTCCAGGCGGAACGACTCGACCTTCCGGCGGCGGCCGTCGGCGTCGCGCTCGAAGGTCCACTCCTTGTGCCGGAGGTGGATCGGTCCGCGGCCGTGCTCGCGCTGGACGGTCCGGCCGGGCGGGTTGCCGGCCCGCGTGACCGCCCACTGCTCGTCCATGGCCCGTACCACGCGCTCCCCGGGGAGCAGGCGCATCCAGATCTTGAAGGTCCGCTCCACCTGCCGGCGGCTCATGCCGGAGCCGGTGGCGGGTTCCATGACCTTCCAGTCCGCCACCAGGTCGGCGCCCCCGCCGCCCGCCTCGCGCACGCTGAACACCACGCCCGTGCCGTTCAGCGCGAGCAGTGCGGCCCGCAGTTCCGTGGTGGGGATCGCCGGGACGCCGCTGTCGGCGCGCACCGTGCCCATGTACCGGTCCCAGAGGCGGCCCATCAGCGGGCTTCCTCCCCGGTGTCGAGGCTGACGGTGCGCAGGAACTCCTGGTAGTCGCCCACGACACTGTCCTCCTGCGCCGCGGTCGAGGTCAGGATCAGCCGGATCACCGCACGCCGGTGCGGGTTCTCGAGGTCCAGCACGGCCAGGTAGACGTGGGACTGGACGAGGTCGCGGCGCACGCCGCCCGCGACGGCCGACAGGGTCAGCCTCTGGGCCAGGCCCGGCGAGGCCTCGGAGCCGAGCTCGCGGCGGCTGGTCACCACCACCGACTCGGCGACCTGGCGTACGCGCTCCACCGACTCCTCGGCCATGTCGGCCAGCGTCGCCGCGTCCGGCCGGAAGTCGCCGTCGACGGTGATGTTGGCGGTGAACCCGGCATCCGGCTGCGCGTGCAGCGCGATGAACGCCACGCCCGGAGCGCCCACCTCGTCCGGAGGGGCGGCTTGCCAGCCTTCCGGCAGGCTGAACTCGATCGGCACCGGCAGGGTCGTGGGCATTTCAGGCCCTCCTTCCACAGGGGGAGTACATCAGTCGATCAGTCGATCAGTCGAACCAGCTGGTGACTTCGTCCTTGACGGAGCCGGCCGTGTCGCCCACCCAGTCGGCCGCGTCGCCCGCGGCGTCCTTGACCTTGCCCGGGTCGACCGTGAACTCGCCGCCCACGGCGCCGCCGAGCCCGAGGGCGAGGCCCGCCTTGCCGCCGAAGTGGTACTTGCCGTCCTCCCCCTTGCCGAAGTCCCATTTGAATTCTGCGCCCGCGCCGTACCAGCCCTCGGCCGTGGCACCGGCGCCGAGCCCGGCGACCTCCCCGCCCGCGGCGACGCTGGCCTTCTCGCCGGCGAACGCCTTGAAGCCGCCGTTGAAGCCCTCCTTGCCCAACGTGAGGCTGGCGGAGGCCTCGCCGCCCGCGAATCCCTCGAAGCGCCCGTAGCCGCCGACGACCCCGTAGTTGGCGTGCCCCTCCAGCATCGCCCGGATACCCGCGGACGCCTCGACCTTGCCGGTGAGGCCCTTGTCGGTGATGCCGTAGTTCGCGGAGGCCCTGGCGCCCAGGTACATGTCGTCGATCCCGGCGAGCGTCAGCGACCCGTTGTTGTACTCGCCCTTGTACGTCATGTGGAAGAGGTCGGCGTAGAGCTTGATCGACCCCTCCTTGCCGTACTTGGTGCCGGTGAGCTTCAGGCCGGCATCGGGTCCGGTGAACTCGAAGCCGTCGTCCTCCTTGGGCTTGTCCCCGGACCCGTCGTCGAGCTTCTTGGGGGCCTTGTCCAGGTCGCCCTCGGCGTAGCGGTTGAACCCGGTGAGCGATTCGTCGTTGCCCTTGCCGAAGATGTCCCGGTTGCTGTCGATGACGGCGGCGCTGAGGGCGGTCTTGACGTTCTGGTCGAGCTCGGCGACAGCCTTCACCCGGTCGTCGATGTGCTGCTGCCACTTGCCGACGGCTTCGCTGATCGTCTTCTGGCCGTCGGGGTCGTGGTGGTAGGCGCTGCGCTCGGAGGGCGTGAGCTTCGCGTAGTCGAACGCGACGCGTCCCTGCTCGGAGACGGTCATGCCGGCGGCTATCGCGTCGGCGCGCGCGCTCTCCAGCTTCTTCTTCAGATCGGTGAACTTCTCGTGCGCGTCGCGCAGCAGGCTCCCGATCGCCTTGGCCTGGGACTGCGCCGCGGTGTACTCGTAGCGGGTCGCCGCGAAGTTCGTATGGGCGGTCTGCTGGCTGACCCCGTTCCAGGTCTCCCCGCCGAGCGTGATCTTCTGCACGGAGTCGGCGTAGCGGGTCTCGACCTTCTTCAGCTCGCCCGCCATCTCCTCCCATTTGGCGGCGGCCGTCGTCAGCAGGCCCAGGTCCGTGGTCATGACTTCGTAGTAGGTCAGCACCAGATCCCCTCACAGCTTCCACAGCGTCTTCACATTCAACTGCGCCGCAAGGAACCGGACATGGTGTGCCTCCCCGTTGGCCGGCTTTGATCATATGCATGGCAACTGTGAGCGGGCCAAGCACCGGGTGGGCCCTCACGTTTCCTGCGCATGGCGCGTCATGCGGCCCCGTGTCCCGGCGCGGACGGCGGTGATAGCGTGGCCCGCCGTTGTCAGGGAGGGGGTCGGGCCATGGTGGCTGGACGTCGTATCAGGTTCACCGCCGTGCTCGTCGCCGTCGTCTTCGCGCTCACGGGCTTCTCGTCCGGCGGGCACGGCGGGCACGGCGGGAAGAGCAAGGGCAGCGGCAGCGGCGGCGGATGCTCCAGCTCCAAGAAGAAGAGCAGCTACAACAGCAACAACAGCAGCAACAACAACAGCAACGGTGGCGGGAAGTCGACGCCGTCGCCCACCAAGAGCGCCGGCCCGCCCGCACACGCCCAGGTCGTCTCCTGCGCCGGCCCCGGCAGCCCGAAGGCCGTCCTCAGGGTGACCTCCGACGTGGACAAGCAGCGCACCGTCGACGTCCCGCTCACCTTCGAGGGCGCGAACGGCATCGTCGACCGGACCTCCGTCCGCGTCACGCTCAAGGCCCGCGAGACCCAGACCGTCACCGCCCCGATGGTCCACGACGACAAGGCCGCGGACGTGAAGACCTGCGTCGTCGGCCGGATCGACTAAGCGGCCTCGGGGAAGTGGGGTTGCGTTTTCGCGTCGTCCGGTGCGGTGCATCGCAAGGCGGAGCGGCACGCTTGTACTGGACGTACCAGCGTGCTGCGAGACCGCGGCGAGGCGCCGCGCCGGGCGGCGCGGGGGCGTGCCCCACTTCCCCGAGGCCGCTTAGCGCCTGACGCGGCACTGGCCGCCGACGCCCCTGGCGTGGCCGACGCCGCCGACGCCGCTCAGCGCACCCGCGGCTCCGGGGCCGCCCGGCGCCCGGTGAACAGGTCCGCCTGCCGCTCCGGCGGGAGGTTCCCCAGCGAGATCAGCGCCGGGGCCTGGGCCAGCGCCTGCTGCAGCGCCGCCTGCTTGGCCGACCACAGGGCCCGTACGGTGCCCTGCACGGCCTCCGTCGGGTACCCGGCCAGGGTCTGCGCCGCCCGCAGCGCCGCCGGGAGCAGCTCCTCGGGCGCCGTCAGCTCCGAGACCAGGCCGATCTCGTACGCCCGCTGCGCGGAGAGCCGCTCCGCCGTCCCCATCAGGGACATCCGGGCGGCCTCCCCGAAGGGCATCCGCTGCGCCATGTACACGGCCTCGTACGCGCTGACCATCCCGTACGCCGTGTGCGGGTCGAAGTACGTCGCGGCCGAGGAGGAGACGATGAACTCCGACTCGCCCAGCAGGTAGAACGCCCCGCCGCACGCCATGCCGTTGACGGCGGCGACCACCGGCTTCCACAGGTCGTTCGCCTTCGGGCCGACGGACAGCAGCGGGTCGTCGACCGAGTACGGGGAGGGCGGCTGCGGGACCTCCACCCCGCGGTCGATGCCCGTACAGAAGGCAGCCTGTCCGGCGCCGGTCAGCACGACCGCCCGTACGTCGTCCTCGTGGCGGAACTCCCGCCACACCGCCGCCAGTTCGGCGGCCGTCGCCAGGTCGATCGCGTTGTGCTTGCGCTCCCGGTCCAGGGTGACGACCGCGACCCCGGCCGCCTTGTCCCGCTCCACCCGTACCGTCATGGCTTCACCAGTACCCAGCGCGGCACGGTCATCCCGCCGGTCTCGGCGAACACCACCTGGACCCGGGCGCCGATGCGCAGCCGGGCCGGGTCCACCGAGTTCAGCGGGGCGCCGGGGGAGGTGACCAGGTTCCCGGCGAGGCGGATGTGCGGGGCGTCGGCGAGCTCCACGAGGATCACGTTGTACGGGGCCTGCGCGGCGTACGCGGGGAGCAGCGGCGGGTGCGGCCGTACGTAGGACCAGATGCGGCCGCGGCCGCTCATCGGCAGCCACTCCGAGTCGAACGACTGGCAGTGCGGGCAGCAGGGTCTGGGCGGGAACCGGAGCCGGCCGCACGCGGTGCAGGCCTGGACGCGGAGTTCGCCCCGGGCGGCGTACTCCCAGAAGGGGGCGCCGTCCTCGTCGGGAACGGGCAGCAGCAGCCGGTCCGCCGTGGCGGTTGCCGTGGCAGGGGCCGTGGCCGGAGGCGTCGCCGGTGCCGGGGTCGTCGTCATGGTCGCTCGCTCCTCAGGCTCGCAGCAGGATCGCGGACGTCGGGACACCCTCGCCCGCGGTCACCAGGCAGGTCGCGGCGTCCGGCACCTGGGCGGTGGAGACGCCCCGCAGCTGCTTGACGCCCTCGTTGATCAGGTTGAAGCCGTGCACGTACGCCTCGGACAGTCCGCCGCCCCCGGTGTTGATCGGGAGCCGGCCGCCGATCTCCAGGGAGCCGCCCTCGGTGAACGCGGCGCCCTCGCCGCGCCCGCAGAAGCCGTAGCCCTCCAGGGAGAGCGGGATCAGCGGGGTGAAGGCGTCGTAGATCTGGGCCACGTCCACGTCCTGCGGTCCGAAGTCGGCCTGCTTCCACAGGTGCCGGGCGGCGGTCCAGGCGGGGCCGGACAGCGGGTCGTCGTTCCAGTAGTTGACCATGCCGTGGTGCTGGGCGGGCAGCCCCTGGGCGACGGAGTGGACGTACACGGGCTTCTGCCGGCAGTCGCGGGCCCGCTCGGCGGAAACGATCACGCAGGCCAGCGCCCCGTCGGTCTCCAGGCAGTTGTCGAAGAGGCAGAGCGGGTCGCTGATCATGCGGGCGGTCATGTACATCTCGCGGGTCAGCGGGCGTTCGTACATCATCGCGGCCGGGTTCTCGTTGGCCCGGTTGCGGCAGGCCATCGCGACGTTGAAGAGGTGGTCGCGGGTGGCGCCGTACTCGTGCATGTACCGGCGGGCCAGCATGCCGATCTCGTCGGCGGGCCGCAGCAGTCCGAAGGGGCGGGTCCACTGGCCGGGGGTGGGCAGCTGGACGGCGGTGTTCTTCCAGGGGCGCGGGCCGGAGCCGCGTTTGCGCGAGCGCCAGGCGACGCCGACGCTCGCCTGGCCGGTGGCGACGGCGGCCGCGAGGTGGCCGACGGTGGCGCAGGAACCGCCGCCGCCGTAGCCGATCTTGGAGAAGAAGGTGACGTCGCCGGCGCCGATGGCCTTGGCGACCTCCACTTCGTCGGTCTCCTCCATCGTGTAGGAGGAGAAGGCATCGACCTCGGCCGGGGCGATCCCGGCGTCCGCGAGGGCGGCCAGGATCGCGCGGCAGGCCAGTTCCTTCTCGGACTCGGGGAGCCGTTTGGCAAAGGCGGTCTGGCCGATCCCGACTATCGCCGTAGCGTCCTTGAGTGTTGCCGCCATCGCCACCTCCGGGGCTGCACCAGTACTGACAGCCGCGAAGGCTACAGCTAATCTGACGGATAGTCAGCTACTGGGAGGGGTGTGCGATGAGCGAAGACGTGCGGGGGGATCTGCGCTGGGGCAGCATCGCGGGACTGGTGCGCGCGGCGGCCGGGCAGTACGCCGACCGCGAGGCCGTCGTCGACGGACGTGTCCGCATCAGCTACGCGCAGCTCGGCGAGCGCGTCGAGCGGGCCGCGGCCGCCGCCATCGCCGCCGGGGTCGAGCCGGGGGACCGGGTCGCCGTCTGGGCCCCCAACACCCTGGAGTGGATCGTCTCCGCGCTCGGCGCCGTCTCGGCGGGCGCCGTCCTCGTCCCCCTCAACACCCGTTTCAAAGGCTCGGAAGCCGCGTACGTCCTGCGGCGCAGCCGGGCCAGACTCCTCTTCGTCACCGGCACCTTCCTCGGCACCTCGTACGTCGCCTCCCTGCGCCGGGCCGCCGCCGAAGGGGAGGGCGGCCGCGGCCCGCTGCCCGGGCTGCCGCACCTCGAGCAGGTCGTCGTCCTCGCCGAGGACGCCCCCCAGGACTTCCGCACCTGGAAGGACTTCCTGGCCGGCGGGGACGGCATCAGCGCCGAGACCGTGCGCGAGCGCGCCGAGTCGATCCGCCCCGAGGCCCCCTCCGACATCATCTTCACCTCCGGCACCACCGGCAGTCCCAAGGGCGCCGTCATCACGCACGCCCAGTCCCTGCGCTGCTACGACGTCTGGAGCGAGCTCGCAGGCCTGCGCGAGGGCGACCGCTACCTGATCGTGAACCCCTTCTTCCACACCTTCGGCTACAAGGCCGGCATCATCGCCTGCCTGATGCGCGGGGCCACGATGGTCCCGCAGCCTGTCTTCAACGTGGACACCGTCCTCGCCAACATCGCCGCCGAGCGGATCTCCGTACTCCCCGGCCCGCCCACCCTTCACCAGTCGCTCCTCGACCACCCCCAGCGCGACCACCACGACCTGTCCGCCCTCCGCCTGGTCGTCACCGGCGCCGCCGTCGTCCCGCTCCAGCTCGTCTCGCGCCTGCGCGGCGAACTGCACATCTCCACCGTGCTCACCGCGTACGGGCTCTCCGAGGCCAGCGGCATCGTCACGATGTGCCGCCGCGGCGACCCGGCCGAGATCATCGCCTCGACCTCGGGACGGGCCATCCCGGACACGCAGGTGAAGATCACCGACCAGCACGGGTACGCCCAGCTCGCCGGCACGGCGGGCGAGGTGTGGGTCCGCGGCCACCACGTCATGCAGGGCTACTTCGAGGACCCGGCCGAGACCGCCGCGGCCGTCACCCCCGACGGCTGGCTGCGCACCGGCGACGTCGGGGTCCTCGACACCGACGGCAACCTGCGCATCACCGACCGGATCAAGGACATGTTCATCGTCGGAGGGTTCAACGCCTACCCCGCCGAGATCGAACAACTCCTGGGCCTGCACCCGGACATCGCGGACATCGCCGTCGTCGGCGTCCCCGACCCCCGCCTCGGCGAGGTCGGCAAGGCCTACGCGGTCCGCCGCCCCGGCTCCACCCTCACGGCCGACGACCTGATCGCCTGGTCCCGCCGGGAGATGGCCAACTACAAGGTCCCGCGCGAGGTCGAGTTCGTCACCGAACTCCCGCGCAACGCGAGCGGAAAGGTCCTCAAGCGGAAACTGCGCGCCTGCTGAGCCCCGCCGCCACCCGGAACCCGGCCGGTCAGGGGCTGAGCTGGGCCAGGTCGAGGGTCACGGGGAACGGGACGGCCACCTTGAGCCATTCCCGATGGATCCCGGTGGCCACGTACGACCGGGTGACGGTGTCCAGCTCGTAGACGTGGACGGCGGGCCCACTCGGCTCGTCCTCGACGCGCCAGAAGTGGGGGATGCCGGCCTGGGCGTACTTGAAGGGCTTGATGGAGCGGTCTCGGTCGGCCGACTCCTCGGACACCACTTCGATCACCAGGACGACCTCGTCGGGGAGGTAGCGGGTGCGGTCGGGATCGTAGGCGACCGCCGCAGCCAGGACGTCCGGCTCGGGTCGGCTCCGCTTGTCGAGACGGATGGTCATCTCCCGTGAGACCTCGATGCCGTCGGGTGCGGCCTGCCGCAGGCTGAAGGTCAGGTCTCTGCTACGCCGGCTTCCTGGCCAGGAGCAGCCGCCAGCGGGGTGTTCCGTCGTCGCGGCGGCCGAAGGGCTCCAGCGGGAGGGTCTCCACCGTGAAGCCGGACGCCAGCAGGTCGGCGCGGACGCCGCCCAGCGGGAAGGTGCGGTAGTACATGACGAACGGCGGCCGCCACACGGCGTTGCGCACCCGCATCGCGGCGTCGAAGCCCGCCACCGCCCACCACACGGGGGAGGCCGGCGGGATCGGCGCCCCGATCGGGAACGCGAACAGGCCGCCCGGGCGCAGGGCGGCGTGGACGCCGGAGAAGAGGGCGGGCCGCTCGGCCGGCAGGAAGTGCCCGAAGGCCCCGAAGCTGACGGCCAGGTCGTACGAGCCGGCCAGCTCGGGCGGCAGCGCCCGAGCGTCGGCCCGTACGAGGTCGATGCGCTCGTCGGGGTGCGCCCGCGCGGCCTCGGCCAGCATGCCCGCGCTCAGATCCACCCCGGTCACCCGGTCCCGGCACAGCCGCCGCAGCATCCCCAGCCCCGCGCCGGTCCCGCAGCACACGTCCAGCCCGTTCCCGAAGGAGCCTTCGTACTGGGCGAGCGTCTCCTCGACCGCGTCGAGCATGCGGTCCGGGGTGCGGAAGGGGGTCTGGTCGAACTTGGGCGAGAGCAGGTCGTACCCGCGTTCGACGGACGAGAGGGCCTGCACGGCGAGCTCGCGGACGCTCGGTCCCTGGGAAGTGAACACGAGCCCAGCCTAGTGACACGGGCCCGGCCCGGTGGGGAACGCATGCGACGGCGGCCGCGGTGGCTCCCCCTCCGGGCCACCGCGACCGCCGTCCTTGTTGTGCTCCCCCGTTGGTTGTGCTCCCCCGTCGGTCCCCCCGTGACCTCCGTCGGGACCCCGTATCCCCCGTGGTCCCTCCGTTGGTCCCGGTCCCCCGTATCCCCCGTGGGACCGTCCCCCCGCCCCCCGTATCCCCCGTGGGACGTCTTACGGACGCGGACCGGACGCGTGGTTGTCCATCGCCACGATGTCCTCGTCCGAAGCGTGGTTGTCCTGCGGCTTCGGCTTGATCTCGATGCCGGAGGCGTGATTGTCCATCGGTGTGATGTCGACGCCCGGTGCAAGGCTGTCGTCGAGCGGCTTGATCTCGATGCCGGACGCGTGATTGTCCATCGGCTTGATGTCGCCGTCGTTCGGCAGGATGTTCTCGTTCGTCGTCATCGGTTCTCCTGATGGATGGGTCGGGCCCGTTCGGCGATTCCCCCGCGGACCGCCGAACGGGCGGTCCTCCAGCCGACTCTCGCGCCCCCCGACGCGGTGAGTCGATGTACCTATCGTGGCGGTCGGCGATAAACGAACGATGAATGCCTCGTTCATCGCCGATCGGTGCAGCTCAGGCCGCTATCTCGGAAGCCAACAGGGCTTGCACCTCGGCCAGTTCGGCCGACTTCAGCTGCTTGAAGACGACCTCGGCATCCCGCCAGCACACCCGCGCCCGGTCCCGCTGCCCCAGCCTGCGCAGCGCCTTGCCCAGCAGCGTCAGCACGGTCGCCCGGCGCCACTCCCCGCCGATGCCGCGCAGCGCGATGGCCTGTTCGGCGTGCGCGGCGGCCAGCGTGGGCCGGTGCGCGGCCAGGTGGGCCACGGCGAGCCGGAAGTGCGTCACGCCCTCCCACAGCGGCTGCCGGTTGTCGTGGAACAGGGAGAGCGCCTCGGTGAGCTGCGTCTGCGCCTCACCGAGCCGCCCGGCCTGCGTGAGGGCGATGCCCAGCGCGTAGCGGCCGTTGGCCAGGCGCAGGGTCAGACCCATCCGGTCGTATATGGCGATGCCCTGCTCGGCGAGGTCGATGGCGCTGGTCAGCCGGCCCAGTTCGACATGGATCCGGGAGAGGTTGCACAGTGCGCTGGCCTCGCCGATGTGGTTGCCGTCGGCGCGGAAGTTCTCGATGGCCTCCAGCAGGTACCGCTCGCCGTCGGCGTGCCGGCCCTGGTAGAGGGCGATGATCCCGCGGTCGTTCGGCGCCCAGCAGCTGGGCAGCGGGTCGCCGGCCTCGCGGGCGAGGACCATCGCCTGCCGGGCCTCGTCGTCGGCCTCGTCGAACCGGCCCGCGACCAGGTGGACGTTGGTGAGCGTGGTCCGGGCCCGGCCTTCCGCGTGCGGGTCCTTCGCGGCGTGCGCGGCATCGCGCAGGGCCACGGCGGCGGACTCGTACTGCTTGGAGTTGGCCCCCGACTCGGCGAGGTCCTTGGCCGCCCACAGGAGGTCGACGGAACGGCGCAGCACGTCGACCACGCTGCCCTGCCCTGTCGAGCGTACGGAGGCCTGCCGGACGCAGGCCAGCAGCGGGTCCGCCTCGGCGTAGAGCCAGTCCAGGGCGGCGCGCGGCTCGGCGAAGCGCAGGCCGGGGTAGTGGGTGGCGGACAGGTGGGCGGGGAGCCGGTCGCCGGGGCGCTCCACCGCGTACACCGCGGAGGCGGTGGCGAGGTAGAAGTCCAGCAGCCGGTCCAGGGCGGCGTCCCGCCCGCTCGGCGGCTGCTCGTCGCGGTCCGCGCAGGCGCGGGCGTAGAGGCGTACGAGGTCGTGGAAGCGGTAGCGGCCGGGCGCGGCCGATTCGAGGAGGGAGCAGTCCACTAAGGCTTCGAGGAGGTCCTCGGTGTCACGCTCGGGCCGGTCGAGTACGGCGGCCGCCGCGGCCAGCGAGATGTCGGGCCCGTCGGCGAGACCGAGGAGGCGGAACGCGCGCTGCTGGGCGGGCTCGAGCTGGCCGTAGCCGAGCTCGAAGGTGGCTTTGACGGCGAGGTCGCCGGCCTGGAGCTCGTCGAGGCGGCGGCGCCCGTCGGCGAGCTTCGCGGCGAGGACGGACACCGTCCAGGTGCGGCGGGCGGCCAGCCGGGAGGCGGCGATGCGGATGGCGAGCGGCAGGAACCCGCAGGCGCCGACCACGTCGAGGGCGGCCTGGCGCTCGGCGCCGACCCGCTCCGCGCCCACGATCCGGGTGAACAGCTGGAGGGCCTCCTCGGGGCTCATCACATCGAGGTCGACGAGATGGGCCCCGGCGAGGCCCGCCATGCGGACCCGGCTGGTGACGAGGGCGGCGCAGCCCGCGGTGCCCGGCAGCAGCGGGCGGACCTGCGCGGCGTCGCGGGCGTTGTCGAGCAGGACCAGGACGCGGCGGCCGTCGAGCGTGGAGCGGTACAGCGCGGCCCGCTCGGCGGCGGTGTCCGGGATGGCCGTGTCGGGGGTGCCGAGCGCGCGCAGGAACGAGCCGAGGACGGCGACGGGCTCGGCGGGCCGCGGCTCGGTGCCCTGGAGGTCGACGTAGAGCTGGCCGTCGGGGAAGTGCGGGCGCGCGGCGTGCGCGACGTGCACGGCGAGGGTGGTCTTGCCGACGCCGCCGATCCCGGCGAGCGCGGAGACGGCCATGACCTGGCCCCCGACGCCGGACAGGATTTCGCCGAGCTCGTTGACGAAGGTGGCGCGGCCGGTGAAGTCGGCGACGGTGGCGGGCAATTGGGCGGGCCTCACGTGTGCGGGCGCGGCGGCCGGGGCCGGGTCTTCGGCGCGGGCGAGTTCGGCGTCCGCGCGCAGGATGCGCTGCTGGAGCGCGGAGAGTTCGGGCCGGGGGTCGACGCCGAGTTCGTCGGCGAGGAGCCGGCGGGTGTCGGCGTACACGGCGAGGGCCTCGGCCTGCCGGCCGCTGCGGTACAGGGCGAGCATGAGGAGCTCGCGCAGCCGTTCCTGCAGCGGGTGCGCGGCGGTGAGGGCGGTCAGCTCGGAGACGGCCTCGGCGTGGTGGCCGAGCTCCAGGTCGAGGTCGAGACGGGTCTCCAGCAGCTGGAGGTGCCACTCGGCGAGCCGGGTGCGCTCGGTCTCGGCGTGCGGTCCGGGGACGCCGGCGAGCGGTTCGCCGTCCCACAGGTCGAGGGCGCGGGCGAGCAGCGTACGGGCGAGGGTGCGGTCGCCGGCGGTGCGGGCCTGGTCGGCGTCGGCGGCGAGGCTGCGGGCGATGCCGAGGTCGAGGGCGCCGGTGGGGGTGCGGATGGCGTAGCCGCCGGACTCGCTGACGAGCATGCCGGGCGCGAGGACCTTGCGCAGGCGGGAGGCGTACGTACGGATGGTGGCGAGGGCCTGCTGCGGCGGGTCCTCGCCCCAGATGGCGTCGATCAGCTCGGGCGCGGTGGCGGTACGGCCGCCGCGCAGCAGGAGCGCGGCGAGCAGGGCGCGCTGCTGGGGGGTGCCGGAGGGCAGCGCCTCGCTGCCGCGCCAGGCGCGGATGGGCCCGAGGACGGCGAAGCGGGTGCCGGTGCGGGCGGAGGCGGGGTACGCGTCGGCGGCGCCGGTCATGTCCGGCTCGGCGGCGGCTTGGGCGGGGGTGGCTGCGGTGGCTGCGGAGTCCGCGGTGTCCGTCGCGTCGGCGGCGGCGGCCGGCGTGCCGGCCGAAGCGGTGGCCGGAGTACCGGCATCGGCACCGCCCGCGGTGTCCTGCGGGTCGGCGGGGCTGCCGGGCCGGACCCCCGCCGTGGCGTCCGGCGCGGCAGCGGAGTGGCGCCGGGCTGCCTCGGGGTGGTTCCGCTGGTGCGGGATGGCCGGTATGCCGTCCATCTGTCGTCCCCCCTGCCTTCCGTCGGTGTAAGGGCCAGTCTGCCCTGTGTTGCGCTTACCCGTCAGCCCGTGTCGGACTGATCGCTTCCCAATCGCCGTCCAACTAGCTGACGGTTCGTCAGATTGACGCTACCGTGGAGGCCATGGAGACCTTCCCGAAGATCATCTCGGTGGACGACCACACGGTTGAGCCTCCCCACGTCTGGCGGGACCGGCTCCCGTCCAAGTACCAGGACACCGGCCCCCGGATCGTCCGCGCCCCCTTGAAGGAAATGACCTTCCTCGGCGGCAAGTTCGCCCCCGTGATGGGCGCCAAGGGAGACGACGGTCCGATCGGCGACTGGTGGGTCTACGAAGACCTGCACCGCCCCCTCACCCGGCTCGACACCGCCGTCGGCTACGACCGCGACGAGATCAAGCTGGAGGTGATCACGTACGAGCAGATGCGCCCGGGGTCCTTCTCGGTTCCCGAGCGCCTCGCGGACATGGACGTCAACCACGTCCAGTCGGCGCTCTGCTTCCCGACCTTCCCGCGCTTCTGCGGCCAGACCTTCACCGAGGCCAAGGACCGCGAGCTCGGGCTGCTCGGCGTACGGGCGTACAACGACTGGATGGTGGAGGAGTGGTGCGGCCCCGAGGCGCGGGGCCGGCTCATCCCGCTGACCCTCATCCCGCTGTGGGACGCCCGGCTGGCCGCCGCCGAGGTCCGCCGCAACGCGGCGCGCGGCGTGCGCGCGGTCGCCTTCTCCGAGATACCCCCGCACCTGGGGCTGCCCTCCGTCCACACCGACGAGTGGGACCCCTTCCTCGAGGCGTGCAACGAGACCGGCACGGTCATCGCCATGCACATCGGCTCCTCGTCGCGCATGCCGTCCACCTCGGCGGACGCCCCTCCCGCGGTCGGCTCCACCATCACCTTCGCCAACTGCTGCTTCTCGATGGTCGACTGGCTGATGAGCGGCAAGTTCGAACGCTTCCCGAACCTCAAGATCATGTACGCGGAGGGCCAGATCGGCTGGATCCCGTACATCCTGGAACGCGCGAACGTGGTCTGGGAGGAGAACCGCGCCTGGGGCGGCGTCGCGGACAAGGTGCTGCGTCCGCCGTCGGAGCTCTTCGCGGAGCACGTCTTCGGATGCTTCTTCGACGACCCCTTCGGGCTGAAGAACCTGGACTCGATCGGCGTGGCCAACGTCCTCTACGAGACGGACTACCCGCACTCGGACTCGACGTGGCCCAAGTCGCAGGAGGTGGGCGAAGCTCAGATGTCCCACCTTGCGCCGGACGTGGTGGACCGCATCGTGCGCGGCAACGCGATCGACCTCCTCGGCCTGACGCCGGAAGGTCTGTGGGCGGGCGCGTAGGCGGGAGCCCGGGGGTCCCCTTGCGGCGAAGGCGAACATCAAGGCATGCTTCGCCGGAGCAAAGTGGGAGGGGCGGTGGCGGTGGACAAGCGGACCGTGGTGACCGGGGTGTTGTGCGCGGTGGCGGCGCTGGGCGCGTCCGCTGCCATGACGAAGGTGGTGCCGGCCTCGGAGGGCGGGTCGGGCACGCACGTCAAGGCGGCGGCCCCGGCGAAGCCTTCGCCGAGCCCGTCTTCACGATCGCAAGCGGCGAAGCAGCCGCAGCTGAACACCTCGGGCACGCCCCGGCCGGGCAGCCCCGCCGCCTTCACCGGGGCCCTGTTCGAAGGCGGCGTGCAGGGTGACCACTTCTGCACCGCCACCGTGGTGCACAGCCCGGGGAAGAACCTGATCGTCACCGCCGGGCACTGCCTGATCGCCGGGAAGGCCGGCGACGGCGGAGCGGTCTTCGCACCCGCGTACGCGAACGGCGGAGCCCCGTACGGAGCCTGGACGATCGAGGAGGTCTTCGAGGACCCCCGCTGGGCCGAGGGTACGGACGACGACTACGACCTCGCCTTCGCCCGCCTCGCCCCGGACGCCGCCGGCCGCAACATCGAGGACGTCACGGGCGCGGCAACCCTGGACACCACGGGCCGCACGGGCGAGGAGATCACCGTCACCGGCTACCCGGCGGACCGCAAGGTCCCGCGCACGTGCACGGCATCGGCGATCCGCGAGACCGAGACGGAGCAGCGCTTCGACTGCGCGGACTTCCCGGGCGGCACGAGCGGCAGCGCCTGGCTCGCGAAGGACGGGAAGATCATCGGCATCCTGACGGGCGGCGACACGGACGACGTGTCGACGAGCACGATCCTGGGCGAGTACGCGGCGACGCTGTACGCGAAGGCGACCTCCGCGGCCCGTTGAGCCGCGCGCGGCTCAGGGGCGCTCGCCGAGCACGTCGAGATAGTGCGCGTTGTACATGAAGCCCAGGACGTTGCCGAACGGGTCGACCACCGAGGCGGTGACGAAGCCCGGACCGCGCTCCGTGGGCGGCTCGTACTGCTTGGCGCCCATGGACAGCAGCTTCTCGAGGGTCGCGTCGACGTCGTCGACGTGCCAGTACACGACGGCCCCGCCCGGCTCCGCGGGCGCGCCGGCGGGCGCGTAGCGGCGGTCGATCAGCCCGAGCTCGTGCTGGTAGTCGCCGAGCCGGAACTCGGCGTACCCCGGCCGCTCGAAGTAGGGGCCGGTGCCGAGGAGTTCGGTGTACCAGGCCTTGGCCGCGTCCAGATCGGCGGCCCAGAAACTGACGGTGGTCAGACCTCGCAGCATGGAGGCTCCCCAGCTCGTTGTCGATGGCAGTTGCCAGGACTCTAGACACCAAGTAGGACAGTTCCTGTCCTCGTTGGCGGGGTGTCGCGCGGCTTTTCCGGTGTCAGACCACCAGCCCGAGGTGGACCGGCTCGGCCGGCGCGCCGGCCAGCAGGTCCGCGAGCCGCGGCGGCCACAGCGGCTCCCCGAGCGAGGCCAGGGCCTGCTGCGACAGCCAGCGCCAGTGCGCGTCGGGCGACTCGGGGACGGGATCACGGCGCGGGCCGGTGGTGACGTAGATGTGCTCGTGCTGGCGTACGGGGATCCCCTCGTGGGTGAAGTCGTGCTCCCAGGTGCACAGCAGCCGCTGCGGCTCGAGGTCGGTCCACCCGGTCTCCTCCCGCAACTCCCGCCGCACGCACTCCTCGGGAGTCTCCCCGGGATCGATCCCCCCACCGGGCGGCAGCCAGTGGATCCCGACCTCGATGTTGTTCTCACGGAAGAGGAACACCGAACCGGTCGGGGAGAGGATGACAATGCGGGCTGCCTGCCTGGGAGTTCTCATCAGATCAGCGTACGACCGGGGAGGGCGCGGGGCGACGGGGTTCGGGGGGCGGGTTGGGGACGGGGTCCGTGCACTCGGCGCCGGAGAGGCCGGCCGGGACGCGTGGGGCGGGGTCCCGGCCGGCCTCTCCGACGCGGAGTACGCAGGCCCCGGCCCCGGAGTCCCGGGTCGGCCATTCCGCCGCGGAGTCCATGCACACGCCCCGGAGGTCCCCACCAGCCCGCTCCGCCGCGGAGTACGCGCCCACGGCCCCGAAGTCCCGCCCCGCGCACGCGTGCCGCCGCCCCGCCGGGTACCCGGCCCGTCGCCGCCGACTGGCCCCCGCCCCTCACCCCCGCAGTGCGAACGACGTCCGCCCCCTCACCCCGCCTGCAGCGCCAGCGTCGGGGACAGGCGGGCTGCGCGGACTGCTGGGTAGAGGCCGGCCAGGGTGCCTATGGCCAGAGTTGAGGCGAAGCCGCCCGTAACCGCCCAGAGGGGGACCACCCAGGGGAGGTCGCCCGCTCGGGCGTAGGCCGCCGTGGCCGCCGCGCCGAGGGCGATGCCCGCCAGGCCGCCGAGGCCCGACAGGAGAAGGGACTCCGTCACGAACTGGATGCGCACCTGGCCCTTGGTCGCGCCCAGCGAACGGCGCAGGCCGATCTCGTGGCGGCGTTCCAACACCGAGATGATCATGGTGTTCGCGACGCCGACCCCGCCCACCAGCAGGGCGATCCCGCCCAGCCCCAGCAGGAGCGTGCTGAACGCGCCCTCCGTGGCCGCCTTCGCCTGAAGCGCCGCCGACGGGTCCGTCACCGAGACCGTGCTCGGCGACTGCGGGTTGGCCGTCGGGGCGATCATGCTGCGGACCGCCGCCACGCGGTCATCCGCCGAGCGCTCGTACACCGCCGTCGGGTGGCCGTCGAAGCCGAGCAGCTGCTCCGCCGCCTCCCAGCCGATCAGCGCCGAGCGCTCGATCTCCGGGGCCAGCGGGATCGGGTCCAGGATGCCGATGACCGTGAAGTACCGGCCGCCGATGAACACCTGCTGCCCCGGCTCGGTGATGCCCAGCCGCTCCGCCGAGACGTTCCCGAGCACCACCGACGGGTAGCGTCCGGTGGCCCCGTTCAGCCACGTCCCCTTCTGCATCCGGGCGCGCAGCACCTCCAGCAGGTCGTCCTTCGCCGCCTTGAGACCGATCCCGCCCGTCTCCTCCTTCGGAATGTTCTCCGAGCGCCGTACGGACTGCGCGACGTCGCCCGTCGTACCCACCGATTCGACCCCCTCGATACGGGAGATCATGCCCGGGGCCTCCTTCGGCAGCTTCGTGTCCTGCCCCGAGAACATCGACTGGCCCGGCGTCGCCACCAGCATGTTCGTGCCCAGCTTGTCGAGCTCCCGCAGGAGCTTGGCCTGGCTGGACGAGGACACCCCGACCACCGCGATCATCGTCGCGATGCCGATCGCGATCCCCAGCGCGGACAGGAACACCCGCATCGGGCGCGAGCGCAGCCCCGCCGAGCCCACGTGCAGCACGTCCCGCGGGCCGAGGCGGGCCGGGGTCAGCCTTCGCGAGGCCCTCATCGACGCCCTCACCGACGCCCTCACTGCTCCCTCGCCCCCGCCGTGTTCCACACGTCCGCCACGATCTCCCCGTCCCGGATCCGCACCTGCCGCGGCAGGCTCGCCGCGATCTCCTGGTCGTGGGTGATCACGGCGATGGTGGCCCCGTCCCCGTTCAGCTCGTGCAGCAGCTCCATCACCGACTGCCCCGACGCCGAGTCCAGTGCGCCCGTCGGCTCGTCCGCCAGCAGCAGCTCCGGTTCGCCGGCCACCGCCCGGGCGATCGCCACGCGCTGCTTCTGCCCGCCCGACAGCTCGTGCGGCCGGTGTTCCATCCGGTCGCCGAGGCCCACCCGCTCCAGGGCCCGCGCCGCCCGCCGGCCGCGCTCGGCCCGCGAGAGGCCGGAGTACAGCAGCCACCGAACTCGCCGAGGCGGCCCAGGCCGAGGCGGAGCCCGCCCCGGGCGCCGCCCCGGCCGCCGGGCGGCCCGCCGTCGTGCGGGACCTTGCGCCGTTGACCGTGACCGGTGACCGGGCTCTGTTGGGCCATCTGGTGCGGAACCTGCTCGGCAACGCCGTACGCCACAACCGGCCGGGCGGCCGGATCGGCGTGGCGGCCTCCGCCGACGGGATGCTGACGGTGTCCAACACCGGCCCGGTGATCGACCCCGCCGACGTACCGCGGCTGCTGGAGCCGTTCCGGCGGCGGGCCGAGCGACAGCACACCGCGGGCGAGGGCGCGGGCCTCGGGCTCTCCATCGTGGCCTCGATCGCGCGGGCGCACGGCGCGAAGCTGGTGGCGCGGGCCAATCCCGCTCCGGGCGGCGGACTGACCGTCAGGGTCCGCTTTCCGGTGGGACCCGCGCCGCTCCGGCCGCCGCTTCAGGAGTCCTGAATGTTCCCATGTGTACCGTCGGAGCCATGAGCAAGCACCCCCGCGCCCGCTCCCGCAGTCCCCGCATGTCCCGGACCGCCCTCTCGCCCCGACGGGTGGCCGTCGCCGCCGCCCTGGGCCTGTTGGCCTTCGGGGCCGGATGGGCGTACACGGCCCAGGACGACAACTCCGGCGCCACGCCCCAGGCCCGGACCGGCGACCGCCCGGGGGAGGCGGCCGGTGCGGTCGGCGCCGACAAGCCCACCAACCCCACAAGCCCCGCAGGCGTACCCCGCGCCACCCGCGGCGTACGCGGCGCCCCCGGGGCGCCGGCAGCCTCCGGGGCCCCAGGCGCACCGGGCGCCACCGCAGCCCCGGACGACCCCGACCAAGGCCTGGCCGGCGTCAGCGACGAGACCCTGGCCAGGATCCCGGCCACCGCCCGCCAGCTCCTCCTCGTCGCCGGCAAGGCGAGGGATTCCTCGGAGTCCACGGCGACCCTTTACACCCGGCCGGCGGCCGGCGCCGACTGGGTCCGGGCCACCGAGAGCTGGCCCGCGCACAACGGCGCCAGCGGCTGGAACTCCGCCGAGCGCGAGGACGGGGACCTCACCACCCCCGTGGGCGTGTTCACCCTGAGCGACGCCGGCGGTCTGCTGGAGAAGCCGCCGGGCACGAAGTTCCCGTACGACCGCAACCGGCTCTTCGTCCCCACCGGCCGGGGCGTGAACGGCGAGTCCCTCGCGGGTGCGTTCGAACACGTCATCGCGATCGACTACAACCGCCGGACGGGGGTCTCCCCGCTGGACCTGTTCAAGCCGGAGGGCGAGGACAAGGGCGGTGGCATCTGGCTCCACGTCGACCACAACGGCCCCTCGCAGGGCTGCATCGGCATCTCGAAGGAGGCCATGAAGAAGCTCCTGACCACCCTGGACCCGGCGGCGAAGCCGGTCATCGTGATGGGACCGGCCGGCTTCTGACCGGCCGGTGCACGGTCAGGGATTGAGGTCCAGGATGCGGACCGGCTCGCCTTCCCACCGTTTGGGGAACGTCGTGGCGACGACCGCTCCCTCGGGGCGTTCGGGTGTGGGCTCGGCCGCGTACTGACTGTGGGCCGCGGCCCAGCTTTCCTGGCGTGCGACTGAGAGGGCGGCAGGCAGGTCCAGATCGAGGATGGTGATGCCGGGCAGCGCGGCGAGGTGCTCCGCGGTCCCGGATCGTGTTCGGTCGGCCTCGACGAGCGCACAGGAGGGGGCGTACAGGAACCAGCCCGCCTCGGCGTGGGCGCGATGGATGAGACGGGAGGCCAGGACGTTCCCCTGGCCCGCCGCCAGCATCGCCGTCTCGTCCAGCACGATGTGCATCTCCGTCACAGACCCCTCGCCTCGGCCAGGCGCCGGTCCAGCTCGCTGTCGAGGTTCCGCTGTTCGGCGGTCGTCGGTGCGTAGCCGTTCCACTCGTGCAGTGCGAGACGCGCGCGCTCGGCGCGCTCGGCGCGCTCGGCCGGGGTCAGCAGCGTCTCGGCGAGACGGGCCAGGTAGGCGCGCAGCGACAAGCCCTCCGCAGCCGCTATGGCGGCGAGCCTGTCCTTGGCTTCCTCGGGGATACGGATGTTGGCGTCGGGCATCGGCGTGCTCCTTTCCCTCCCCTCAGGGTACGGGTACGCACCCGTACCCGCCACCTCTCGTGGCATGCACAGGCAGGGTCGAACCCCTTGCCTGACGGTCCGTCAGCTATGACGATGGCCCCCGGCGCCGGCGGGACGCGAATCGGCAGCCGAAAACGTGGGCGACGGACAAAGCGGAGGCGGTGGCGGCATGGCGCGCGTGTTTGCGGAGGGCCGGCTGGTCTACGGGATGCAGCTCCCGATCCAGTCGCAGAGCACCATCTACGCCGAGCCCTGGGAGGCCTCGGCCACCGCCGTTGACCTGGCCGAGGTGGCGCGGGCCGCCGACCGGGCCGGCTTCGGGTACGTCGCCACCTGCGACCACGTCGCCATCCCGCGCCGGCTCGCCGGACCCATGAGCACCGTCTGGTACGACCCGGTGGCCACCCTCGCCTTCCTCGCCGGGATCACCGGGCGCGTACGGCTGCTGAGCCACGTCGCGATCCTGGGCCTGCGCCACCCGCTGCTCAGCGCCAAGCAGTACGCCACCCTCGACCACCTCTCGGGCGGCCGGCTGATCCTCGGCGTCGGCGCGGGCCACGTGCAGGAGGAGTTCGAGGTCCTCGGCGTCGACTTCGCACGCCGCGGGGCCGTCCTCGACGAGACCCTGGACGCGCTGCGCGCCGCCCTCGGGCCCGAGGAGTACCCGGAGTTCGAGGGCGAGCTGTTCTCCTTCAAGGACCTCGGCCAGCTGCCCCGCCCCGCCCAGGCCCGCATCCCCGTCTGGGTCGGCGGCTCCTCGCCCGCCGCCGTGCGCCGGGCCGCCGTACGCGGCGACGGCTGGCTCCCGCAGGGCGACCCGCGCGACAGGCTGCCGGGCCAGATCGCCCGGATCAAGGAGCTCCGCGCCGCGGCCGGGGTCGCGGACCCCATCGAGTTCGGCGCGATCACCGAGGCGCTGTACGTCGGCGAGCCCGGCTGGGACACCGGCCGCCGGACCCTCACCGGCAAGGCGGAGGCGCTCGCCGAGTCCCTCCGCGCGTACCGGGGGCTCGGCGTGGACCAGATACAGGTCCGCTTCCGCAGCCGCGACCGCGCCGAACTGACCGACCAGATCACCGCTTTCGGGGCCGAGGTCGGCCCGCTTCTCAACGACTAGGAGTACGGGCATGGGCAAGCTGGACGGGCGCGTCGTCGTCATCACCGGTGCGGCGCGCGGCCAGGGCGAGCAGGAGGCCCGCCTCTTCGCCGCCGAGGGTGCCAAGGTGCTCCTCGGCGACGTGCTGGACGAGCAGGGCGCCGCCGTCGCCAAGGAGATAGGCGAGGACCGCGCCCGGTACGTACGGATGGACGTGAGCCGGGAGGAGGACTGGGCGGCCGCCGTGGCCGCCGCCAAGGAGGCCTTCGGCCCGATCGACGGCCTGGTCAACAACGCGGGCATCCTGCGCTTCAACGAGCTGGTCTCGACCCCGCTGGAGGAGTTCCAGCAGCTGGTCCAGGTCAACCAGGTCGGCGCTTTCCTCGGCATCAAGACGGTCGCCCCCGAGATCGAGGCGGCCGGCGGCGGCACCATCGTCAACACCTCCTCGTACACAGGCCTGACAGGCATGGCGTACGTCGGCTCGTACGCGGCGACCAAGGCGGCGATCGTCGGCCTGACCCGGGTGGCTGCGCTGGAGCTGGCCGCCAAGGGCATCCGGGTCAATGCGATGTGCCCGGGCGCCGTGGACACCCCGATGGCCAATCCCGGCCTGCTGGACCCGGCCAACATGAGCGACGAGGCCCGGGACGCGATGGCGGAGCTCTACCAGCGGGTCGTGCCGATGGGGCGGGTGGGCCGGCCCGACGAGATCGCCAAGCTGGCCCTGTTCCTGAGCAGCGAGGACTCCTCGTACATCACCGGCCAGCCGTTCGTGATCGACGGTGGCTGGATGGCGGGCGTCAGCATCCTCTAGATCTCCCGCCCAGCTCATCTGATGGAGCGTCAGGTATTGACGCTCCCGCTTCTGCGGTGGAACAGTCGACTCATCAAATCTGACGACACGTCAGAAATCAAAGGACGGTGAACCCCCTTGGAATTCGGGCTCTTCGTGCAGGGATACGTGCCTGAGGCGCGGTCCAAGGTCGACCCCGAGGCAGAGCACAAGGCGCTGGTCGAGGAGACCGAGTACGTCATCCAGGCCGACAAGTCCGGCTTCAAGTACGCCTGGGCCTCCGAGCACCACTTCCTGGAGGAGTACTCGCACCTGTCGGCGAACGAGGTGTTCCTCGCCTACCTCGCCCACGCCACCGAGCGCATCCACCTCGGCTCCGGCATCTTCAACCCGCTCGCCCCCGTGAACCACCCGGTCAAGGTGGCCGAGAAGGTCACCATGCTCGACCACCTCTCCAAGGGGCGCTTCGAGTTCGGCACCGGCCGCGGCGCGGGCAGCCACGAGATCCTCGGATTCCTGCCCGGCATCACGGACATGAACGCCACCAAGGAGATCTGGGAAGAGACCATCGCCGAGTTCCCCAAGATGTTCCTCCAGGAGGAGTACGAGGGGTTCCAGGGCAAGCACTGGTCGCTGCCGCCGCGGAAGATCTTCCCCAAGCCGTACGGCAAGGCCCACCCGGCCATGTGGTACGCCGCCGGCTCCCCCTCCTCGTACGCGATGGCCGCGAAGAAGGGCCTCGGCGTCCTCGGGTTCAGCGTCCAGAAGGTCTCCGACATGGAGTGGGTGCTGGAGCAGTACAAGACGGCCATCCAGGAGGCCAAGGCCATCGGCGCGTTCGTCAACGACAACGTGATGGTCACCTCCACCGCGATATGCGCCGAGACGCACGACAAGGCGGTGGAGATCGCGGTCAACGCGAACATGAACCGCTTCCAGTCGCTGGTCTTCCGCTACCACGACACCTTCCCGCGGCCCGAGGCGATCCCGCAGTGGCCCGAGACGCTGCCCGAGTACAACGCGGAGATCATCGAGCTGCTGATCGCCGAGGAACTGCTGATCTGCGGAGACCCGTCCGAGGTGCTCGCACAGTGCAAGCGCTGGGAGCAGGCGGGCGCCGACCAGCTGTCGTTCGGCCTGCCGACCGGCGTCTCGTACGAGGACACGATGACCACCGTCAAGCTCATCGGCGAGCACGTGATCCCGAAGATCGACACGGACCCGGTCCACCGCACCACCCGCTTCCGCCAGGCCGCTTAGCGCCTGGCTTCGGCAGGGGGCGGGGCCCGTGGAGTCCGGGCCCGGCCCCAAGGCCCCAGACGGGGCGGCGTCTTCCCGGACCGCCGCCCGGCACCCGCCCCGGCCGGGCGGCCACCGGCCGGGGCACGGGGGCTCCGCCCGGCGTTCGGGGCGCCGCTGCTGGGGCTCCGCCCCAGACGCCGCGCCGCGAACGCCGGCGGGGCCGAGATTGCCCTGCGGGCAACCCGGCCGCGCCTGGCGGACGGCAGCGCCCGGATCCAGCCCCGCCGGCGTTCGAGGCGCGGGGGTTCGGGGGCAGCGCGCCCCGCAGCGGCGCCGCACCCGCACACCACACCGCAGAAGGGATGCCATGCTCGATCACCTCATCCGCGGAGCCACCGTCGTGGACGGGACCGGCGCACCCGCGTACGTCGCCGACGTCGGGATCCGCGACGGGCGGATCGCCGTCATCGCCGCGTCCGGCGCCGTCCAGGAGGAGGCTCGCACCAGCGAGGACGCGACCGGCCTGGTCCTGACCCCCGGTTTCGTCGATCCGCACACCCACTACGACGCCCAGCTGTTCTGGGACCCGTACGCGACCCCCTCCATGAACCACGGCGTCACCACCGTTGCCGGCGGCAACTGCGGGTTCACCCTGGCCCCGCTCAACCCGGCCCGCCCCGAAGACGCCGACTACACCCGCCGCATGATGAGCAAGGTCGAGGGCATGGCCCTCAAGGCCCTCGAGGAAGGCGTCGACTGGACCTGGTCCGGCTTCGGCGAGTACCTCGACGCCCTCGAAGGGCGGATCGCCGTCAACGCCGGCTTCATGGTCGGCCACTGCGCCCTGCGCCGGCACGTCATGGGCGCGGACGCCGTCGGCGGCCAGCCCACCCCCGAGCAGATGCAGCAGATGCTCGACCTCTTCCACGACGCCATGAACGCCGGCGCCTGGGGCCTGTCCACCACCCAGTCCGCCACCCACTCAGACGGCGACGGCGCCCCCGTGGCCTCCCGCCACGCCAAGCCCGCCGAGCTCATCGCGCTGTCGAAGGCCGTCGCCGAACACGAGGGCACCCAGCTCGAAGCCATCGTCGCCGGCTGCCTCGACCAGTTCGCCGACGAGGAGATCGACCTCTTCGTCGAGATGAGCGCCGCCGCCGGCCGCCCCCTGAACTGGAACGTCCTCACCATCGACGCCGCCGTCCCCGAACGGGTGCCGCGCCAGCTCATACCGAGCGAGCGCGCCCGCAAGGCCGGCGGCCGCATCGTCGCGCTGACCATGCCGATCCTCACCCCCATGAACATGTCGCTGGGCACCTTCTGCGCGCTGAACCTGATCCCCGGCTGGGGCGAGATCCTCGGCCTGCCCATGCCCGAGCGGATCGCGAAGCTGCGCGACGCCGACGTACGGGCCCGAATGCTGCGCCACGCCGACAGCAAGGAGGCCGGGGTCTTCCGGCGCCTCGCCGACTTCGGCCGCTACGTCATCGGGGACACGTACAGCAAGGAGAACGAGGGCCTGTCCGGCCGGGTCGTGGGCGACATCGCCGTCGAGCGCGGCCAGGACGCCTTCCAGTGCCTGGTCGAGATCTGCGCCAGCGACGACCTGCGTACGGTGCTCTGGCCCATGCCGACCGACAACGACCCGGCGAGCTGGGCGCTGCGCGCCGAGACCTGGCAGCACGAGGACGTCATGCTCGGCGGCTCCGACGCCGGCGCGCACCTGGACCGCATGTGCGGGGCCCCGTACACGACCCGCTTCCTCGGGGACTGCCTGCGCGGGCGCAAGCTGGTGCCGCTGGAGCAGGCGGTGAAGATGCTCACCGACGACCCGGCCCAGCTGTTCGGGCTGCGCGAACGCGGCCGGATCGCCGAGGGGTTCCACGCGGACCTGGTGCTGTTCGACCCGCAGCGGATCGAAGCCGGTCCGGCGACCCTCGTGCACGACCTTCCCGGCGACAGCCCGCGGCTGGACGCCCGCGCGATCGGGATCGTGTCCGTTCGCGTCAACGGAGTGGAGACCATCCGCGACGACGAGGTGACGGGGGCGATCCCCGGGATCGTGCTCCGCTCCGGCCGCGACACGAAGACGGTGAGCACCCGATGAGCGAGCCCGTACGGCAGAAGCTGTACATCGGCGGCGAGTGGGTCGAGCCCGCCGCCGGGTACTACGAGGTGGTCAACCCGGCGGACGAATCGGTGGTCGGGCTCGCGCCCGAGGCCTCGCGCGCCCAGGTCGAGGAGGCGGCGCGGGCGGCGGCGGAGGCCTTCGAGAGCTGGTCCCGTACGGCCCCCGAGGAACGGGCGGCGGTCCTGGACCGGGCCGCGGACATCATGCAGCGCGAGTACGAGCCGTGGTCGGCCCTCGCCCGCGCCGAGACGGGCGCACCGACCGGCATCGCGCGCGGGATGCAGGTCGGGGTCGGGGTCGCGCGCTTCCGGCGGTACGCGAAGGGCGCCCTCGAACCGGTGGAGCGCGGGCTGCCGCCGCAGGTCACCGAGGCCGGCCCGATGGGGAGGTCGAGCATCCTGGGGGCGCTGGAGGTGCGCCAGCCGGTCGGCGTGGTCACCTGCATCACCTCGTACAACAACCCGTGGGCGAACCCGGCGGGCAAGGTGGCCCCGGCTCTGGCGATGGGCAACACGGTGGTGGTGAAGCCGGCCCCGCAGGATCCGCTGTCGGTGTTCAAGATGGCCGATGCCCTGCACGAGGCGGGCGCCCCGGCCGGCGTGGTGAACGTGGTCTGCGGCGCCTCGGCCGAGGTCGGCGAGGCCGCGGTGGACTCCCCGTACGTGGACATGGTGTCGTTCACCGGCTCCACGGGCGTCGGGCAGCGCATCGCGGAGGTCTGCGGCCGCTCGATGAAGCGGCAGCTGATGGAGCTCGGCGGCAAGGGCGCGGCGGTCGTCTTCGAGGACGCCGACCTGGACGCGGCCGTGATGGGGATCGGCACCACCTTCTCCTTCTACTCCGGCCAGATCTGCACGGCTCCGACCCGGGTGATCGTGCACCGGTCGGTGTACGAGCAGCTGGTGGAGAAGCTGACCGGCTACCTGGCCTTCATGAAGGTCGGCGACCCGGCGGTGGCCGGCACCGTGGTGGGCCCGGTGATCTCGGCGGCGCACCGGGACCGGGTGGAGTCGTACGTCGAGTCGGGGAAGAAGGAGGGGGCGCGGATCGCCTACGGCGGCGAGCGTCCGGTGGTGGGGGACGGCCGCGGCTTCTACGTGGCGCCGACGCTGCTGGTGGACTGCACGAACGACATGCGGGTGGTACGGGAGGAGATCTTCGGCCCGGTGGTCGTGGTGGTCCCCTTCGACGGGGGCGAGGACGAGGCCGTGGCCCTGGCCAACGACAGCGACTTCGGCCTGCTGAGCTACGTGTGGTCCGGGGACGCGGCGCGGGCCTTCCGGGTGGCGCGCCGGCTGCGGGCGGGCGGGGTCGGCGTGAACACGATCGGCCGGAACATGGAGGCCCCGTTCGGCGGCTTCAAGCGCTCGGGCGTCGGCCGGGACGTGGGTTCGTACGCGCTGCACGCGTACAGCGAGGTGCAGTCGATCGTCTGGGCGGGCTGAGCCGGACCGCCGGGAGCGGGGCAGGGGGGTGGGGGCGGGCACGGGGGCCCGGCCCCGCACCCGCGCATTTCCCCCTGCGCCTCACTCCCCGCCCCTCACTCCTCCGAGAGGTAGTCCGTGAGGACGCAGCCCTTCACCAGGGCCGGCTCCTTGCGGTAGCCGCTCGGCGGGTTGAAGGCCGGGTGGCAGTTCAGTACGACCATCCCGCTCTTCGCGTTCAGCATGGCGGTCATCGTGTCCGTGCTCTGGGAGCCGACGGCGAAGTCCTGGCCGATGACGAAGCCCATGTTGACGTGCCGGTTCGGGTGTTTGGCGTATTCCTTGTCGACGTCGGCCTTGAACGCGGTCTGGAAGGCCTTCGGGTCCTTGATGAGGAAGATCCCGGTGTCACCGCGGTCGTTGCACCATCCGCGCTCGGTCACGGAGTACGCCGACCCGTACTTGTCGTCCGGGCCCTCTCCCGGGTCGTAGCCCTCCTGGGCCTTGGAGACCTCGGTGCACTTGGTGTACCTGCCCACGATGCGGGTGGCCTCGGCCATGGAGCCCGCCTTGACCAGCCCCTTGATGCCGAGGCCGTTGCCCTTCTTGGGCGCTCCGCCGTTGCCGTCGCCGCCTGCGCCGATGCCGCCGACCGAGGCGATGTCCCCGGCGTACGCGCCGTCGTCGCTCCCGCAGGCGGTGAGGGTGAGGAGCGCGGTGAGGGTGGTGGCGGTGGCGATGGCCGTTCTGTTGCGCATGCGCGGATGTCCCCCGTGTCGATGACCTTGATCGTCGGGACTCTAAAGCGATCGTCATGTTCGCGCCAAACGGGGCGTCGGAAAGTCGCACGGGAAACTTTCGGAAGGGGCAAAACGGACACTCCTGCGGTTTCCGCATATCGGAACACCGTGTCCGCGTCCTGCGAACCGGGGGTAACATCCAGCATGAGCCTTGCATTGTGGTTACGTGAACGGCCCCCGCCTCGGGATTCAAAGGCGATTCGGCGCGGCGAGATCCGGATCTAATCCTTCCGGACGTGGAAATCGCAGCCTCTAACGTCCAGTTCATCCCGGTCGCCCGCACGGTCCTTGCCATGTCCACGTACGAGGCCCTGCCGGCCTCCTACGCCAAGGTCCACCCGCGCTTCAAGACCCCGGGCCGCGCCACCGTCATGGCGGGCGTCGCGACCGGCGCCTTCTACACCGTGATGACCCTGGTCAGCGAGAACGTCCTGACCGACACGATCTTCGCGCTCGGCCTGATGATCTGCTTCTACTACTCGCTGACGGCCTTCGCCTGCGCCTGGTACTTCCGCGGCGAGCTGCGCCGCTCCGCGCGGGACCTGTTCTTCAGGGGCGTCTTCCCGGTCCTCGGCGGCCTCCTGCTGGCCGCCGTCTTCTTCAAGACGCTGATCGACATGTGGAACCCGTCGTACGGCTCCGGATCCACCGTCCTCGGCGTCGGCAGCGTCTTCGTCATCGGCGTCGGCCTGCTGGCCCTCGGCCTGGTGATCATGCTGGTCACGGAACGCCGCAGCCCGGCCTTCTTCCGCGGCGAGATCCTGACGAAGTCCACCCCGGCCCTGCCGGCCGAGGCCTGACCCCGCTCCCGAACCACTGCCCAACCCCCGCGCCCCCGGACCGATCCCCCGGCCGGGGGATCGGGCGTGGTGCCCCGGGGCGCCGTGGAGCACGGACCGTCAACCCGAAGCGGGGGTGCCGGTGACCGGGGCCGGGGCGGGTCGTTCTGGACGGTATGAACGCCATGAAGCGCAGCCTTGCCGCCCTGGTCCTCTCCGGTGGCGCCCTCGCCCTGACCCCCGTCGCCGCCCACGCCGACGGGCCCTCCCTCCAGGCGGCCGCCCCGCTCGCCCGCCGCGTCGGCGACATCGCCAACCACCCGGGCCAGGCCGTGCAGGACACGAAGACCGCCGTGGGCGTGACCGCCTCCGCCGCCGGGTCCGCCACCAAGGCCACCGACGCCTCGCTCTCCGGCGCGGGCACCGCCCTGCAGGGGCTCCCGAAGACCCCGGCGGTCCGCTGACCCGGCTAGGTGCCCGTACGGGTGACCAGCACCAGCGGGATCTCGCGGTCCGCCGCAGCCCGGTAGGCCGCGTACGAGGGCATCGCCGCCACCACCAACGGCCACAGGCGATCCGCCTCGGCCGGGGTGGCCCGGCGTGCGATCGCCGGGAAGGTCTCGGTCCCGACCTGGAGCGTGACGGCGGGGTCGGCCGCGAGGTTCAGGTACCACGCGGGGTGCCGGTCGGCGCCCGCGTTCGACGCCGTCAGGACGTACGCGGCACCCTCCCCGTCCCCGTCCCGTACGTAGGCCAGCGCCGTGCGCCGCAGCAGCCCGGACCGCCGCCCCCGCGTGGTCAGCAGCAGGTCCGAGATCCCGGGCCGCGGCCGCCCGGCGGTCTCCTCGAAGCGGCGGATGTGCTCGGCGACCCAGGGGTTCGGGCTGTCGGTGACCGTGGTGTCGGTGGCCGTGATGCCGGTCATGCCGCCGTCACCCCCGCGTGCGTGCGGTGCACGGTCGGGGCCCGGACCTCGTCCAGCACCGCCCGGGCGAAGTCGGCGTGCGTGATCCGGCCGGCGGCGTCGGCCGGGCCCAACGCGTAGCCGCCGCCCGGCTCCCCGTCGGGAGTGAAGTCCCCGGCCGGGCTCAGCACCGCCCAGTCCAGCCCCGCCGGCGCCGCCGCCCGCAGGGCCTCGGTCCCGGCGCCGTGGCCGACGTAGAACCCCCGCCACTCCTGCGGATACCCCGGCGTGTCCATCAGCGCAGCCCCCGACCCCGTGGGCAGCACGGACGCCAGCCCGACGGACACGAGCCGCCCGACCCCGGCCTGCGCCAGGCCCGCCGCCAGCGCCCGCGCCACCGCCGGGAAGAACACCCCCGGGGCCGCCTGCGCGTCGTACACCGACACGACCGCCGCATCGTGCCCCGCCGCCAGCCGCGCCACATCGGCCGCCGAGGTGACGTCCCCGTCGCCGCGCCCCGCCTCCGTGACCTCGTACCCGCGCTCCCGCGCTTCGGCGACGACGGCCCGGCCGACCCGCCCGCGGGCCCCGAACACGATGACCTTGCTTCCGCTCTCGTTCTTCGTCATGGGGCGACCATAGAAAAGGGCCTGGTTACCGAACGGGTACCGGCCTACCGTGTGGATCATGCGTGAACCAGAGCCGCTGGACCCGGAGATGTTCGACCCCGTCTGCCCCTCCCCGCTGGTCCCGTTCCGGATCGGCGACAAGTGGGCGTCGCTGATCCTGCGCTGCCTCGAGGGCGGACCGCGCCGCTTCTCGGAGCTCAAGGTCCCGCTGCGCGGCATCACGTCCAAGTCCCTCACCCAGTCGCTGCGCTCCCTGGAGCGCGACGGATTCGTCGTACGGACCGAGCAGGCGGCGCCGGAGCGCCGCGTCGAGTACGCTCTCACCCCGCTCGGCCGTGGCCTCCTGGGCCCGCTGGACGCGGCGTGCGACTGGACGCGCGAGCACTGGGACGAGCTCATCGACGCCCAGGAGGCGGGGCTCGCGCTCGGGCCCTCAGGGGGAGTTGATCGTTGAGCAGGCCATGATCCTCTGGTTGCTCAACACCTTCAGCACGTTCACCCTCGGCATCCTCCTCGTCGGCGGCTTCGTCGCCCTCGCCGTGGGGGGCAGCCTCGCTGCCCGCCGCCGCTTCCCGCACCTGGCGGGCGGCGAGCACAACGAGATGGTCGGCGTCGCCCTCGGCATGTTCGGCGCGATCTACGGCATCATCCTCGCCTTCGTGGTCGTCACGCTCTGGACCCAACTGGAGAACACCCAGACCGTCGTCGCGACCGAGGCCACCGACCTCGCCCTCGTCGTCCGGAGTGCCGAGGCCTTCCCGCCGGCCGAACGCGCCCGCGTGGAGCGGGCGGTGGGCGACTACGTGCACGCCGTCGTCGACGTCCAGTGGCCGCTCATGCGTGAGGGCCGGCCCAGCTTCGAAGCGACCTCCGAGCAGACGCACGGGATGTACCAGGCGCTCCAGGCGTACGAGCCCACCGGCAGCCGCAGCGAGACGTTCTACTCGGAGGCCGCCGGCCGCCTCAACGACGTCGCGGCACAACGCAGGGCGCGCGTGACCATGGCCGAATCGTCTCTGCCGATGCTGCTCCAGGTCCTGGTCTACGGGGGCGCGCTGGTGATCCTCCCGCTGACGTTCCTCTTCGGGCTGCGCAGCCTGAAGATGCAGCTGCTGTTCGTCTCGGCGGTGGCCGGTCTGATCGGCTTCAGCCTGCTGCTCGTGATGGCCCTGGACCGCCCCTTCGCGGGGGAGCTGAGCGTGAGCCCGGCGCCGTACAAGGAGGCGGCGCTGGCCCAGTTCTGGCCCGCCTCCTAGGGGTCAGCCCCAGGTGCGGGAGCAGAGCACGAGGCGGTAGCCGTCGGGGTCGGTGACGGTGACCCCGTACTCGTCCCAGTACGGGTTGTGTGCGGCGACCCGGGTCCCGCCGTGCTCGACGAGCCGCTGGACGAGGGCCTCGTCGGGGGCCTCGCCGAGGTAGACGACGAACAGGTCGTCGACGGTGGGGGAGGGTGCGACGGGGTTCTCGGGGTCCCGGGTGAGCTCGAAGTGCCAGCCCCCGCCCACGGGCCCGACCATCACCAGCTCGTGCTCCCCGGGCGCGATGTCGCTGCTCCGCCACAGGACCCCGAGCCCGAGCCCGTCGACGTAGAACCGCTCGGCGGCGGCGAGGTCGAGGGAGGGCCGGGCGATGCGGACGTGGGTGCCTGAAGTGATCATGGGGGGAGGGTACGGGGGGTGGGGTGGGGGTGGGGGATGGGGTGGGGTGGGGGGTGCGAGAGAGGTCGGTCGGAATGTAGGGGTTGGCGTCCGTGCACTCGGCGTCGGGAGAGCGGATCGGGACGTGCGGGCCGGGTTCGTGTACTCGGGGACGGCAGAGGTCGGTCGGGGTGCCAGGGGGCGGGGTCTGTGTACTCGGGGTCGGTGGAGTGTCCGGGGGCGTCCCGTCAGTCCACTGTCCTTCCGGTGCGGTCCGGGCCGTCAAGGGCGCTCCTTCGTCGCCAGAAGCACGTAGCGATTCGATGCGTCCACGGCCCAACCGGCACCGCATCGTCATCTCATCGCTGTCTGGTGCGGGTTGACCCCGCCCGGACCCGGAAAGGGTGCCCATGGGCCCTCGAGGGAGGTATGGCTCTCCCCGCGGCCCAGTCGCCGGCCCGGCCCGGTGGTCCTGGCGGGCAGCCCCCAGCACCTCTTCCGACGCCGTCGGGCCGGAGCTCAGGCTCCGGTGATCCCGCCGAGGAAAGCCGTCCAGGTCGTCGGGTGCACGGCCAGCTCCGGGCTCGCCGTGAGCTTCGAGTCCCGGATGTGGACGGTGTCGGCGCACGAGGCCACCTCGACGCAGTCGTCGCCGTCACCACTGCTGTACGTCGACTTGTGCCAGGAGAGGGCGACCTCGACACAACTGTCGCCGTCACCGCTGCTGTAACTGCTCTTGAACCACCGCAACTGGGAGCTGTTCACAGGGACCCTCGCATTCGCCTCAACAGGCCCTTGCTGTCAGCGGGATTGAGGGCCTGGATGCGAAGTTTGGCATACCGCTGGTGGAGAACGCTGACGTCTTTCGGGTCATAGATGACTCGGCCCGACTGCTGCCCTTCGCTGTATCCCATCCACTCGTGCTCCCCTGTTTCGAGAAGCCGGAAGGCGCCGCCGAGACCTGCGTGCTCTGGGCTTACCTTTGGCATGATCTGTAGGTCGACGTTGGGTAGCTCCGTGCACTCCAGCAGGTGGTCGATCAGTTGGCGGGTTACGGCCGGCCCGCCGGTCTGCCTCTCGATGACCCCCTCTTCAATGATGAAGCTGAAGACCGTGTACGGGGTGCGGTGCAGGAGTTTCTGTCGGTCCAGACGGGCCACGATCCGGGCTTCCGCCTCCTCCGCTGTGGGCGGCGGCAGCACCGCACTGACCAATGCGCGCGCATAGGATTCCGTCTGTACCAGCCCGGGGACTGAGCGGCACTCGTACGTGTTGAGGGTGAGAGCCTCCTCCTCGTGCTCCACCCAAGGCCTGAACCACGAAGCAAGCCCCCGTCGCCGCTGCAGCTCCCTCGCAGCGATGCGGATGACGCCGAAGGCGTCCAGGATCTCCTCCGACCGGTTCACGAACTTCACCGATGGGTGCCGGCGGCCCTGTTCCACCGAGCCGACGTACTGGACCGAGTACCCGATCCGTTCGGCCAGTTGCTCCTGTGTGAGTCCGGCCCGTTTGCGGAAGGCCTTCACGGTCTCGCCGAAGTTCCGCAGGTCGCCGTCAGGTCCTGCCTCGCCGTCACCGCTGTCGTCCTGGCTCGCCATCGCGGTCACCTCCCGGAAGCCAGGTTCACGGGCAGTGACCGCTACTGTCCAGAGCGTGAACTCGTACAGATGAAAAGTAGCGGTCGGGTGGCTGGGGAACTGCCTGGTCCGCGCGGGATGTTGGCCCCATGACCGCACCTTCTGGCCCCACCCAGACCCTCGTACGTGTGTTCACGCAGCGTTTCAGCAGCACCCGGCGCGGGGCCCGCCTCGCGCGGTGCCTCGCCATGGTCGAGCTGCACGACTGGGGGATCCCGCACCGCACCCCGCTGTCCGAGGACGCGGAGCGGATCGTCGCCGAGTTCACCGCCAACGCCGTGACCCACGGGCGCGCCGCCGGGCGGGACTTCGAGCTCAGGCTGACGCTCCTCGAGGGCGTGCTCCGAATCGAGGTGTCCGACGCCCGGCGGGAGCGGCGGCCCGTTCTGCAGCCGCACGCGTACCAGGCCGAGGGCGGCTACGGCCTGCGGATCGTCGATGCCGTCGCCGTCGGCTGGGGGGTCATGGACCGAGTGATCGGGAAGACGGTCTGGGCTGAGCTCGGCCGACGGTGATATCTTTTTTGGGAATCGTATATAAGCCCAGTCTGGAGGCCGTGATGTCCCGAACGGTGATCGACCTGGACGACGAAGCCCTGGCGGAAGCCGCCCGGCACCTCGGCACCACGACCAAGCGGGACACCGTGAACGCCGCCCTGCGGGAGATCGCCGATCGACGCCGTAGAGCAGCTGCGGTAGAGCGGATGCGGCAGATGGTCGTCGACGGCGAGATCGACTTCTCCACGATCGAGGGCGGCGATGGCGGGGGCATGCACGGGCCGGGAAGGCGATCGGCCGCGTGAGCGAGAGCTTCCTGATCGACACGAGCGCACTCATCCGTTTCTACCGCAGGCAGGCCGCTCCCGCATGGGACGAGGTGGTCACCTCCGGAGTCGTGGGGCTGTGCGAACCGGTTCGCCAGGAGTTCCTGCGTGCCGTCGGCGGTCGTCCGGCCTACTACGAGGCCGATGGCCTGCTTCGGGAGACCTTTCCGTACTTCGTGGCCCGCGACTCCGTGTGGGAGGAGACCTCGGCGCTCCAGGAGAGGATGGCCGACGAGGGCTGCCACCAGTGCGCGAGTCCGGTCGACCTGCTCGTCGCCGTCACCGCGCAGCATCACAAGCTGACCGTCCTCCACCAGGACCGGGACTTCGAGATCATCGCCCGCGTCACCGGGCAGCCCGTGCGGCGCATCGCGGACTGACCGCGCCGCGCCGCACGGTCAGGCGGATTCGTGCGGGACGAAGACGCTCACCCGGTAGGAGGTCGGGTGGACGAGGCGGCCGCAGAACTGGTCGATCCGCAGGAGCTCGGGGTTGGTGACCTTGCCCTCGGCGATGAGGCGGCGGACGTACTCCTTCATCTCCGCCTGCACCTGCGTCGAGAACAGCGGTTCCCAGTGGCCGGGTATGTCCTGCACCCGGCGCTGGGACCGCTCCCTGCTGCGTTTGCGTTTGCGCTGGCCCGGCATGTGGATCAGCCCCCTCTCGGGGGCCATGGTCGGGCTACCTGTGCGCAGGCGTCGACTGATTTACAGGTACTGCGCGAAGTCGTCCAGGACCCGGAGGATCTCGGCCTCCTCGGCCGGCGGGAGCTGGAGGACGACCTCCTCGATGCCCAGGTCCGCGTAGTGGGCGAGCTTGCCCGGGTTCGGGTGGACCGCGTACGGGACCACCCGGAGGTTCTTCGGGTCGCGGCCCGCGGTTTCCCAGATCTGGCGCAGCACCGGCAGGGACTCGGAGAGTCCGCCGCCGCCGATCGGGAGCCAGCCGTCGGCGTGGTCGGCGATGGCCGCGAAGAGCTTCGGGCCGGCCGCGCCGCCGATCAGGGTGCGAGGGCCGTGCAGGGGGTGGCCGGGGCCGAGCTCGCGCGGGGGCTGGACCGGCTTGGGGTGGGCGGCGCTGGCCTGGACGGAGGAGAACTCGCCGACGTACGCGGTGGGTTCCGGGGCCCACAGGGCGCGCATCAGGGCCATCCGGTCCCGGACCAGTTCGCGGCGGGTGCGCCACTCGACGCCGTGGTCGGCGGCCTCCTCGACGTTCCAGCCGTAGCCGACCCCGAGGGTGAAGCGGCCGCCGGAGAGGTGGTCCAGGGTGGCGATCCGCTTCGCGAGGTTGATCGGGTCGTGCTGGGCGACCAGGGTGATGCCGGTGCCGAGGGTGATGCGCTCGGTGACGGCGGCGGCCTGGGCCAGGGCGACGAAGGGGTCGAGGGTGCGCCCGTACATCTCGGGGAGCTCGCCGCCCATGGGCGCGGAGGTGTCGCGGCTGACCGGGATGTGGGTGTGCTCGGGGAGGTAGAGCCCGGCGAACCCGCGCTCCTCGAGGGAGCGGGCGAGGCGGACGGGGGAGACGGTGTGGTCGGTCAGGAAGATGGTCGTGGCGATCCGCATGGCTGAGGGCACCTCCGTGGCTCTTCGGGCTGTCCGGGTCTGCGGGTTCCCCCTGGCGTACGGGTGGTCCGTGGCGCCCGGGACCGGCGGAGGTCACGCTACGGCCTGCGGGTCGGATTGTTGAGGGGGCGTCAGCCGACGGGGTAGCGGGCCGGCCAGCCGGAGGCGGGGACCGCCGGTCCGTGCAGGGTGGGGCCCTGGGTCATCTCGAGGGAGAAGTCGTCGGCGATTTCCAGCAGGGTGGCGCGGCCTTCGAGGTCCGCGAGCCAGGCGCCCGGGAGGGCGGTCTCGCCGTGGAGGGCGCCGAGCAGCGCGCCGCAGAGGGCGCCGGCGGCGGTGGAGTCGCCGTCGTGGTTGACGGCGAGGCGCAGGCCGTGCGGGACGTCCTCGGCGACCAGCGCGCAGTAGACGGCGACGGCGAGGGCGTCCTCGGCGCCGAGGCCCCCGCCACCGCCACCGCCCTCGCCTTCGCCCGCGGCGACGGATGCGACGGCCTCCGGGGAGGGCGGCCCCTGCGGGACCGCCGCGACGGCGCGCTGGAGGGCGTCGGTGACGTTCTGGTGGCCCGGGCGGGCGCCGAGCAGGCCGAGGGCGCGCTGGATGGCCGCGTCGAGGGAGTCGCCGCGGGTCAGGCCGTGGACGATGACGGCGAAGGCCCCGGCGGAGAGGTATGCGGCGGGGTGGCCGTGGCTCTGCGCGGCGCACTCGGTGGCGAGTTGGAGGACCAGGGCCGGATCCCAGCCGACCAGCAGGCCGAAGGGGCCCGAACGAGTGGCGGCGGCCGCGTCGCGGGCGGTGGGGTTCTTCGGCTGGTCGAGGGTGCCGAGGACGTCGTCGGCGAAGCCGGTCATACAGGCGCGCCCGGGGCCGCGGCGGGCGTACAGCCACTCCTGCCGGGCAAGCCAGCCATTGTCCTTGCGGCGCTCGTCGGGGCCCCAGTCGTGCTGGGTGACGGCCCAGCGCAGGTACGCACGGTGGATGTCGGTGGGCGGGTGCCAGGCGCCGGTGTCCCGGCGTACGTGGGCCCGGATCAGCCCGTCGACGGTGAACAGGGTGAGCTGCGTGGCGGCGGTGACCGTGCCGCGGCGCCCGTACGCGGGGGCGGGCTCGGTCAGGCCCTGCGGGCCGTGCGCCTCGCGTACGGCGTCGAGGGGGAGGTCGGCCAGGGGGGCGCCGAAGGCGTCGCCGAGGGCGGAGCCGAGGAGGGTGCCGCGGACGCGGCTGCGGAAGTCCTGCTGCTCCGCGCGCCCCCAGAGCCCGACGGCCGCCCCGGACCGCCCGCCGAGCGTCCCGGAGCGCCCGCCGAGCGTCCCGCCGGCCCGCGCCCCGGTGCCGGGCCCGGCCGGTGCCGCGTGCTCTTCGGCCGGCTTCTCGGTCGTCGTGTGGTCCATCGCGATCCCCCTGCACCGCCTCCGCATGCTCTGGCGCGCACTGTAATGGACACGTTCGATCGGATCCGGAGGGAGGCGGTCCAGCGGCCCGTATGTGCGAGCAGAAAGGCCGGAATGCGCGCAGGGACCTGCAGACATCTCGTTCACATCCGGTCCGAAAGGGTCGGCAGAAGCGCAGGTAGCGCGCCTTGATCGACAAGTGGCACGTTTTGCCACTCGCCTTGGAGCCGGTCGGTTTCGGCCATGTCTCGTTCATGCAGAGTTCTTCGGCGGCCAACAGCCTCAAGGGCATGAAGAAGGCACTCCTCGCCGCGACGGTCGTCGCCTCCGCGCTCACCGCTTCCCTGGTCGCACCGTCGACGACGTCTTCGCCGGCTCCGGCTGACGGCGGCCTGCGGGGCCGGCAGGTGCGACATAGTCCAGTACGGGCAGCAGCTCCGGCAGGTGCCCGTCCGAGGCGCGCGCCGCCTGCTGCCGCTCCTGCGACACCTCCCCGTACAGCGTCGTACGGGCCTTCGCGGGCCGCCCGGCGGCCTCCGCGACGGCGATCAGGTCCCGAACCGACTTGTACGAGCCGTAACTCGATCCCGCCATCCGGGAGATGGTCTCCTCCATCAGCGTGCCGCCGAGGTCGTTGGCCCCCGACCGCAACATCTCGGCCGCGCCCTCGGCCCCCAGCTTCACCCAGCTCGTCTGGATGTTGGTGATGTGCGGGTGCAGCAGGATCCGGGCCATCGCCGTCACCGCACGGTTGTCGCGGACCGTCGGGCCGGGCCGGGCGATGCCCGCCAGGTACACGGGCGCGTTGGTGTGGATGAACGGCAGCGTCACGAACTCCGTGAAACCGCCCGTCTGCTGCTGGATCCGGGCCAGCGTGCGGAAGTGCCCCAGCCAGTGCCGCGGCTGGTCCACGTGCCCGTACATCATGGTCGACGAGGACCGGATCCCCAGCTCGTGCGCCGTCGTGATGACATCGATCCAGTCCGCCGTCGGCAGCTTCCCCTTGGTCAGCACCCAGCGGACCTCGTCGTCCAGGATCTCCGCCGCCGTGCCCGGGATGGAGTCCAGCCCGGCCTCCTTGGCGGCCGTCAGCCACTCCCGTACGGACATCCCCGTCCGCGTCGCGCCGTTGACGACCTCCATCGGCGAGAACGCGTGCACGTGCATCCCCGGCACCCGCTGCTTCACCGCGCGCGCGATGTCGAAGTACGCCGTCCCGGGCAGGTCCGGGTGGATGCCGCCCTGCATGCACACCTCGACCGCGCCCACGTCCCAGGCCTGGGCGGCCCGGTCGGCGACCTGGTCCAGCGACAGCGTGTACGCGTCGGCGTCCGTACGGCGCTGCGCGAAGGCGCAGAAGCGGCAGCCGGTGTAGCAGACGTTCGTGAAGTTGATGTTCCGCGTGACGATGTACGTGACGTCGTCGCCGACCACCGACTTGCGCAGGTCGTCCGCGATCCGGCACAGCGCGTCCAGCGCCGGGCCGTCCGCGTGCAGCAGCGCCAGCGCCTGGGCGTCGCTCAGCTTCGTCGGATCGTCGGCGGCCTGCGCGAGCGCCGCCCGCACATCGGTGTCGATGCGCTCCGGGACCATGCCGGGCGCCGCGGCCTCGCGCAGCGCCTCCCAGTCCCCGTAGACGTGGTCGAAGTCCTCGCGCCGGTCCGAGGTCCGGCCCTCGGTGTCGATGCCGGCATGCAGATCGGTGCGTCCGTACGAGGCGAAGCCCTCCTCCGGCTCCTGCCACGGACGGCCGACGACCTCGGCGTCGGGGTTCGCGAGCCCGGTCTCCGGATCGGCCAGCGCCCGTACGTGCGGCAGCAGCCGCGGGTCCAGCCACGGCTCGCCGCGCTGCACGAACTCCGGGTACACGCAGAGCCGCTCGCGCAGCGCGAAGCCGGCCGCCGCGGACTGCTCGGCCAGCACGTCGATCTGCGGCCAGGGACGCTCGGGGTTCACGTGGTCGGGGGTCAGCGGCGAGACGCCGCCCCAGTCGTCGATGCCGGCGCGGATCAGCCGCGCGTACTCCCCGTCGACCAGGTTGGGCGGCGCCTGGAGGCAGCCGGAGGGGCCCATGATGTGCCGGGCGACGGCGACCGTGGCGACGAGGTCGTCCAGCTCGGCATCGGGCATACCGCGCATCGCCGTGTCCGGCTTGGCGCGGAAGTTCTGGATGATCAGCTCCTGCACACCGTGGTACGAGCGCGAGACCCGGCGCAGCGCGAACAGCGACTCGGCGCGCTCCTCGTACGTCTCGCCGATCCCGATGAGCAGCCCGGAGGTGAAGGGCACGGAGGACCGCCCGGCGTCCTCCAGCACCCGCAGCCGTACGGCCGGCTCCTTGTCGGGGGAGCCGAAGTGCGGGCCGCCGGGCTCGGACCACAGACGCGTGGCCGTGGTCTCCAGCATCATGCCCATCGAGGGCGCGACCGGCTTGAGCCGCTGGAAGTCGGCCCACGACATCACACCCGGATTCAGATGGGGCAGGAGCCCCGTCTCCTCCAGGATCAGGATCGAGATGGCCCGCACGTACGAGACGGTGTCGCTGTACCCCTGCGCCTCGAGCCACTCACGCGCCTCGGGCCACCGCTCCTCGGGTTTGTCGCCCAGCGTGATGAGCGCTTCCTTGCAGCCCAGCGCGGCACCCCGGCGGGCGATGTCGAGCACCTCGTCGGGCGACATGTACATCCCGTGCCCCGCCCGCCGGAGCTTGCCGGGGACGGTTGCGAAGGTGCAGTAGTGGCACTTGTCACGGCACAGGCGGGTCAGTGGGATGAACACGCTCTTCGAGTACGTGATGACGCCGGGCCGCCCGGCGGCCGCGAGGCCGGCGTCGCGGACCCGGGCGGCGGAGGCGGCGAGGTCCTCCAGGTCCGCGCCGCGCGCCTGGAGGAGTACGGCCGCCTCGGTCGCGTCGAGCGCGACGCCGTCGCGGGCTCGCTTGAGCGCGCGACGCATCGCGTTTTCGGTCGGAGTCGTCATGCGGTGAGCATACGATCCGACGCCCCGGCCGCGAGGTGGCTCATCGCATCAGCTCACCGGCGTTGACCAGCAGGGACTGGCCGGTTATCGCCCGCGCCCGGTCGGAGGCGAGGAACACGGCGGCGTCGGCGACGTCCCCGTCCGTGGCAAGGTCGGGCAGCGCCATCCGCTCGGTGAGCCGGGCGTGCACCTCGGCTTCGGGGACTCCCTCGGTGTGCGCGGTGAAGGTCACGAACGCCTGCACGGGCGGCCCCCACATCCAACCGGGCAGCACGGTGTTGACCCTGATCCGGTGCGGGCCGAGCTCGCGGGCCATGGAGTACATCGCGGAGGTCAGCGCCCCCTTGGAGGCGGCGTACGCGGCCTGCTGCACCTCGTTGGGCGCGGCGACGGCGGACTGCGTCCCGATGATGACGACGGACCCGCCGCGCTCCTTGAGACCGGGCAGGCAGGCGCGGGTCATGCGGAGGGTGCCCAGCAGGTTGACGTCGATGATCTGCTGCCAGGTGCCGAAGTCGGCGTCTTCGAGCCCGCCGAAGTACGAGTCCCAGGCGGCGACGTGCACGACGGCGTCGATCCCGCCGAACCGGTCCCGCCCCAGCTCGGCCAGGGCGGCGCACTGTGCCTCGTCGCCGATGTCGGTCGGCAGGTACGCGGTGTGCCGTCCGTCGGGGTCGATCTCGGCGGCGGACTTGGCCAGATTGGCCTCGGTCCGTGCCCCGAGCACGGCGTTCCCGCCGTCCCGTACGACGGCGGCGGCGACCTGGTGGCCGAGCCCGGCCCCGACGCCGGAGACGATGACGGTCTTCCCTTGCAGCAGCATGTGCGTGCCTCCCGGCGCCGGGCCCTGTAAGTGACGGGGCGTCAGATTACGGGCGTGGCGCCGAGGAGGGAAGGGGCGGATCGGGCCGGGCCCGGCCCGGCCTTCGGTGGGCTCAGGTGCGGCTCAGGTGCGGCTGGCGGTGAACTTCATCGCGCCCTTGACGCCCTCAGTGCAGATGGTGCCGCTGATCGCGACGACCCGGCTGGCCAGGTTGCAGCGCGGGGGCGCCGCTCCGCAGCTCCGGCGCGCCCTCGGTGGTCGAATACTGGAGCGCCCGGCGGGCCGATGCCGCGAACGCGGCGTCGTACGCGGCCCGCAGGCCTTCGGTGTCGAAGAGCTCCGGGGCGGGCAGGCCGCCGGCGAAGGAGATCACCCCGGGGCGTGCGGTCAGGGCGAGGATCTCGCGGATGGGCGAGCCGCCGACGTCGCGGGCGCGGGCGGCGAAGGCGGGCGGCGGCGAAGGCAGGGCGGCGGCGGTGGACGGCACGGGTACTCCTTCGGGGGAGGCGGGTGGGCGCATCCTGGCCACGAAAAGATGCATACGGCACCTACACGTCAGGGAGTGGAACGCAGCGCACCCCCTCCCCATCTGACGTGGCATCAGCTAGACCGTTCCCCATGACGACGGAGAACCGAGAGAGCCAGGACACCCAACCCGACACCTACGCCGAGCTGGCGGCCGTGGGCCCGTACGGCGTCCGGCCCGGCCATGCGCTGATCACCATGGTCGAACCGCACCCGGGCCACGAGTACGCGTACAACCGCTGGTACGAGGACGACCACTACTACGCCGGCGCGATGGCCATGCCCTGGATGTACGCGGGCCGCCGCTGGGTCGCCACCCGCGAACTCCGGGAAATGCGCTACCCGGAGAAGTCCGCCGTCGCCCAGCCCGTCACCGCCGGGTGCTACATCTCCACGTACTGGGTCACCGAGGGCCGCTACGACGAGCACATGAAGTGGACCGTCGGCATCAACAGGCGGCTCAACCGGGACGGCCGCGTCTACCAGGACCGCACCCACGTCTTCACGTCCTTCCAGGACCACGAGGCCACGGTCTACCGCGACGGGGCCGCCGGCCCGCGGGACTTCCACGCCCTCGACCACCCGTACGCCGGCCTCGTCGTCCAGGTCGTCGATGCCGACGGGCCCGAACGGCGGGAGGAACTGCTGGAGTGGCTGCGCTCGCGCGCCCTGCCGAAGCGGCTGCACGGCTCGCCGGCCGCGATGGTGACGGTCTTCCGGCCGACCCCGCTGCCCGGCGACCGGATGACGTACGTCAAGCAGGTCGAGGGGGTCGACACCCGGCTGACGCTGCTGTGGTTCCTGGAGGCCGATCCGCGCACCTGCTGGGACGGGTTCCGGGGGCTGGACACCGAGGTCGCCGAGGCCGGGCTGGGGCGGGTGGAGCTGGTGGCGCCGTTCATCCCGACGGTGCCGGGGACGGACCGGTACGTGAGCGAGCTCCGCTAGCCGGAGACGAGCCGGAAGTGGAACCGGAACCGGAGCCGGATCCGGAGCCGGAACCGGACCTGGACCCGGACATGGCCGAGCCCCCTCGGCCGGGACGGCGGGCCAGTCGAGAGGGCTTCAGTCAGTGGTGCAGGTGGTGCGTGTGGTGCAGGTGGTTCCTGTAACGCAGTTGTTGCGCGTGGTGCAGAGAGAGGATCGGTGGGGTACGCCGTGACGTTCAGGCGAGGCGCCCCAGCCGGCCCTCGGTGACGTCGGCCACGAACGAGGTCCAGGAGCCCGGCGCGAAGGTGAGGGACGGACCGTCCTGCACCTTCGAGTCGCGCACCGCGATGGCCTCCATGACGGGGGACTTGACCTCGACGCAAGCGCCGTTTCCGCCGGAGTAGGAGGACTTGGTCCAGTTGTCCGTGGCGCCCTGACGAATAGCCATGTTTCACTCCGGTTCAGCGAGTTGTGCCAGTGAGGTGTCGGTCATTTCGGTTTCCCTGACCGACGTGATCGACGCTACCGGCACCTTCCGGCCGCTGAAGGGGTCATTCACCCGACCGAGTGGCATATTCCATTCAGGACTTCTGTGGCCGGGGAGCGACGGTGTACCGTACCGGCCCCCCTCGCCACCTGCCCGCCAACGCGGTGTCCGCTGCCTCCGCTTTTACTTCCCCTTGCCCGCATACTCGCCGATGATCTCGGCGATGAACTGGCGCGTCTGTTCCACATTGAGCGCCTGCGCGCGCAGGTGCTCGTACATCACGCTGTACTTCTGAACGTCGTTGGCCTTCTCCAGGTACAAATCGCTCGTCACGCCCTCGATGTAGACGACCGTCGAATCGGACGCATCCGGGAATTCCAGGATGGCGTACTGGCCGTTCACGCCCGGATGGGCGCCCATCGAGAACGGCATCACCTGCACCGTGATGTACGGCTGCTCGGACTGCTCTATCAAGTACTCGAGCTGCCTGATCATCAGCTGGGGGTCGCCCACGTGCCGGCGCAGCGCGGCCTCGTCGATGACCGCCCACAGCCGCAGCGGCCCGACCTCCGGGTTGTTGTTGTCCGTCGCGGAGAGCCGTTTCTGCCGGTGCATCCGCACCTGGACGCGCTTCTCCACGTCGACCGGGGCCGTCTCGGGCAGCGCGCCGCGGATGAGGGCCTGGGCGTACTCCGGGGTCTGGAGCAGGCCGGGCACCATCTGGGGTTCGTAGGTGCGCAGGCTCGCGGCATCGGTCTCGAGGCCGATGTAGACGCTGTACGGGATGTCGCCGAAGGCGTGCCACCAGCCCTGCTGGCGGGAGTCCTTGGCCATCTGCATGAGGGAGTCGACGAGCCGGCGGTCCTCGACCTCGTACACGTCGCACAGGTCGCGGACGTCGCGCTGGCTGATGGAACGGCGGCCGTTCTCCAGCCTGCTGATCTTCGACTGGGAGACGAGCAGGCGCTCGGCGACCTGCTCGGCCGTCATGCCCTTGTCTTCGCGGAGCTTGCGCAACTCCATGCCCAGTCGGCGGCGTCGGACGGTGGGATTGACATTGGACGCCACTTGAACGGCACCTCCGCCTTCTTCTGGTTCTGTCTCTCTGCGTGTCTGATGGTGAGCAGACTGCCACCGAAGGGCGGGGCGGCGCCGGAGAACGGCCCGGAAACGCAGACGCGCGGGACGGCGGGGCCGGCGGACCGGCCTCGCCATCCCGCGCGCTGGCGGCTCCCGAACCGGGTCATCGGGGACGCCGGTTGCGGCGATGGCGGTTCGGTGGAGCGGTGAATCCGTAGTGCCGTGAATCCGTGAATCGGTGAAGCCGTGGATCAGTGCGCGGCCGCGCGGGCCATCGCTCCCGTCCGGCGTGCCTGCAGCGGAACGCCGTTCGCCGTGGCCCGGGCTGGCGGCGGTGCCACCGGCGCGCGGTCACGGCGCGGCTGCGCAGCCACACCGTTCTGGACGTCCATGACGGCATGCGCCACGAGTCCGCCCATCGGGTCGTGCCGGATCAGATCCCGCAGCCGGGACCTGGACGACCGCCCCTCGTTGCCGGGGTACAGGTGCTTGCCGAGTCCGACCGCGTGGGCCAGTGCGGCGAGCGCCGCGGTCCGCGGGTCCGGCGGTACGCCGGTGCGGATCGCACTGTCGAGCCGGGCGCGGATCTCCCGGCTGATCGCCGTGTCGGTCGCCTGGTAGCGAGTCGTCGGCAGCACTCCGCACATCTGTCCCGCGACGGCATGCACCATGCCGCAACGCTCCAGATGAGCGAGGTAAATCTGGCGGAGCCCCAACCGGGGTCCACCGATCCAGTGGACGGCCCGTACCGGGCTGCCGCGCCTGCGCAGCAGTTCCAGTGCGGAGTCCAGAGTCGGATCTCCTGTCGGCCGTGGCATCACCACGGCGATACGATCCCCGTCAGGGGCTATCCGTCCTGCCAGAGCCAGCTCTACTAGCTGTGCCCCGGCCAGGCCGAGGTCGAGCGACTGCGGCTGCGCCGTGGTACCCGTGGTCGGGTCCAAAGCGAGCAGCAGAAGCTCCTCCGGAATTGTTCTGCGGCTCCTGCCCATCCATGCCTCCCCGCGTGGATGAGTGACAGGGTGACGCCTCTCACATTCATCTGTCGAGAGCGCCTGGTCGCTTTGTGGGGGAACCGGCAACTATGTCGTTCTCGTCTAGCGCGGGGGCGATGCTCCCTAGACGGGACACTGTTAGACATTCGGACAGCCGGACGTGGTGGCGATCGAGGAGGAACTGGTGGCGGGCGAGTCCCCCGACAAGTCGGTTGATGAAGGAGCGTCGGGGGCGGCGATGTCCTCCGCGGAGCGTGACCCGAGGTTGTCTGTGTTCCGGCCGCGGGAACCCGAGTCCGGGACCGCCTCCGGCTCCGGCTCCGGCTCCGGCTCCGCCTCCGGCGAGGGCAACAGCCGGGATCCGCTGCGCGAGGCGGTGGCGGCCTGGGTGGCGACGACCGACGCGGAAGCCGACGGCTCCGCCGCGGAGCCGAAGCCGGGCGCCGGGTCCTCCGGACGGGTGGACTCCGAGGCCGAGGCCGAGGCCGAGCCCGCGGCCGACAGCGAGCGCACCGCGGTCTTCCGCGCGCCGAAACCGGCGGATGTCTCCGCTTCCGACTCCGCTTCCGCCGCCGATTCCGCTTCCGACTCGGACTCCGCTTCTGCGGACGAGCCGTCGGACGCCGAGAAGCCGCGCTCGGAGTCGGCCTCCGCCAAGGGCGGTACGGATGCCACCGCGTCCGCGGCTGCGAAGCCGGCTGCTGCCGATGCACCGGCCGAGAAGCCGGGCTCGGCTTCCGCTTCCGCGGCCGCGAAGCCGGCGGACGACAGCGAGCGCACCGCGGTGTTCCGCGCCCCGAACGCAGGTTCGGCCTCCGCTTCCGCCGCTGCGAAGCCGGCTGCCGCCGATGCGCCGGCCGGGAAGCCGTCCTCGGCTCCCTTCCGGGGCGGCTCGGACGATTCCGCCGCGAACAAGCCCGCGGAAGCCGCGCGCGCGGGTTCCGGTTCGGCGCCGGCCGCGGACAAGCCGGCTGCTGCCGAGAAGCCGGCCGACAGCGAGCGCACTGCGGTCTTCCGCGCCGTGAAGCCGGGCTCGGGGTCCCCGTCCGCTTCCGCTTCGGCCAAGGGCCGTACGGACGCCGCTGCGGACAAGTCGGCAGAAGCCGCTGCCAAGGAACCGGCCGACAGCGAGCGCACCGCGGTCTTCCGCGCCGTGAAGCCGGGCTCGGGGTCCCCGTCCGCTTCCGCTTCGGCCAAGGGCCGTACGGACGCCGCTGCGGACAAGCCGGCAGAAGCCGCTGCCAAGGAACCGGCCGACAGCGAGCGCACCGCGGTCTTCCGCGCCGTGAAGCCGGGAAGCGGTACGGGTGCCTCGGCGTCCGGCGCCGTGAAGCCGGTCGACGGTGACCGAAGCCCTGCCGGGGGTTCCGCTTCCGGTGACGCCAAGGGCGCGGCCCCCGCGGATGCGGGGGACAGCGAGCGCACTGCCGTCTTCCGGGCTCCGAAGCTGGATTCCGCCTCGGGTGCCGCGAAGGCTCCCGCCGCCGGCAAGGCTTCCGGCGAGTCGGCGGACAGCGAGCGCACCGCCGTGTTCCGGGCCGTGAAGCCTGACACGAAGGCTCCGGACGCGAAGGCTCCGGACGCGAAGGCGTCGCCCAAGGCATCGGCCCCTGCCCCGGAGGAGCCCGCCGCCTCCCGCCCTGCGCCGCCGAAGGCGGTCGGAGGGGAGAGGGCCAGTACGTTCGTGCCGCTGCGCAAGGACGAGGGCCCGGCGGCCAAGCCCGCGGCTTCGGCTTCGGCATCGCCGGCCGCCCAGGCCCCGGCGCCCGCCGCCCCGAAGCCGGTCGTCCCGAAGCCGGTCGTCCCCGAGCACACCGAGCGGACCACGCAGCAGCCGCTGCCGCCCAAGCCGCCGCTCGACATGCTCGCGGACCTGACCAACAACCCGCCCCCGCCGCCGAGCCCGATGCGCACCGCAGTGCGGCGGTTCAAGATCTACGCCCCGCTCGTCGCGCTCCTCGCGGTCATCCTCGCCGTCGTCCAGCTCGTGCGCCCGCTGCCCGAGCCGAAGCTCACGATGACTGCGAAGTCCTCGTACACCTTCGACGGCGGCAACCCGGTCCTGCCCTGGCCGAAGGAGGGCCAGGGCTACATGGCCGCCGCGGGCCTCGGCACCGTCGGAAGCTTCGGCGAGCAGAAGCCGATCGCCATCGGCAGCGTCGCGAAGACGATGACGGCGTACGTGATCCTGAAGAACCACCCCCTCAAGAAGGGGGAGCAGGGTCCGATGATCGACGTCGACAAGACGGCGGTCGAGGACGGCGCGAAGAGCTCCGAGGGCGAGTCCACGGTCGACACGCTCAAGGCGGGCGGCAAGATCTCGGAGTACAACGCCCTCGCCGCGATCATGATCCCTTCGGCCAACAACGTCGCGCGGCTGCTCGCGCGCTGGGACGCCGGCGGCGACCAGGACGCGTTCGTCAAGAAGATGAACGACGCCGCCAAGGAACTCGGCATGACCAACACCACGTACACGGACCCCTCGGGCCTGGACGCGACGACGGTCAGCACCGCCGAGGACCAGGTCAAGCTCGGTCTCAAGGTCGTGGAGATGCCGGAGCTGGTCGCGATCACCAAGCTGCCGGAATGGGTCGACCCGTCCGGCAAGAAGTGGCGCAACTACAACACCCTCATCCCGGGCAACGGTGCGCTCGGCATCAAGACCGGCTCCACCACCAAGGCCGGAGGCAACCTGCTCTTCGCCGCCGAGAAGCAGGTCGGCAAGACCAGGCAGCTGATCGTCGGCGCGGTGCTCGGCCAGTACGGCGTCCCGATCCTCGACACGGCGATCGCGGCGAGCAAGCAGGTCATGCTGGCCACGCAGAAGATGCTGGTGAACGCACCCGTCGTGAAGAAGGGCGATGTCGTCGGGTACGTGGACGACGGCCTCGGCGGGCACACCCCGGTCATCGCGACCGCTGACGTGGAGGCGGTCGGCTGGCCGTCGCTCACCGTCAACGTCAAGCTCGGCGCCGGGGACGGCAAGCTGCCGCAGACCGCCAAGGCGGGCACCGAGATCGGCGTCCTGACCGTCGGCGAAGGGGCCAGCCAGGTGAAGGTGCCGGTGGCGCTGCAGAGTGACCTCGCCGCGCCCGGCATCGGCAGCAAACTGACCCGTGTCGGCTGATCGCCGGTATCGGTGAGCTGACCGCGTGATTCGGCGCCCCGGGCAACCCCGGGGCGCCGTCGCGCGTCTAGCGACCCGGGAACGGGACCCGAGAAGGGGCCGCAGATGTTCGATCGATGTGCCGGGAAGTCCGGGGAGCACGGCAGTGACCACTGCTGAACAGCAGAGCCAGAGCCAGAGCCGGAGCGCACCAGCCGCCGCCGGCGGATCCGGTGTGCCCGAGGCCGGCTCGGGCTCAGGCTCCGCTTCCGGCTCCGTCCCGGCTCCCGCGCCCGGCGGCATAGGGACCCCGGGGGTCCTCGGGTGGGCCCGCCGGCACCCGGTGCTGGTCGCCACCGTGCTCGCCGCGGTCCTGCACGTCGTCTGGTTCTTCAGCTTCGCCAACAGCGGCGGCGACCTGGCCGCGCAGGACGCCTGGGCCGAGTTCGTCGGCCGCCATCCGGACTCGGCGTACAACCTCGCCTGGTACGGCGGCATGCACCCCGTCTCGTACAGCGTGGTGTCCCCGTACGTGATGTACATGATCGGCGTGCGGACCACGATGATGGTCGCCGGCACGGTCTCGGCCGGGCTGCTCGCGCTGATCCTGACCCGCTGCCGCGGCACCGTCCGCGAGCCGCTGTGGCCGGCCCTGGCCGGGGTGTACGGGCTGCTCTGCAACGCCCTGTCCGGCCGGGTGACCTTCGGCCTCGGCGCGATGTTCGCACTCGGTGCCGTCGCCGCCGTCTTCTGCTGGCCCCGCAAATGGGCGGAGCGGCGCTGGGCCAAGGCCGCGGTGGCGGCCCCGCTCGCCGCGCTCGCGACCGCCTCCAGCCCCGTCGCCGGACTGTTCCTCGGGGTGATCGCGGCCGCGCTGTTCCTGTCCGGGCGGCGCCCCGGGGCGTACGCGCTGGGGCTGGCCCCGGCGGCGGTGGTCGGGCTGTCGGCCTGGCTGTTCCCGTTCTCCGGGACGCAGCCCATGAAGCTCGGCTCGGCCGCGCCGCCGTTCCTCTTCGGGCTGGCGATCCTGTTCCTCGTACCGAAGCGGTGGAAGACCGTCCGGATCGCCTCCGCGGTCTACGCCTTCGGGGTGCTGCTGACCTGGGCGATCGACTCGCAGGTCGGCTCGAACGTCACCCGGCTGGTCATGCTGTTCGGCGGGGCCGTGCTGCTCGCGGCCGTCCCGTACACGGTCCCGCGCACCCGGCACTGGTACGCGGTGCTGCTCGCGTTCGCCGGGATCAACATCTGGATCACCGCCAACAGCATCACGGACATCGTCCGCACCACCCCGGTGGCCGCCTGGAACCGGGAGCTGGCCCCACTGGTCGACCAGCTGAAGCGGGCGGGCGCCGACCGCGGCCGGGTCGAGGTGGTCCCGGCCAGCAGCCACCGCGAGTCCTCGGCCTTCCCCGCGTACGTGAACCTCGCGCGAGGCTGGAACCGGCAGGCGGACCTCGAGCGGAATCCGCTCTTCTACGACGACACCCTCACGGCCGACAGCTACCGGGAGTGGCTGGACCGCTGGGCCGTGCACTACGTGGTGCTGCCGGCCGACAAACCCGATTCGGGCGGTGAGGACGAGGCGAAGCTGGTGCGCGGGGGGCTTCCGTACCTGCGACAGGTGTGGGGCGACGCGAACTGGCGGCTCTTCAAGGTGGACGCGCCGACGGACCTGGTGTCCGGGCAGGCCACGGTGGTGCGGGCGGGCGCGGACCAGCTGGTCGTCGACGTGAAGGCGGCCGGGCGGGTGCTCGTACGGATCCCGCACTCGCCGTGGCTGGGGCTGGTGGACGGCGCGGGCAAGCCGGTGCCGCCGCCGCAGGAGACGTTCGCTTCGAAGGCGCGCAGCGGGGGCGGCGGCTCGGGCTCGGGCACGCTGCCGAAGGAGTACGCGAACACGGCCGGGTGCCTCTTCAAGGCCGCTCCCGACACCGCGGGCGATGTGTGGACGGAGCTGCTGGCGCCGGGGCCCGGGGTGTACCGGGTGGCGGCGAAGTACCAGCTGCCGCGGGGGACGCCGTGCCCGGAGGAGCTGACCCGCTGGGCGGCGGGGGCGGCGCAGGCGCAGCGTCCCTGATCGGGAGCGAGCCGGGCGGATCGGGAGGGCGGATCGGGAGTTTTTACGTACGGTCCGGGTGCGTTGCTCCGCATATCTGCATACGATCCCAATAGTCCGATTGGGTGCTTCCCGAGGGAGTTGACGACGGGATGAGCAAAGAGCAGCAGAAGCAGGATTTCCGAGAGGCTTACCAGGCGCAGGAGCCGGATCGGCCGCCGCGCCCGGCAGGCCACGGCTTCGAAGGTCTGGTGCGGAGCAAGGTCAAGGGCGGAGCGCACACGAAGGCGGCCCTCAAGCGGGCCGGCAGTCCGCAGGGTGACCGCATCGGCGAACGCAGCAGAGGTCTGAGCTGATCCCACGCCCACGTCGCCAGTCGATGGACGTCAGCCCTTCCGGTTCCGGCCGGGAGGGCTTCCGTACGTCTTCGACCAGGGACTTCGGTCCTTTACGGGGCTGCGGGCGAGGATCCGGACAACTGTTACATTGCCGACGGATGGCCACAACGCGCCCCTCGTAGCGTCGGGGTTGTCGCCAGGGCGAACCGCACCAAGGGTGGTCGGCCCGGACCGAGACCAGAGGCGACTCCGACCCGACGGGAACCACCCATGCGCGCCACCTTCCGTACCGCGGCCGTCGCCGCCGGTGCCGCCCCCTCCGCCTCCTCCGCCCCTTCCATGGCGGCCAAGCCGATCGAGCGCGAGGCGCTGCGCACCGTGAACCTCATGCCGCGCACGCGCCGCGTGATCGTGACGACCACCCTGGCGGCGTCCGTCACGGTCGCCCTGACCGCCTGTGGTGCCAAGCTCCCCCCGGACCCCAAGGTCGGCAGCACCTCCGCGGCTCCCGTCGCGAACACCACCACGGCCCTCCCCCCGTCGAAACCGACCGGCATGAAGATCGACGCGGCGGGCGTGGACGCGAAGAAGATGGTCGGCCTCAAGGTGGACGCAGCCACCGGCGAGCTCGGCGTGCCGAACGCCGACACGGACGCGAACAGCCCCGGCTGGTGGACCGAGGGCGTCACCCCCGGCGAGAAGGGCGTCTCCGTCCTCGTTGCGCACTTCGACACCAGGCACGGCCCGGCCCTGATGAAGGACGTCAAGAAGATCAAGCTCGGCGATCTCATCGAGGTGCCGCGCGAGGACGGCAAGACCGCCAAGTTCAAGATCCGCGAGATCGAGGACGTCAACAAGAAGGACTTCCCGACCGGCAAGGTCTACGGCGACACGCAACGCCCCGAACTCCGCCTGCTGACCTGCGGCGGCGAGATCAAGGACGGTCACCGCACGAACAACATCATCTTCTACGCCGACCTGGCCCCCTGACCCGCCGTCCCGCGCCGACGCCGGAGCTGCCGCTCGGCAACTCCGTGTCCGAGCCCATGACCCGTCAGACGGTCGGTACCACCCGCGAGAAGCTGCTGCATGCATGCGAAAGGGCCGGTTCGGAGGATCACTCCTCCGAACCGGCCCTACAGTCGCGTGCCCCCGGCAGGATTCGAACCTGCGACACCCGCTTTAGGAGAGCGGTGCTCTATCCCCTGAGCTACGAAGGCCTGACCTCCGACAGCCTAGCGGATCGCGCTCCACGGATGCGCCCCCATAAGCGAGGCTCGACGCCGGCCCGTGCACGAGCCGTGCCCGCTGCCCGACGCAGGCCGTGACGGGCCGCGCCGGGACCCGCTCCCGCGTCGAGGTGCGAGCCCGGGCGCGCGGGGCCGACTGGACCGACGGCATCGGCCCGGCATCATCAAAGCGCTTGGCTTAGCATCGTCCACCAGCTTCACGGATGACCAACTGGGGTCGACGCGCCCCACGCCATCTACAACGGGACGCATCGTGACGTACAACCTCCTCACCGTCGACGCCGTCAGTCCCGAAGCCATGGCCGCCGCACTGGCCGGATGCCTGGGTATCGCGGTCGGTGACGTGGAAGTGGCCGACCCCGACGGCGACCCCGACCTCCGGAACTGGGATGCGCCCGTCTCGTGCGAACACCGGGCGGTCCACGGCGATGTGGCCTGGTCGCTGGACGTCTATGCCCAGGAGCACGTCGCTGATCAGCCGCTTGAGTCCGACCTCGCCGCGAGGTTCGCGAAGGCCGCCGCGACGACCGTCTTGTTTCCCGCTGCGGAAGCGCCGCCCAGCGCCTACTGGGCGGTGACGCCGGAAGGCGTTCTCACCCGAGCCCGGCTCGAACTCTCCGACGACGAGCCTCCCCTTTACGCGATCACTGCCGTCGAGGCGCCAGTGACGCAACTGCCCGGGGCGACCGTGACGAGATTCGCCGAGATCGTACGGGAACAGCGGCCGGACACCCCTGTGGCCGAGGCCTTCGCAGCATCGGTGGAGGAGGTGCGGCAGGGCGCCTCAGGCCTTGCGCGGCTGTACCGTCGCCCGAATCCCGCGCCTTGGGAACAGGCCTGACTTCGCGATGAGGTCTCCGGCCAACAGGTAGTCCGGGGGCGGATATCGGCCATGATCCGGCGGGAGCGGGGCGTTTCGGTGGGGGTGCTGGGAGACTGCGGGCCGTGGACGACTCGGTGAGCAGCAACATCTCCGGCGGCACCTTCTACGGCCCCGTCTTCATGGGCCGGGACTCCCGGGTGGCCCACCATGGGCCCATGGCTCCGCCTGTGCCCCGCATGCTGCCCTTCGGGCCGGACGGGTTCGTCGACCGCGAGGTCCTGCGGGACCGGCTCGACGGGCTGCTCGCCGGGCGGGACGGCCAGGGGGCGCCGCTGCTGGTGCTGCTGCACGGCACCGTCGGGGTCGGCAAGACCGGGCTGCTTCTGCACTGGGCGCAGCAGCGCAAAGACGCCTTCCCTGGCGGGGTGTTCTACGCCGACATGAGTCCCCAGGGGCTCGGAGACCCCACCGAGACCGCCGCCGTGCTCGAGTCGTTCATCGGGGTGCTCGGCACGCCCCGTTCCGAACTCCCATCCACCGAAGCCGCGTTGGCCGCGCGATTTCGGAGTCTGAGCGCCGGGCTGCCCTCGCTCGTCGTCCTCGACGGGGTCCTCTCCGCCGCCCAGGTGGACGTGGAGCGGCTGCTGCCCGGCCATCCGGCCAGCATGGTGGTGCTGACCAGCAGGTTCCGGCTCGGTGCCGTCGAGGGGCGGCTGCCGGTGCGGCTCGCGGTGCCGGAGCTGGACGAGGAGGCGTGCGCCGAGCTGTTCCGCACCGTCGCGGGGCAGGACGTACCGGCCGGGGAGGCGCTGCGTACGGTGCTGCGGGCGTCGGCGGGGCTGCCGTACGTCGTACGCATCGCCGCGGCCCGCGCCGCCGATCCGGCGTCCGACGGGGTCGAGGGGCTGGCGGCCCGGATCGCACGGGAGAACATCCTGGAGGCGCTCGAGATGCCCCGCCGTCTCTTCGACCTCGCGTACGAGGCCCTCGACCCGCAGGTGCAGCGCGGATTCCGCCTCCTGGGAGTCCATCCCACCCCGGAGTTCGCCGACGCCCTGCTCGACGAGCTGGCACCCGGCGTACGGGGTCCCCTCTACGCGGCCGGGCTGCTGGAGCGGTCCGGGCCGCGGCGCTCCCGGCTGAACGGGGTCGTGCACGGCCACGCCCAGATCTTGGCCGCCCCCGGTCCCTCCGACGTGCCGCGCGTCATCGACTGGTACCTGCGCCAGGCGGTCGCCGCCGAGCTGCGGATCTCCGGGCGCTGGCGGGCCGGCGCCCTCTTCGCCGAACCCGGCCCGCTCACCGGGGTGTTCCGCGACAAGGGCGAGGCCCTGGAGGCGCTGGAGCCCGACCGGAACAACCTCGTCGCCGTTGCCGAACTGCCCGGGATCGAGCCGGCGCAGCTCTGCCTGCTCGCCGAGGCCGTCCACGGGCTGTTCCTCGACCGCGGCCATCACGCCCTGTGGATCCGCATCGCCCGGCTCGCCGTCGACGCCGCCAGTGACAACTGCGACGGGCTCCTCCTCGCCCGGATGCACTTCGAGCTGGCCTTCGCCCTCACCGACCGCGGCTCCGCCGAGGACCTCGACGAGGCGCGCACGCAGTACGACGCCGCCCGCGAGAGCGCCCGCCGCACCGGAGGGCACGCCCGGACCGAGTCCTCCGCCCTGGAGGGGCTCGGCCGGATCGCGGTCGCGCAGGGCGATCCGCAGGCGGCCGCCGAGCTGTACGGGCAGGCCCTGGCGGCCCTCGGCGACCTGGAACACCCGCGCGGCCGCGCCCTGCTGGAGTACCACCAGGGCAACGCCGCGAGCGCGGCCGGCCGGCACGAACAGTCCGCCGCGCACCTGGCCGAGGCCCTGCGCGGCTTCCTGGCGCTCACCGAGCCGGACACCGGGAACGCGGCGAAGACCCGGCTGCGCCAGGCCATGGCCCACCTCGCGGCCGGACGCCCCGAGGAGGCCGTCGAACCGCTCGCGGCAGCCCTGGAGGCCTTCGCCGTGCCCGCGCTCAACCGGGCCGACGCCGTGCTCGTACGGGGAGACGTACGCGCGGCCCTCGGCGACCCGGCGGCCGCGCGGGCCGACTGGCAGGAGGCGCTGGAGCTGTACGGTTCACTGCGCAGCATCCGGGCCGAGGAAGCCCGGATCCGCCTCGCCCGCGGGGGCCCGGAGCAGGCGCAGGGCTGAGGCGGCGCCGCCGACCCGGAGGGCGAACTCCCCCGCCGGGTCCAGGCCTTCGCCGAGTACGGCCAGCAGCGCCGAGGCTGCCACCGCGGGATCCACCCCGCCCGGCACCCCGAACTCCCGCCCGTCCCGAAGCACCAGCCGCGGCCCGGGCCCTGCCACCAGGGCGCACCCCGGGTTCCGGGCGAGCACCGCCGCCGGATCCGCCCCGGGCCGCGCCACCAGCACATCGGCGAGCGCGCGCAGCCGCGGATCCGGCTCGGCGGCGTCGGCCACCACGTGCACGTCGGCGCCCAGGTGGGCGGCGGCCCCGCGCTGTGTCTCGGCCGGGTAGCGGCGTACGGCCACCTCCCGGCCGGTGACCCGGGTGTCGACGTACAGCGCGGGACCCACCGGCGTGCCCGGCGGGGCCGGTTCCGGCACCGCCACGGGCCGCGGCACGCACGGGAACTGTGGTTCGGGCAGGGCGAGATGGCGGTAGCAGAGGGTGCGGAGCAGGGCGAGCGAGCGGCCGGGGCGCGAGGTGATGCGGGCCGCGGCGGAGGGCAGGGCGACGGCCGCGGCCAGCTGGGCGGCCAGCGGGCGGACCGGGTCCAGGCGGGGCAGCCGCTCGCCGAGCCAGGCCATGGGAGAGCCGGGGGCGACGGTGTCCGCGCCGAAGGAGGCGAGCAGCCCGGGCAGCCCGCGGGCGGCGGCGTACAGGGAGAGCGAGCCGTGGTCGCCGAGGAAGGCGTCCGCGGCGCAGATCGCGGCCTTCCAGGTCTCCCCGGCGGGCGGCGGCAGGATGAGCCCGGCGCGCAGGCAGGGCTTCAGCCAGTTCCGGATCTGCCAGCCGCCGTGGCCGTACCAGGCATTGGGATGGACGGCGGCCAGGACGCGGTATTCGTCGTACGGCAATTCGGCGAGGGCCCGGCGTACGGCATCGGGGGCGGCGCCCAGCACGGAATCCGGGCCCCAGGTGGACGTGACCAAGAGGAGTTTCTGCCCGGGCCGTACTCCGAGTGCGGCGCGGTATTCCGTACGGAAAGGAGCGGAGGCGTCGAGCTGGTCCGCGCAGGGGTCGCCGGCTATGTGGGCGTACGGGGCGGCCTCGGGGCAGTCGCGGAGCAGGCGGGCGTGCTGCTCCTCGTGCGAGAGGACGATGGCGGACGGGACGACCTCACCGTCGTGGAGCAGCCACTCGGCGGAGAGCCCGAACGCCCCGGCCCCAACCCCTGCACCGGATTCCGGATTCCGGATTCCGGATTCCGGATTCCGGATTCCGGATTCCGGCTGAGTTTTTTATTGTATCCGGCGCCGTGCGGGGCGCCGATGAGCGGTGCGGAAATCTCCTCCAGATCTCCACCGCGGCTGGTGCTCACCGCCAGGTCGAATTTCTGCGCAAGTGCCTCTTCCCACGGAATGAGAAAAAGGCCGTGCGCGGCGGCGAATTCCGCGACCCCGCCGTCCAGCTCCGACGACCCGGTGCACGTGAATACCACCCGCACCCGCGGGTCGCCCTCGAAGACGGCGAGCACGTCGAGCAGCCGCGTCGCCGAGGTGACGTTGTGGACGACGCCCAGGACGGTGCGCCCGGCCGGCACCGTGAGCCACCGGCGGTCCGGCAGCCCCCGCTCCGTCCGCAGCCGCACAGCGCCCCCCGCTTTCCTGATCCGCCCCCGCCGCCGCCAGCCTACGGCTAGCCTGGCCTGCATGGATGTGGCGGCACTGGTGACCGCGGGGGCGACGACCATCATCGGGCTGATGGCGTCGGACGCGTGGACCTATACGAGCGGGCGACTGGCCCGTCTCCTCGGGCGCACGGACGCGGAGCTCCGCTCCTCGCGCGCCGAGCTCCTCCTGGCCCGCGCCGACGGCGACGAAGCCGCCGCGGAGCAGCTCGAAGAGGGCTGGCGGGACCGCCTGCGCACCGTCCTCGAGTCCGATCAGGTGGCCGTACGGGAGCTCACGGAGCTGCTGGACGAGGTGAACCCGGGCTGGCGGGAGACGCCGTCGATCGCGAACACGGTCAGCGGCGGCACCTTCCACAGCCACAGTCAGGTCTTCATGGGCCGGGATTTCAACATCAACCAATCCCCGCCGAACCGCGATGGCCGGGGGAATTCCGCCTAATTCGGTTTGAGGTCGAACGGCCCGGTCCATGGGACACCCATGGACTTCCTTCGCCCCGCCGGCTGGGAGGAGGCGCTCGCCGCCAAGGCCGAGCACCCCGCCGCCGTGCCCATCGCCGGTGGCACCGACGTGATGGTCGAGATCAACTTCGACCACCGCCGGCCGGAGTACCTCATGGACCTGAACCGCATCGGCCTGCTGCGGGAGTGGGAGATCGGCGAGGACGTCGTACGGCTCGGCGCCTCCGTCCCGTACACGGAGATCATGGAGCACCTCCGTACGGAACTCCCGGGTCTGGCCCTCGCCTCGCACACCGTCGCCTCCCCGCAGATCCGCAACCGCGGCAGCGTCGGCGGCAACCTCGGTACGGCGTCCCCGGCGGGCGATGCGCACCCGGCGCTCCTCGCGGCCGGCGCGCAGGTCGAGGTGGAGTCCGTACGGGGCTCCCGGCTGATCCCGATCGACGCGTTCTACACCGGGGTCAAGCGCAACGCCCTCGCCCCCGACGAACTGATCAAGGCCGTCCACGTGGCCAGGGCCGACGGGCCCCAGCAGTTCTCCAAGGTCGGCACCCGCAACGCCATGGTCATCGCCGTCTGCGCCTTCGGCCTGGCCCTGCACCCGGCGACCCGGACCGTCCGTACGGGCATCGGCTCGGCGGCCCCCACGCCGATCCGGGCGAAGACGGCCGAGGAGTTCCTGGCCGCAGCCCTGGAGGAGGGCGGCTTCTGGGAGTCCCGCAACGTCATCACCCCGTCGATCGCGAAGCAGTTCGGGGATCTCGCGGCCGCGTCCTGCAACCCGATCGACGACGTCCGGGGCACCGCCCGCTACCGCCGCCACGCCGTCGGCGTCCTGGCCCGCCGCCAGCTCCTCTGGACCTGGGAGGAGTACCGGGCCGGCCGAGCCGCGTGACCCGGCGCCTCAGACGCCCATCGGGGTGTGCAGCTCCACGACGACCTCCACCTCGACCGGCGCGTCCAGCGGCAGCACCGCCACGCCCACCGCGCTGCGCACGTGGATGCCGGCGTCGCCGAAGGCGGTGCCGAACAGCTCACTGGCCCCGTTGACCACGCCCGGCTGGCCGGTGAACCGCGGATCGCTGGCCACGAAGCCGACCACCTTGACCACGCGTTTGACGGCGGACAGGTCACCGGCGACCGAAGCGATCGCGGCGAGCGCGTTCAGCGCGCACTGCCGGGCCAGCTCCTTGGCCTGCTCCGCGCTGACCTCGGCCCCGACCTTGCCGGTCAGCGGCAATGCGCCGTCGACCATCGGGAGCTGGCCGGAGGTGTACACGTAGTGCCCGTTGACCAGGGCGGGCACGTACGCGCCCAGCGGGGCCAGGGTCTTCGGAAGGCTGAGCCCGGCCGCGGCGAGCCGCTCTTCGGGGGTGCCGGTTGTCATCCTGTGTCTCCTTGAGTTCTCGTGGCCTGCAACTGTCCGGACTCAGGACCGGGGACTCAGGACTCAGGACTCAGGACTCAGGGGCGGGTGATCCGGACCTGGAAGCTGCCGTTGCGCAGCTCGCCCACCACCGAGACGCTGATGCCCGCCTTGTCGTCCGTGAAGGTCTCGCCCGGCCGGAACGGCGCGTCCGACAGCTCTCCGTGCACGTTGGGCCGCCGGGTGCAGCCGCCGCTGCCGTTCACGCTGTCCGAGACGGTCACGGGCCCGCGCCCGGTGTCCACCTGGGAGTCCACCTTGTAGATCAGTACGCCGGGCTTGCAGACGGCCTCGTCGTTCCCGCTCTGGGTGCGCACCTCCACCGCGTACCCGGCGCTCTCCGACACCGGTACGAAGGCCAGCTTCGTGCCGCCCTCCACTCCGAGCGGGTTCAGGGTGTGGTCGCTGACGCCGGATTTCGAGGCGCAGCTGATCTGCGAGCCGTCCAGCCAGCCCAGCTTCCACTTGTGCCAGCCCAGCAGGTCGTTGTTGGCGCCCCAGTCCTCGCTCATGATGTCCCAGTGCCCGACCGCGCCCCCGCCGTCGGAGGTGTACAGGTCGGGCAGTCCGAAGACGTGCCCGTTCTCGTGGGGGAGCACCCGGTAGCCGGTCTCCCGGTAGAAGCCCGAGCCGTCGTCCTGGCGGCTGTAGACGAAGGACGTGTTGGCGAGCGGCACGCCGTCGGCCATCGGGGCCTCGCCGTTGCCGGAGAAGGTCACCGAGAGCACGGTGTCCAGGGCGGACGGTCCGGCGTTCGGCGTGACCAGGATGTTGACCAGGTCGTAGCGGCTGAAATCCACCTCCGAGTCGGCGGCCTTCGCGATGTGCTCGACGAGCTGCCGGTAGCCCGGCTCGTACGCGGAGCCGCGCCCGATCCCGTACGCGGCGAACGGCATCGGCATCCGCAGCCAGGTCCTTATCGGTGCCTCGGCGCGGTAGGTGAGGCGGCCGTAGGAGCTGGTGCGGAACCAGTCGGAGGTCTGGGGGAAGAACTCCGCGAGCCGGTCCAGCGCCGTGCCCTCGCCCTTGGCGTCCGGGAAGTCGATCATCAGGTTCAGCGCCCGCACCTCGCCGGTCGAGCGGGAGTACCCGGGCGGGGTCGGCATGCCCTCGGACATCTGCACGCCCATCGCGCCGGTGATCCGGCAGGGCGCCAGCGCGGACTCGGCGCTCGTGGCCACGGGCCCGGCCGCGGATCGGCCTCGGTCGGCTATCCCGGTGCTCGCGGTGGCGGTGACACCGAGGGCCAGCGCGGTGAGGCCGATGTAGGCGCAGGCGCGGCGTGGTGAGCGTATCCGGTGGCGGGTCTGCGGCATGGAGATCGCCTTCGGGTCCGCGGCAGCCGGCCGGGCCCGGACTGCGCTCTGTGCGATCACCCTCCGTCGGCTGCGGCGCGCCCGCGCGTCGGGTACGTCCGAACGGGAACCGTGATATGACCCAGGTCACACATGAGAGTGAAATAACCGGGGACGCAGTCCCCGTTTGTACGGGAGTCCCGCAAAGCGGGGACCGGCTCCCCGCTTGGGGGTGGGTACGAGTCCCAGGCCCAGGGAGGCCTCGAATGACGCGCTCCACCACCCTCGCGGCGGTTCCGGCCGCCCCGGAGGCGGCCGCGGCCGTGGACCTGACGGGCGCGGAGGCCGCTGCCACGCGGGTCCCGCGTCCGCGCGCGGACGCCGTCCGCAACCGCGAGCGGATCCTGGTGGCGGCGCGCGAGGTGCTCGTGGAGCTGGGCTCGGGCGCACCGTTCGACGAGGTCGCCCGCCGGGCGGGCATCGGCAACGCCACGCTCTACCGGCACTTCCCCGACCGGGCCGCCCTGGTCCACCACGTCGTGCTCTTCGTCATGGACCGGGTCACGGCCCAGGCCGAGGACTCGCTCGCCGAGGAGCCCGACGCCTTCGCCGCGCTGTGCCGTTTCACGCACGCCGCCGCGGACGAGCGGATCGGTGCCCTGTGCCCCATGCTCGCCGGGGACTTCGACGGCGAGCACCCCGAACTCGTCGCGGCCCGCGAGGCCTTGGCGGAAGCCGTCGAGACCCTGGTGACCGCCGGCCAGGAGGCCGGGCTGATCCGTACGGACGTCGGCGTCGGCGACCTGATGGTCGCGCTCTCCCAGCTCAGCCGGCCCCTGCCGGGCATCAGCTGCTCCGCGGTGGACGGGTTCGTCCACCGTCATCTCCAGCTGTTCCTGGACGGGTTGCAGGCCCCGGCCCGCTCCCGGCTGCCCGGTTCGGCGGCCACCCTCGAGGACTTGAGGCAGAAAACCATGTGACGCCCGCGGGTTGCGCCCGCTAGCGTCGCAAACCCGGCTTAAACAGCTTTAACGTGTCAAATGTCTTGAACGTCCTGAACATCATTTTTCAGTCATTCCGCAGATGAAATGGGTATCCCCATGCCGAAAACGGCCGCGACCCTCGCGCCGGCTGCCGATCCCAGCCGCTGGAAGGCACTCGTCTTCATAGCCCTGGCGCAGCTGATGGTCGTCCTCGACGCGACCATCGTGAACATCGCCCTCCCGTCCGCCCAGACCGACCTCGGCATCTCCGACGGCAACCGCCAGTGGGTCATCACCGCGTACGCGCTGGCCTTCGGCGGGCTGCTCCTCTTCGGCGGCCGCATCGCCGACAAGTGGGGCCGTAGGAACGCCTTCATCGTCGGTCTCATCGGCTTCGCCCTGGCCTCCGCGCTCGGCGGCGCCGCCAACGGCGAGGCGATGATGCTCGGCGCCCGCGCACTCCAGGGTGCCTTCGGCGCACTGCTCGCCCCGGCCGCGCTCTCCCTGCTGGCCGTCATGTTCACCGACGCCAAGGAGCGCGCCAAGGCATTCGGCATCTACGGTGCGATCGCCGGTGGCGGCGGCGCCGTCGGCCTGATCCTGGGCGGCTTCCTCACCGAGTACCTGAACTGGCGCTGGACGTTCTTCGTCAACATCCCGTTCGCGATCGTCGCGGCCGCTGGTGCCTGGCTGGTCATCCGTGAGCCCGCAGGCGGCCGCAACCGCGCGCCGCTCGACATCCCCGGCGTGGTCCTGTCCACCCTCGGCCTCGTCGCGCTGGTCTACGGCTTCACCCGCGCCGAGTCGGCCGGCTGGTCCGACACGGTCACCGTGGCCATGTTCATCGGCTCGGCGACGCTGCTCGCGGCCTTCGTGTTCGTCGAGTCCCGGGTGAAGTCCCCGCTGCTGCCGCTGCGCGTCCTGCTGGAGCGCAACCGCGGCGGTGTCTACCTCTCGCTGGGCCTGGCCGTCATCGCGATGTTCGGCCTGTTCCTCTTCCTGACGTACTACCTCCAGGTCGTGAAGGGCTTCTCGCCGGTCAAGACCGGCTTCGCCTTCCTGCCGATGATCGCGGGCATGATCACGGGCTCCACGCAGATCGGCGCCCGCCTGATGACCCGGGTCGCGCCCCGGCTGCTGATGGGCCCGGGCTTCCTGCTCGCCGCCACCGGCATGCTGATGCTGACCCAGCTCGAGGTCGGGTCCTCGTACCCGGCGCTGATCCTGCCGGCGCAGCTGCTGCTGGGCCTCGGCATGGGTACGGCGTTCATGCCGGCCATGTCGCTGGCCACGCACGGGGTGAACCCGGCCGACGCCGGTGTCGCCTCCGCCATGGTCAACACCTCGCAGCAGGTGGGCGGTGCGATCGGCACCGCCTTGCTGAACACGATCGCCGCCTCGGCGACCACCGCGTACCTGACCGACCACGCGGCCGAGGCCGCGGCGGGCGGTCCGGCGGCGAAGCTGATCCAGGCCCAGGCGATGGTGGAGGGCTACTCCAGCGCCATCTGGTGGGCGGTCGGCATCCTCGTCGCCAGCTCGGCCATCGCCCTGACGCTGATCAACACCGGCCGTCCGGACGCCGGCGGCCCCGTCGCCTCCGGTGACGGCGCGGGCGCCGACGCCGAGGTGAAGGTCCCGGTGATCGCCCACTGACGCGGCTCGGGGAACCCCGGGAATGACTGCCGACCCCGCATCGTTCAAATTTGAACGATGCGGGGTCAGTCTTGTGTCCGGCCCTGTGCTGACGACGAGGAGCGCCCCGTGACGACCATCCCGCCCCCCGCCGAATCCCCGGCCCGCATGCCGGCGCTCTATCTGAGCCACGGCGCCCCGCCGCTCGCCGACGACCCGGTCTGGCCCGGGGAGCTCGCCGCCTGGTCCGCCGCGCTGCCCCGCCCCCACGCGATCCTGATGGTCTCCGCGCACTGGGAGGAGGCCCCGCTCGCCCTCGGTGCCACGGAGCCGGTCCCCCTCGTTCACGACTTCTGGGGCTTCCCGGAGCACTACTACCGGGTCCGCTACGACGCCCCCGGCGCCCCCGCGCTCGCGGCCTCCGTACGCGCCCTCCTGCGCGCCCCCGGCACCCCCGTCCAGGACTTCCCGGACCGCGGCCTCGACCACGGCGCGTACGTCCCGTTGGTGGAGATGTTCCCGGAGGCCGACATACCGGTCCTGCAGATCTCCCTGCCCACGCTGGACCCGCGCCGGCTGATGGACATCGGCCGCAAGCTCGCGCCCCTGCGCGACGAGGGTGTCCTGATCGTCGGCAGCGGTTTCTTCACCCACAACCTGGCCGCGCTGCGCCACACCGGGCCCGGGGTTCCGTCCTGGTCGGCGGAGTTCGACGCGTGGGGCCGCGAGGCGCTGGCCGCGTCCGACGTCGACGCGCTGCTGGACTTCGAGGCCAAGTCCCCGGCGGGCCGCCTCGCCCACCCCCGTACGGAGCACTTCGCCCCGCTGTTCGTCACCCTCGGCGCCGCGGACGCCTCCGGCGACCTCGCCCGCCGCTCCGACGCGGTCGACGGCTTCTGGATGGGCCTTTCGAAGCGTTCGGTCCAGTTCGGCTAGGAATGAGCCGGTTGTCCAGGCAACCGGAAACGGGTGGGGACCGTCTTCAGGGGTGGAGTGCAGCCACGGCACGTGTCGCGGCGTGTGACGGCGGTCTCACGGACGCGGCGCCCGTACGGGTCGGCGAAGGCTTCCGGGCCGGCCTCGAACGCGGGCCTGACCTGCACCTCTTCGGGCTCCGGCGGTATCCCGCCCGGCCCCCTGCGCGAGGGGTGGCGGGGCAGGATACTGCAAGATCTCGAAAAACAGGGACCGGCGTGGGAATTCTGTCCCGATTCCAGTCGTTGTTTCCTTCGGAAGCCGGCACTCGGGAGAGTGTCCAGGGACGCAGAGCCGCGTTCCAGCAGCCGCACCGCGACCTAACTCATTGCAAGGGAGCACGCATGGCAACCCGCGCCGTCGCCCGTCGTCAGTCCAGGGGCAGCGCCCGCGCTGTGGGCGGGGAGATCGCCGACCGCGACCTGGTGGGCATGTACCTGGACGAGATCGCGCGTACCCCGCTGCTCGACGCGGCCAAGGAAGTGGAGCTCTCGCAGATCATCGAGGCGGGCGTGTACGCCCAGCAGATCCTCGACGGCGAGACGGAGCGCGAGGGCGAGACGCCGTCGCGCGAGGAGCTGGAAGCGCTGGCCGCCGAGGGAGAGCGCGCCAAGGAGATCTTCATCCGCTCCAACCTCCGCCTCGTCGTGGCCGTCGCCCGCCGCTACCCGCGCAGCGGCCTGCCCCTGCTCGACCTGATCCAGGAGGGCAACGCGGGCCTGGTGCGCGCCGTCGAGAAGTTCGACTACGCCAAGGGCTTCAAGTTCTCCACGTACGCCACGTGGTGGATCCGCCAGGCCATCACCCGCTCCATCGCCGACCAGTCCCGCACCATCCGCCTCCCCGTCCACCTGGTGGAGGAGCTCGGCCGGATCCGCCGGATCCAGCGGGAGTTCAACCGGGAGAACGGCCGGGACCCGGACCACGCGGAGGTCGCCGCCGCGCTGGACTCGACGGAGAAGCGCGTGGGCGACGTCCTGGACTGGGCGCGCGACCCGGTCAGCCTGAACATGTCCGTGGACGACGAGGGCGAGACGCAGTTCGGCGACCTCCTCGAGGACACCTCCGCGATCTCCCCGGAGCAGTCCGTCCTGTCGCTCCTGCGCAGCGAGGAGCTGGAGGACCTGCTGGGCAAGCTGGACCAGCGCACGGCGTCGATCATCAAGATGCGGTACGGCATCGACGACGGCCGCGAGCGGACCCTGACGGAGGTCGGCAAGCAGCACGGCCTGACGCGCGAGCGGATCCGCCAGATCGAGAAGCACGCGCTGCTCGAGCTGAAGCGCATGGCCCGCGACACGGGCTTCGACGCCGTGGCCTGACCCGGCCCGCGCGAAGCCCCCTCGAACGAGCCCTCGGCGTCTACCCCCCCAGACGCCGGGGGCTCCCTTTCTGCCCCCGGCGGGGCAGAAACAGCCGAGCTCTCCCGGCTACGGCGCCGCCGCCGAGGTCAGGCGCGCGGCCAGCGCACGGGCCGCGGCCGCCAGGGCGTCCGGGGCATGGACCGTGAAGGGCATGCCGACCAGGGCCAGCCGGGCCGCCACCCACTCCGGGGAGTCCGCGCTCGAGAACCGCACCCGGCAGCCGCCGCCCACGGGCTCGGCATCGGCCCGCAGCCAGCCCGGCAGCGCCTCCGCCGGGCCTGCGAACGACACGTCCACCGCGTACGTCTCCCCGCCCCGCAGCCCGCGCCGTACGAACTCCGCCGCCTCCATCGGCAGCTCCCGCGGAGTGAACCGCGCGCCCGTCGCGAACGGCTCCGCGACCCGGTCCACCCGGAACGTCCGCCAGTCCTCCCGGTCCAGGTCGTAGGCCACCAGGTACCACCGGCTCCCCGTGCTCACCAGCCGGTACGGCTCCACCAGTCGCCGCGAGTCCGCTCCGTCCCGCGCCCGGTACGCGAACCGCAGCCGCTCCGGCCCCGCCACCGCCGACGCCATCGTGGTCAGCGTCCGCGGGTCCACGCTGGCCCCGTCCCCGCGGGTCACCGCGATCGTGGCCGACTGCAGCGCGCCCACCCGGTGCCGCAGCCGGCCCGGCAGGACCTGTTCCAGCTTCGCGAGGGCCCGTACGGACGCCTCCTCCACCCCCTCGATCGCATGCCCGGCACCCGCCCGCAGTCCCACCGCGATCGCCACGGCCTCCTCGTCGTCCAGCAGCAGCGGCGGCATCGCGGCCCCCGCCACCAGCCGGTATCCGCCCTCCGCACCCAGCGTGGCCTCCACCGGGTACCCGAGCTCCCGCAGCCGTTCGATGTCGCGCCGGATCGTCCTCGCGCTCACCCGCAGCCGTTCCGCAAGCTCGCTCCCGGGCCATTCGCGCGGGGTCTGGAGCAGGGAGAGCAGGGTGAGCAGCCGTGCCGGGGTGTCCGTCATGGAATCCAGGTTGCCAGTGAAATAGGACACCAACTGACCTAGATGCCGTCTAGGTTTCTCTCCATGAGCACCGAGACGTCCAAGACATCGCCCGAGAGAGAGAACGGGCCCGTACAAGAAGAGCGGAACGACACCGCCCACGACGAAGCAGCAGCCTCCAGCTCGTCCGCCGACCGCCGCCGCTGGCTGGCGCTCGCCATCGTGATGACCGCGGCCTTCATGGACCTGGTCGACGTCACGATCGTCAACATCGCGATACCCCGCATGCGCGAGGACTTCGGCGCCTCCACCAGCGCGATCCAGTGGATCACCGCCGGTTACGCGCTCGCCTTCGCCGCCGGCCTGATCACGGGCGGCCGTCTCGGTGACATCTACGGCCGCAAGCGCCTCTTCCTCCTCGGCATCGCCGGCTTCACCGCCGCCTCGCTGCTCTGCGGCATCGCCGCCAACCCCGACATGCTCGTCGCCTCCCGCATCCTCCAGGGCGGCATGGCGGCCCTGATGGTCCCGCAGGTGCTGGCGATCATCCACGTGACGTTCCCGCCGCACGAGCGCGGCAAGGTCTTCGGCATGTTCGGTGCGGTCGTCGGCCTCGGCGCCGTCTCCGGCCCGATGCTCGGCGCCCTGCTCACCGAGTGGAACCTCCTCGGTCTCGAATGGCGCCCGATCTTCCTGATCAACCTGCCGGTCGGCATCGCCGGCGTGATCCTGGGCCGCAAGTTCATCACCGAGTCGAAGGCCCCCAAGGCCCTGCGCCTCGACGTGGTAGGTGTCGTCCTGGCCACCCTCGCCCTGGTCATGCTGATCTTCCCCCTCACGCACGGCCGCGAGAACGACTGGCCGGTCTGGGGCTTCGTCTGCATGATCGCCTCGCCCTTCGTCTTCGCCGCTTTCATCGCGTACGAGAAGTACAAGATCCGCAAGGACGGCTCCCCGCTGGTGGAGCTCTCCCTCTTCAAGGTCAAGAGCTTCGCGGGCGGCATCGCCGTCCAGCTGACCTTCGGCATCGCGACCGGCATCTTCTTCCTGGTCTGGACGATGTACATGCAGATGGGCCTCGGCTGGAGCGCCCTGAAGGCCGGCGCCACCGGCATCCCGTTCTCCCTCGCCGTCTCGGCGGCCGCGGGCATGTCCGTAGGCAAGCTCGTACCGCGCTTCGGCCGCAAGGTGCTCCAGGCGGGCGCGCTCATCATGGCCGCGGGCATCCTCCTCTACATCTGGGAGGCGCAGCGCTACGGCATGGAGATCTCCTCCTGGCAGATGGCTGCACCGCTGATCCTCATGGGCACCGGCATGGGGCTGATCGTCGCGCCGCTGAACGACACCGTGCTGTCCGAGGTGCCGCGCGAGCACGCCGGTTCGGCCTCCGGTCTGATCAACACCACCGGGCAGATGGGCAACGCGCTGGGCCTCGGCCTCACCTCCGTCGTCTTCTTCGGGCTGATGGACGACGACCGCGTCTTCGGTGCGCCGTACGTCGACGCCTTCCACGGTGCGCTGTGGTGGATCGTGGCCGTGTTGATCGTGATCTTCGGGGTGATGTTCGTGCTGCCGCGCAAGTCGGTCCCGATGGAGCAGCGCGAGGGTGGCAGCCAGGCCGCGGCCGCGGCCGCGGCCGCTCCCGAGGCCGTCCCCGCCGGGTAGCCCGCGCCGTTCCCCTGACGGGCATGTCCGCTTCTGTTGGCGGACATGCCCGTTTGCTTTGGTTTGCTGCGGAACGGGCGTACGGTTGGCGCGTGATCCGCAGAGGTCGTGCTCGTATGATCCTCACCGTCACCCCGAACCCCTCCCTCGACCGGACGTACGAGGTCCCCTCGCTGGACCGCGGCGCCGTCCTGCGCGCCACCGGCGACCGCGTCGACCCCGGAGGCAAGGGGGTCAACGTCTCCCGCGCGGTGGCCGCCGCAGGAGTCTTCACGACGGCGGTCCTCCCGCTCGGCGGCGCGTCGGGCACGCTGATCGCCGAACTGCTGGGCGCACAGGGCGTGGACGTCACCGCGGTGACGGTCGCCGGTCAGACCCGGTCGAACATCTCGCTCGTCGAACCCGACGGCACCCTCACCAAGATCAACGCGCCCGGCCCCGAGCTCACCGCGGAGGAATCCGGCCTCCTGCTGGAGACCGTCCGTACCGCGGCCGGAGACCCGGTCTGGATCGCGGCCTGCGGCAGCCTCCCGCTCGGCCTGGCGCCCGAGTGGTACGCCGACCTGGTCGCCCGCGCCCGCGAAGCCGGTGCCAAGGTCGCGCTGGACACCTCGGGCCCGGCGCTGACCGCCGCACTGCAGGCCCGCCCGGACCTGATCAAGCCCAACGCCGCGGAGCTCGCCCAGGCGGTCGGCCGCCCGCTGGCCACCCTGGGCGAGGTCGCCCGGGCAGCCCAGGAGCTCCGCTCCCGGGGCGCGGGCGCGGTGCTCGCCTCGCTCGGCGCGGACGGTCAGCTCCTGGTGAGCGCCGAGGGCACCTTCCACGGCACGGCCCCCGTGGCCGCCGTACGCAGCGACGTCGGAGCGGGCGACGCCTCGCTGGCCGGCTTCCTGATCGCGGGCGGGACCGGCCCCGGAGCCCTCGCCTCGGCCCTGGCCCACGGCGCGGCCGCGGTTCAGCTCCCCGGCAGCGCCATGCCGGTCCCCGCGGACCTGCGCCCCGAGGCGGTCCGCGTCACTGAGAACCCGCCCCCGGACCTGCGCCTGTCCACCCCCGCCACGCCGTGAAGCGGCGCTGGAGCAGCCTCATCTCACCCGCGCGCGGAGCTCCATCGCCCCGCGGGCGGCTGCCTCGCTCTCGTACACCTCGCACATGTGCCGCCCGTCCGGCGTCGCCGTGTGCTCGACCTCCCACAGGCTGACCGCGCTCCCGTCCAGCAGCACGAACGAGTGCTCGTACAGGCTGAACCCGGCACTCCGCCCGTCCACCCTGCGCGGCCGGGTGCCGAACGCCTGGGTGATCTGGTGCGCGTACGCCGATCTCAGTAACAGCGCCGTCCGCTCGCCCGGCCGGTCCGGGTTCTCCGCGCGCCGCAGCACCCTGCGGGCATGGTCGGCGGACTCCTCCACCGCGTACTCCCGGTGCCGGTGCGCCGGCGCCCCGGCCGCGAACAGCGCGCTCAGCACCGCCACGTCGGTGTCCGGCTCCTCCTCGGCGGCGGCGAACGCCGGGTCCAGCTCCGGGTCGAACGCGGCCTCCGCCGGGGCGTCGCCGAACAGCCGGGCCACGGCCAGGCAGGTCTCCGCCTTGCTCACGAAGACCTCGTGCCGGATCGTCCGGTCGCCCTCCAGCCGGTACACCAGCTCCCACAGGGACGCCGAACCGCCGTCGGACAGCAGGTACGTGTGCCGGTGGGTCTCCCGCCACCGCCCCGCCGCCGGGCTGTGGTGGGTGGTGTACAGGGAGGAGCTGTGGGCGAGCGCCGTACCGAGGCGCTCGACCAACCGGTCCGGCAGGTCGAAGGAGTTGAGGGCGCGGCCCAGGAGTCGCTCGAGGTGCGTCTCGGTTGTCTCGTACGGATCGCTCAAGGTGGGTCTCCAGGCCGTCGCAGCTAGTGACTTCGCGGAAGCTCAACGTAGCCCCTGGCTCTGACATCACGTCCGGGGTTCGGTAAAACGTCCGGGAAGCATCAGGGGTTCCCCCACCCCTTCAGGTCAACTTGGGCAGGGATGCGCATGGTTCGCCCGGGTCTGTGCCGGAGCGGGGGAACATGGGCCGTATGGCAACGAAAACAGTGGGCCTTCCCCGCCAGCAGGGGCGGCCCCACAGTCGACACGAGGGCGAACCGGCCGCCACCCCGCGGGTGTTGGCCTGGCTGCTGGTGCTGGCCGGGGCTGCCGGGGTGCTGGCCTCCTGGGTGATCACCCTCGACAAGTTCCTGCTGCTGGAGGACCCGGACTTCAAGCCCGCCTGCAGCCTCAACCCCGTGGTCTCCTGCGGCAGCGTCATGAAGAGCGACCAGGCGGCGGCCTTCGGCTTCCCCAACCCCCTGCTGGGACTGGTCGCGTACGGGGCCGTCGTGTGCGTCGGCGCGGGCCTGCTGGCCGGCGCCCGCTACCGCGGCTGGTTCTGGCTGGGACTGAACGCCGGCACCGTCTTCGGAGTCGGCTTCTGCAGCTGGCTGATGGTGCAGTCCCTGTACGAGATCAACGCGCTCTGCCTGTGGTGCTGTCTGACCTGGGTGGCCACCCTGCTGATGTTCTGGGCGGTCACCGCGTACAACGTGCGCACCCGTGCACTGCCCGCCCCCGGCCCGGTGCGGACCTTCTTCACCGAATTCGGCTGGGCCCCGCCCGCCCTGCACATCGGCGTGATCGGGATGCTGATCCTCACCAGGTGGTGGGAGTTCTGGACCGGGTGACGGCCCGGCGCGTGCGAGGGCCCCGGCAGCTGGAGGCTGCCGGGGCCCTCGTCACATCGCTCCACGGGCGGGGTGGCCCGGACTGCAAAAGCCGGGGGAGCGGAGATCAGCTGTGGACGGCGCCGTTGCCCGACAGGATCGGGATGTTGTCCAGGATGTGCGAGAGGGCCTCGTCGCCCTTGGCCTGGGTGGAGTTCTCGGTGCACTGCTGGTTCTGCGGGTTCGACAGGAGGTTGACGTCCTGGAGGCCGATCGGGACGGCGCCGACCAGGCTCTGGACGTTGGCCTTCACCGGCAGGGCGATGCAGGGCTTGTTGAGCGTGCCCTGGACCAGGCTGAGCTGCGGGCTCAGGTCGCCCGCGGTCTTCTGGTTGCCGTAGATCTGGGAAGCGCCGTTCCCGTTGATGGTGGTGATCCCGTTGTCGTTGCCGATGGCCATGGCCGGGGCGGCAACAGCAGCGCCCGCGCCGACGGCGGCGGCGGTGACCGCGGCAGCAGTCATGATCTTCTTGAGCATCATTGGTCCTTTTGTCGCACGAGTGCCCGCTAGTGGAGCGCCCTGGTCAACTGCCCTGCCGGGGGGTTGGTTCCGCGGCTTCACCCGAACGGCCCGTTCGTGCTGCGCTTTTCCCCGGCCCGGGTGAGCCGCCTCCGGATGCGCGCGCGAAGCCCGTACACAGCCCGAACAGCCGACCGGGGCCCTTCACGCTCCGGTTGCGCTCCGTGCGCGGTGTTCGCACGGTGGGTAAGGAAGCGGATCGCTCGGGTCCGCCTCTGCGCGACCACCGAAGGAACCCCTATGCACCGTAAGAAGCCGTTCCGCAGCCGCGTCCTCGTCCCGTCGGCCCTGGCCGTCGTCATACTCGCCGGCGCGGCCGCCCCCGCGGGCGCCGCGGACGGTGACGCGGCAGCCGCCGTCAGGAAACGAGTGGCGGCCGCCCAGCAGCAGATCGACCGCCGCGTGGCGGCGGCCGGCCCGCTCGACGACCTCCTCGCGGGAATCACCGCGACCCTGGACGGACTCCTCAAGTCCCTCCAGGGCCTGCTGCCGGGGGTGACGCTGCCGCCGATCCAGCTGCCGACTCTGCCGAGCCTGCCGGCGATCCCGGCGATCCCGTCACTGCCGATCCCCTCCATCCCCGAGATCCCCTCCATCCCGGAGATCCCCGAGATCCCCGAGATCCCCGAGATCCCGGAGATCCCCGAGATCCCGGAGACCCCCGAGATCCCTGAACTCCCCGTCTCCAAGCCGGCGGCACCTGTAGCCAAGCCGGCGGCGCCCGTCTCCAAGCCGGCGGCACCTGTAGCCAAACCGGCGGCACCTGTAGCCAAGCCGGCGGCGCCCGTCTCCAAGCCGGCGCTTCCGGTGCCCGCGGTGCCGGCGCGGCCCGCCCCGGCGCCGGTACCGGCCAACCCGGTCCTGACTCCGGTGGAGATCGTGCCGGAGGGTCCCGGCCTCCCGTAGCAGGGAGGCAGGATGGCAGAGGACGGCCGGAAAACCGCGCATGGTTACGACTATTGAGCTGAACAGGTCTGATTTCGCGCGAGGCCGTGTCGTCCGGGAGTCTGAACCGTTTCGCTCGGTGTGAGCCCCGCGTCGGGGCAGAACATCGAACAGAAGGTGCACTTCCCATGAACTCTGCCAAGAAGGCCGCCCTGGTCCTGGCCTCCGCCGGTCTCGTTGCGGCTGGTGCCGCCGGCTCCGCCATGGCCGACTCGTCGGCCGAGGGCGCGGCCGTGGGCTCCCCCGGTGTCCTCTCGGGCAACCTGGCCCAGATCCCGGTTCACGTCCCGATCAATGTCTGCGGCAACACCGTGAACATCATCGCTGCGCTGAACCCCGCGTTCGGCAACGTCTGCGTCAACGACTGACGTCTGTCGGCACACCTGACTGTGGGCGCCACCGGCGAGGCCGGTGGCGCCCACAGTGGTGTGTGCCCGGGGCGGTGACTCGACCGGCTCAGTGCGCCCCGCCGTTGAGGTGGACGCCGCCGAGGAGCGGGGACGCCTGCGTGACTCCGTTCGCCGCGCCGAGCAGCTCGCCCGGCGCATTGTTGCGGATCTCGTTGACGCGCTGTGCGGTGCCCAGGACCTTGCCGACGGTTTCGCCCTGCTCGGCCACCCCGTTGCTCAGGGTCTGCGGGAGCGACTCGGTGACCGGGGCGAGCGAGTTGAAGACCTCGGTGGCCCCACCCGTCAGGCTCGTCGGGGGCATCGCGGCCGGGGCTTCGGCGGCGAAGGCGGGAGCGGAGGCGCCGAGCGCGGCAACGGAGCCGGCGATGACTGCGGCGACCTTCGTGAGCTTCATTATCGAAATCCTCTTCTTTCGTGGACAGACGCGTCAGCGGCGACCGTCGCGCCGCTTTCGCCCTGGGTAACGATTCCCCGCCGCTGCGGAAACGCGTACGGCAACGGCCGGAGAACCCGTCAGGGGATTCTCCGGCCGACATTTCTTCTGATTACCGGTATTGCCGGTCAGGCGATACGGGACCTCCGGTACAGAATGGCGCCGCCCAGGATCAGCGCCGAGGCGAGGGCCGCCGCGGCGGCGGGCTGACCCGCGCCGGTCTCGGCGAGCGCCGGCGCCGAGACGTGGGCCGGGGCGGGAGCGGGGACGGGCGCGGCCGGGACCAGGACCGGGATCGCGGGGGCGGGTGCCGGTGCCAGGTGGACGGGGGCGTCACCGGCGGGGGCGGCCGGCGGCTGGTCGGCGGGACGGACGACCTCGGGAGCGGGGGCCGGGGCCGGGTGCTCCACGAACTGGCTGCCGTGCGGCGGGGCGGGGGCGGGCCCTTCCTCGGCGAGGGGAGCGGGGGCCGGAAGCGGCCGGGGCGCCTCCGCGACCGGAGCCGGGGCGGGGAGCGTTACGGGGGCCTCGTGGACCGGAGCCGGGAGCGGTGCCGGAGCGGGGACCGGCTCCGGCGCGGGCTGCGGCGGCGCAGGCGTCTCCACAGCGGGAGCCTCGTGGACCGGGGCGGGCTTCGGAGCCGGGTGCTCCGGCTTCGGCAGCGGCTTCGGTCGGGGCCGCGGCTGCGGACGCTCGGGCGCCGGGGGAGCGTGGTGGGCCACCGGCGCCGGGGCCGGGAGGGTGTGCGGGTGGTCGTCGCACTCCTCCTCGTCCGAGCCGCCGTGGCCGCCATGCCCGCGCGGTCCCTGCGGTCCGCCGTGTTCGGCCGGTCCGTGGTGGCCCCGGTCGTCCGTCTCGCCCGATCCGCCGTAGCCGCCCTCGTCGCGGGACTCCTCGTACCGGGGTGCCGCGTGCCGCGGCGCCTGACGGCGGGACTCCTCGTGACGGGGTTCCTCGCGGCGCTGCTCCGGCAGCGCGTGCCGGCCGCTTTGGCGTTCATCGAGGTAGCGCTCGAAGGCCTCGGCGTGCTCGGGGCTGAGGTAGCGCCCGTGCTCGTGGTCGGCGTCCGAACCGGTCGTGGTGGCGCAGTTGTTCCCCATCGCGGGGTTGAGCGCCGCTCCGCCGTCCACGCTGTTGCCACACACGTTCGGCGAGAGGGTGATCGGTACCGAGACGCTGTTGCCGGCCAGCACGCCCGGCGAATGCGAGGCCTCGGCCGTTGCCCCCGGGTGCGCGTAGGCGGCGCCGGCCGCGATCGACAGCAGGCTCGAGGCGGCCGCCGCCGTGAGCACTCCCTTGCCCAGTACCTGTCGGCTCAGTACCTGTCGCATGGGTCCTTCCCTGTCTACCGGCGCTCCCGCCGGTGCTGAATCGAAGGTGGCCTCGGAGTGCACCGCCGTGCACTCCGAGGCCACCCTGAGGAGGTCTGCCCTTGCGGGCAAAGCGCCGCGTCAGGCGTTGACGCAGGTGTTGCCGAACGCGGGGTTCAGCAGCGCGATGATGTTCACGGTGTTGCCGCAGACGTTGACCGGAACGTGGACCGGCACCTGGAGCAGGTTGCCGGACAGCACGCCGGGGGAGCCGATGGCCTTGCCGTCGGCGACCGCGTCGGCCATGGCGGGCGAGGCGGCACCGGCGGCCATCAGAACGCCGGCGGCCAGCACCACTGCCTTCTTGTACGTCATTTGTTTTCGATCCTTCCCGCAGAGGCGTATCCACTGCAGAAATAACAACGAGTGGGTCCGGGAAAAGAAACCGCAGATTTTTGCGGGCGGCTCCGCAATTCACCCCAACGCCGGGCGGGCCGGAATTCGCCGCGGATTTGCCGCGCTGTTTCGCGGGCCGACAAGGCGAGGCCGCCGCGACCCGGAGGGGATGCGGCGGCCTCGCTGACGCGGGGTGCGATCAGCTGTGGACGGCGCCGTTGCCCGACAGGATCGGGATGTTGTCCAGGATGTGCGAGAGGGCCTCGTCGCCCTTGGCCTGGGTGGAGTTCTCGGTGCACTGCTGGTTCTGCGGGTTCGACAGGAGGTTGATGTCCTGGAGGCCGATCGGGACGGCGCCGACCAGGCTCTGGACGTTGGCCTTCGCGGGCAGGGCGATGCAGGGCTTGTTGAACGAGCCCTGGATGAGCGCCATCTGCGGGCTCATGGTCCCGTACGTGGCCTGGTTGCCGTAGATCTGCGAGGCGCCGTTGCCGTTGACGGTGTTGACGCCGTTGTCGTTGCCGATGGCCATCGCCTGCGGGGCCATGGCGGCACCGATGCCCACGACCGAGGCTGCAGCAGCCGCAGTGGCCATCATCTTCTTGATCATTGTCGTCCCTTTTTTGCTGGATTGCCCGGTAGTGGAGCATCCGGATCAACGCCCGGGCCCCGGTTCGGGTTGCGTGGCTTCACCCGGATGCCGTCGTTTGGGGCAGCACGGTTGACGGCGGGGGTGACGCTCAGGCGTTGACGCAGGTGTTGCCGAACGCGGGGTTCAGCAGGGCGATCACGTTGACGGTGTTGCCACAGACGTTCACCGGAACGTCGACCGGGACCTGGAGCAGGTTGCCGCTCAGCACGCCCGGGGACCCCACCGCGAAGCCCTCCGCCGTCGCGCCGCCGTCCGCGGAGGCGAGGCCAGCGCCGCCCATCAGGACCGCAGCGCTCGCGACCGCCATCGTGGCGCCGCGCATCAGCCTCTTCATCTCCGTTTTTCCTTTCGGTTCGAGCAATGGTCCAACCGATTAACGACCCGCCGACTGTGAGGGTGCGTGTTATCGCCCAAAAGGCCGTACGGGCGAGTCCGGCGTGATTTCCCGCCCGACTTCTGACAAAGTTCACTCCTGTTTTGTCCCCTTGATCGAAAATGGAGACAGGGTCATGGGTTCGTCCCGCAGAATCCTCGGCACGTTCGGTCTGCTGTCCTGCCTCGTACTTTCGGCCAACGTCCCCGCTGCGGCCGCGGCCGCAGCGGCTGCCGCCCCGCCGGGCCCCGCGGCACCCGCCGTGCGGGAGATGTCCAAGGTCCCGTTCACCCAGCGTTACCAGGCCGTCCAGCGTGGCGGGCTGGTCCGGGCCTCTAACTCCTCCATCGCCTGCCGCTGGGTGGCGACGCCGGACGCCGAGCCGTGCGGCGAGGTCAACCGCGGCGCGGCCGGGGTCAACGGCGATTTCGACATGTTCTACAGCGAGGTCGACAAGGATCCGGACACCTACAACTCCACCCGGGCCGAGCTCGGGGTCCCGCAGGGCGCGAAGGTCTCGTACGCCCGCCTGTACTGGGGCGGCAACCTGCGGGTGGGCGAGCAGAAGCCGCCGCAGGACAACGGCCGGGTGCTGGTCGCCGAGCCGGGCGGGGCGTACAAGGAGGTCCTCGCCGACACCGTGATCGGCCACCGCACGGACGAGGGCAGCGATGCCTACCAGGCCTCGGCCGACGTCACCCCGCTGGTCCGCAAGGGCGGCGCCGGGATGTGGACGGTCGCCCAGCTGAACATCGCGATGGGCAACTCCGAGGTGGGCGCCTGGGGCGGCTGGACGCTGGTCGTGGCCTACGAGCACCCGCAGGAGCCGGTACGCCGGATCTCGCTGTGGGACGGCTTCGAGTCGCTCGCCGCGGGTGCGGGCGAGGCGGCCGGCGAGACGGTCGAGATCGCCGGCCTGGACACGGCCGCCGGGTCCGCGGGGAAGGCCGGGGTGGTCGCGTACGACGGCGACCGCGGGACCCTCGGGGACTCACTCACGGTGACCGCCGACAGTGGCCGCCGGGTCAACGTCAGCGATGCTGAAAATCCTTTTAATGATGTTATGAATTCCACGATCACGGAATTCGGGCATCCCTCTTTCGTGCGACAGCCCGAACATATGAATAATCTCGGATATGACGCGGACGTGTTCGACCTGAGTCCCGCCCTGTCCGGTGGTGCCCGCAGCCTGAGCTTCAGGTTCACGGGCGAAAGCCAGGGTCAATTCCTCGGCGTGCTCTTCGTTCAGACAGACGCGCGCCGCTGAACGTAGGAGACCACTCCGCGTGCCGACACAGCCTCCCCCTGCGCAGCCCTCGCCTGCGCAGGTCCCGATTCCCCGCCCCCTTTCCGTCCTGCATCTCGTCCAGCCCGTCGACGGCGGTGTCGCCCGCGTCGTCGTCGACCTCGTCCGCGCCCAGACGGCCGCCGGCCTGCGGACCGCCGTCGGCTGCCCGCGCGGCGGACAACTCGCCGACGCCGCCCGCGCCGCCGGGGCCGAGGTGCTCACCTGGCGCGCCGGGCGGGCCCCCGGGCCCGACCTGCCCACCGAAGTGCTCGGCGCCCGGCGGGTGATCGGCCGGATCCGGCCCGACGTCCTGCACGCCCACAGCGCCAAGGCGGGCCTCGCCGGGCGGCTCGCCGTGCGCGGGGCGGTGCCCACCGTCTTCCAGCCGCACGCCTGGTCCTTCGACGCCGTCGGCGGGGCCACCGCCGCGCTCGCCCTGCGCTGGGAGCGGTTCGGGGCCCGTTGGGCCGACCGGGTGCTCTGCGTCAGCGAGGCCGAACGCCGGGCCGGCGAGGCCGAGGGGATCGCCGCCCACTGGTCGGTGATCCGCAACGGCGTGGACCTCGAGCACTTCCGCCCCGGCGGCCCCGACCGGGCCGCGGACCGGGCCCGGGCGCGTACCGAACTCCCGTTGCCCACCGCCTTCCTGGGGGACGGGCCGCTCGCCGTCTGCGTGGGCCGGCTCTGCCAGCAGAAGGGCCAGGACATCCTGCTCCGGGCCTGGCGGGAGGTGCTCGGCAACCTCCCCGAAGCACGCCTCGCGCTCGTCGGCGACGGCCCCGACACCGAGCGGCTGCGCCGCACCGCCCCGCCCGGAGTGCTCTTCGCGGGGCCCGCCTCCGACATCCGACCGTGGCTTCGGGCCGCCGATCTCGTTGTACTGCCGTCGCGGTGGGAAGGCATGGCGCTCGCCCCGCTCGAAGCCATGGCCTGCGGCCGACCGGTCCTGGTCGCCGACGTCAGCGGTGCCCGGGAGAGCCTGCCGCCCGGCCAGGGACGGCTCTGCCTGGTACCGCCGGAGGATCCGACGGCGCTGGCCAAGGCCCTGGGGCGGCTGCTCGCCGACCCGCGGCTGCTCGCCGAACTCGGGGAGCAGGCCCAGCAGCACGCCCGGACCGACTTCGACGTGCGGCGGACCACGGACGCGGTCACCGGTCTGTACCACGAACTGCTGGGTAGGCCCCGGCCCTTGAACCAGGAGCGCATCAGCCGATGACGATGGACAGCGCACCCGCCCGGCACACCGGGCAGGGCGGCACGGGGCCCGCCGGCGGCACCGCCGGCACCGCAGCCGTCCGACGGTCCGTGACCGCCATCCACCCCCCACGCCGGCCCAGTGCCGACCCGGCCCGGCCCCTGGTGCGGCCGCACCGGGTCCGGCGCCGCGACGGGGTCTTCCCGCTGCTGACCGTCGATGCACTGGCCGCCGTACTCACCACGACGGCCCTGGCCAGGCCCGGGGCGGCGCTGCCTGCCGAGGCGGCGGCCCCGATCGCCGTGCTGGCCGCCGCGCTGCACGCGCAGGCCGGGCTGTACCGGCCGCGGCTCGCGCCCTCCGCGCTGCTCGAACTGCCCGCAATGGCCGGGCGGGCCGCCGTCCTGTGGTGCGGGGCCGCCGCTGTGGTGGCCGCCGCGGCACCGGGCCAGGCCCTGGGATGGCCGGCCCTGCTGAGCGCCGTCTGTCTGCAGATCCTCCTGACGTGCACGGGCCGCGGGTTCGTCAACCGGTTCCGCCGCCGCTCCGCCCGCCTCCGCCCCGCCTCCGCCCTCGTCGTCGGCCCCGGCGCCGGGGCGAGTGCGGTCGCCGCCGCCCTGCACGGGCGCCCCGAGTACGGGCTGCGGCCCGTCGGGCTCGCGGACACCGGCGCCGCCGAGGAGGCCAGCGGCAGCGTGCCGGTGCTCGCCACCCACGAGGACATCCGGCGCGCGGTCATCCAGAACTCGGTCCTGCACGCGGTGTTCACCCGCCCGCCGGAGGCCGACGAGCGCACCGCCTCCCTCGTCCGGCTCTTCCACGACCACGGCTGCCGGCTCTGGCTCGCCGACCCGGCCGGCACCGCCAAGGTGACCGGCATGCGGGTGGCGCAGCCCGCCGACCAGCTGTGGGGGTACGCCGTACAGCCGCTGCTGCCCCGCCCGTCCCGGCCGGTGGAGCGCTGGGTGAAGCGGGCCGTCGACGGGCTGCTGGCCGCGATCGCGCTGATCGCGGCCGCGCCCGTGATGGGCCTGTGCGCGCTCGCCGTACGGATCTCCGACGGGCCCGGGGTGATCTTCCGGCAGGAGCGGGCCGGCCTGTACGGGCGCCCCTTCACGCTGCTGAAGTTCCGTACCCTGCGCGCCGACGAGCATGAGTCCGCCACCCGGTGGACGGTCGCGGGCGACCACCGGATGAGCCCCGTCGGCTCCTTCCTGCGCAAGTCCTCGCTCGACGAGCTGCCGCAGCTGTGGAACGTCGTACGGGGTGACATGAGCCTGGTCGGACCGCGGCCGGAACGGCCCTTCTTCGTGGCGAAGTTCGCCGCCGTGCACCCCGGCTACGAGGCCCGGCACCGGATGCCCGTCGGCATCACCGGGCTCGCCCAGATCAACGGCCTGCGCGGGGACACCTCCATCGAGGACCGGGCCCGCTTCGACAACCACTACATCGACACCTGGTCGCTGTGGCAGGACCTGTGGATCCTCGCCCGCACCGCGGCCTCCTTCTTCCGCTTCCGGCTGGGGGGCAGCTGATGAGCCTCGCCCTATCCCCGGTGGGGTACCGGCCCGACGCGGCGGGGCTGCTGCGGCGGCACTGGCCGCTGCTGCCGCTCGCCGCGACCGTCCTGCTGCTCCTCGCCCCGATCGCGGCGGGCGACGCGAGCGCCTCCGGCAAGGTCGGCCCGGCCGATGCCGCCTCGCTGCTGCTGGTGTTCGTGTGCGCGGTACAGGCGCTGCGCGGGCGGGTGCGGGAGCTGAGCCCGCTGGGCGTGCTGGTGCTGGGCGTGCCCGCCGTGGGGCTGGCCGTCGCGACCGCGACCGCCGGGGACCCGTACGTGGCGCTGCCCGGCTTCGTGCGCTACCTCCAGGTGTTCGTGCTGGTCCCGGCGGCGATCGTGCTGCTGGTGCGCGACGCCGGGGAGTTCCGGCTGGCGGCCGGGTGCTTCGTGGTGCTGGCGCTGGTGCAGGGCGCGGTGGGGGTCGTGCAGTACGCGACCCACACGGGGGCCTCGTACCAGGGCGAGGACGTCCGGGCCGTCGGCACCTTCGGCCCCGGCGACGTGATGGGCATGGCCACGGTGGTGGCGTACGGGCTGGTCGTGGCGACCGCCGCGGCGCTGGCGCCGGGGCTGCCGCGCCGGGTACGGCAGCTGGCGGGCGGCGCTGCCCTGGTACTGGTGGTGCCGCTGGTGCTGTCGTTCAGCCGGGGCGCCTGGATCGCCACCGCCGGCACGGCGGTGCTGGTGATGCTGCTGGCCGGGATCCGGCGGGCCCTGAAGGTGCTGCTCGCGCTGGCCGCGGCCGGTGTGGTGCTGGTGGGCGGGCTCGGGGTCGGCTCCGAGATGGTCGTGGAGCGGCTGACCTCGATCACCCAGGTCTCCAGCGCTCCCGACCAGTCGGTGACCGACCGCTACACGATGTGGGCCGCCGCCGAGTCGATGTGGCGCGAGCGGCCGGCCGTCGGGGTGGGCCTCAAGGGCTTCCCGGCCAACCGGGACGGGCACTCCTCGCTGGGGCTGTCCTCCGGCAGTGACACCGCCGGCGCGGGGCAGGCGTACATCCGCCAGCCGCTGCTCTCCCCGCACAACATGTACCTACTGGTGCTGAGCGAGCAGGGCCTGGTCGGGCTGACCGCGCTGGCGGGAGGCTGGGCGGCGCTGCTGGTCGCGGGACTGCGGCGGTGCGCCACGGGCGACTCCAAGCTCCAGGACTGCGGGCTGATCGCGATCGGGCTGTTCGTCTGGCAGCTCACCGACTTCCTGTACGCGGACATCGGCGGGCCGTCCACCGTCCTGACCGGGGTGATCATCGGCCTGGCGGCCTGGTGGGCCCTGCCCTCCCGGCAGGACGCCGCCGCCCTCGCCGCGGCTGCGGGCGGGCGCACCGGCCTTGCGGCCGGCCTGCGCGCCGTACCGGGTGCGGACGGCCGGTGACGGATACGACGCCCTGGCGGCGGCCCGCGGCCGCGGCGACCGAAGTCGCCGCGGCTGCGGGCCGTCCGCCGCACCCCGAACCGGCTCCGGTCACTGCGGTTCCCCCGGTTCCCCCGGTCGCCCCGGTCCACCCGGCCGGCCCCGGCCGTGCGCGGGCGGTCGGCGGGACCGGGGGAACCGGGTCCGGCGGCGGGAACGCGCCGGCTCCGCTGGGGAGGTTCCTGGCCAAGGCCGCCGCCGTCACGGCGGGACTGACCGCCGCCGGGGCGGTGTTCGGGCTGGTCCGGGACCAGACCATCGCGCACCTCTTCGGGGCCGGGCACGACAGCGACGCCTTCCTGATCGCCTGGACCGTGCCCGAGATGGCCTCGACCCTGCTGATCGAGGACGCCATGGCGCTGCTGATGGTGCCCGCGTTCAGCCATGCCCTGGCCCGGCGGGCGGCCTGCCGGGCCGGGCTCACCCGCAAGGAGGCCCGCACGCAGGACCCCGTACGGCTGCTGGTGGGGGCGACCCTGCCGCGGCTGGCGGTGTTCCTGGCCGCCGTCGCCTCCGTGCTCGTCGTCGCCGCGCCGCTCGTCGTCGCCGTGCTCGCGCCCGGACTGCCGGACCCGGACCTGGCCGTGGAGTGCACCCGGATGACCGCGCTGACCGTGCTGTCGTTCGGCATCGCGGGGTACTTCAGCGCGGCGCTCAGGGCACACCGCTCGTTCGTGCCACCGGCCGCGATCTACGTCTCGTACAACGTCGGGATCATCGGGACGATGGTCGCGCTGAACGCGGCGTGGGGGGTGCGGGCCGCCGCCGCCGGGGTCGCCGTCGGCGGGCTGCTGATGGTGCTGGTCCAACTGCCCGCGTTCATCCGGAACGTGGGCTTCGGCCCGTCCCGCGCCAAGGGTGCGCCGCGCAGCCAGCGCGACCGGGACCGGCCCACCCTGATGGCGTTCGGGCTGATCGCCCCGGTGATCTTCTTCGCCGTGTTCCGGCAGTCGCAGGTCCTGGTCGAGCGGTTCCTGGCCGCCTCGCTGCCGCCCGGGGCCATCTCGCACCTGAACTACGCGCAGAAGGTCGCGCAGATGCCGATGGTGCTGTCCCTGATGATCTGCACCGTCACCTTCCCCGTCGTCGCCCAGGCCATGGCAGGCGGCGAGCGCGAGAAGGCCCGGCGGCGCGTCGAACAGGACCTCGCACTGGCCTCCCTCGCCGTCCTCATGGGCAGCGCCCTCGTCATCGGGTACGCGCCCCAGATCATCCAGGTCCTCTTCGAACGCGGCGCCTTCACCCACCGCGACACCCTGGCCACCGCCTCCGTCATGCGGGTCTACGGCCTCGGACTGCTCGGCCACTGCCTCGTCGGGGCGCTGTCCCGGCCCTTCTTCTCGACCGCCCGGCCCACCTGGTTCCCGGCGCTCGCGATGGGCGCCGGACTCCTCGTCAACATCGTGGCCGGAGCCTTCGCCGTCCGCTGGTGGGGCACGTACGGCATCGCCGCCGCCAACGCCGCCGGCATCTCCACCACCGCCGTTCTGCTGCTCACCGGGCTCGGCTCGCGGATCGTCGCCATCCAGGTCCGGCGGGTCGCGCTCAGCATCGGCCGGCTCTCCGTCGCCGCCGTCGGCGCCTGCGGCACCGGCTACATCGCCGGGCCGATGATCCCTGACCCGCTGCTCAGCGCCGCACTCGGCTGCCTGCTCGTCCCCGCCATGTTCGGCGCCTGCGGCATGGCCATACGGGCGCTCGAGATCACCGCCCTGCCCGCCCAGATCACCCAGATGACCCAGAGGTTCCGCAATGCCCGCTGACACCCGCACGGCGCCGGCCGCCGCGACGGTCCCCGCCCGCCGGACCGCCTCGCCGTGGGTCCTGATGTACCACTCGGTCACCGAGTTCACCGACCCCGCCGAGGACCCGTACGGCATCACCGTCACCCCGGGCACGCTGGAGGCCCAGCTGCTGTGGCTGCGCTCGCGGGGCCTGCGCGGGGTGTCCGTCGGCGAACTGCTCCGGGCCTGTGCGGCCGGGCGCGGCGCCGGACTCGTCGGGCTGACCTTCGACGACGGCTACACCGACTACCTGACCCGGGCGCTGCCGCTGCTGCGCCGCCACGACTGCACCTCCACGCTGTTCGTCCTGCCCGGGCGGCTCGGGGTGGACAACGTGTGGGACCCGCTGGGCCCGCGCAAGTCCCTGCTGACCGCCGAGGGCATCCGCGAAGTCGCCGCCGCCGGGCAGGAGATCGGCTCGCACGGGCTGCTCCACCAGGACCTCACCGCGACCGCCGACGACATCCTCCAGCAGGAGCTGCGGGGCAGCCGCGAGCTGATCCGGGAGCTGACCGGGACCCTGCCGGAGGGGTTCTGCTACCCGTACGGGCACCTCGACGAGCGGGTCGTCGCGGCGACGCGGGCCGCCGGGTACGGGTACGCGTGCGCCATCGACCCCGGGCGGCTGGCCGGCCCGCACGCCCTGCCGCGCACCCACGTCAGCCAGGCGGACGGGCCCGGGCGGCTGCGGATCAAGCAGCTGCGGCACCGGGTGCGGGAGCTGCGGCGGGCGGTGCACCGATGAAGTCCGTGCGGGCACTGCACATCATCACGGGGCTCGGGGTCGGCGGCGCCGAGCAGCAGCTGCGCCTGCTGCTGCGGCACATGCCGATGCGCTGCGACGTGCTGACGCTGACCAACCCCGGGCCGGTGGCCGAGGGGCTGCGGGCCGACGGGGTCCGGGTGGTGCACCTGGGCATGCGGGGCAACCGGGACCTGGGGGCGCTGCCGAGGCTGGTTCGGTTCATCCGGCGCGAGCAGTACGACCTGGTGCACACGCACTTGTACCGGGCCTGCGTGTACGGGCGGATCGCGGCCCGGCTCGCGGGGGTCGGGGCGACCGTGGCCACCGAGCACTCCCTCGGCGAGGGCGAGATGGAGGGCCGGCCGCTGACGGCCGGGGTGCGGGCGCTGTACCTGGCCAGTGAGCGGCTGGGCGCGGCAACCGTGGCGGTGTCGGACACCGTGGCGGCGCGGCTGGTGGGCTGGGGGGTGCCGGCTGCGCGGGTGCATGTCGTACCGAACGGGATCGAGGCCGTCCGCTTCCGCTTCGACGAGGGCGTGCGCAGGGCCACGCGGGCCCGCAGCGGGCTGCCCGAGCGGGCGTTCGTGGTCGGCGGGGTCGGGCGGCTGGTGCCGGGCAAGCGGTTCGACTCGCTGGTCCGGGCGGTGGCGGCGCTGCCGGGCGCGCATCTGCTGCTGGCCGGGGACGGGCCGGAGCGGGCCGCGCTGCGGCGGCTGGCGGCGGAGCTCGGCGCGCAGAGCCGGATCCACCTGCTGGGGGAGCGGGACCCGGTGGGCGACAGCGCGGACGGGCGGACGCCGGGGATCCCGGCGCTGCTGGCCGCGATGGACGTCTTCGTGTCCCCGTCGCGGGAGGAGGCGTTCGGGCTGGCGGTCGTGGAGGCCCTGGCTGCGGGGCTGCCCGTCCTGCACGTCACCTGTCCGGCGATCGACGACCTCCCGGCGGCGCAGGCGCCGGGGGCGCGGCGGATCGGGACCGGGACGGAGGAGCTGGTCGCCGCCCTGCGCGGGCACATGGAGGCGGGGGCGCGGCGCCTGCCCCAGCCCCCGGTGGTCCGCCGCTACGACATCGCCAGCAGCGCGGACCAACTCCTCGCGGTCTACGCCCTGGCCCTGTCCGCCCGTGGCGCCGCCCCGGACCCCGCGCCTCAAACGCCGACGGGGCTGAGCCTGGCCCCGGGTCCGGAGTTGAGGGGCGCCGCCCCGACCCCCGCGCCGCAGGCGGCGGCGGGGCTGGAAGTGCCGCCGGCCGGTTGACTCACGCAGCGCCGAAGGGGTTCCCGACTCGGGGCCCGAAAGAACTCCATTCCTCCAGGAAGGCACGTAGATGGCTGACACCGCCGATCAGAAGAAGACCGACCGCCGTCGTCGCAGGGTACGGCTGCTGCCGCCGCCCGCGTGGTGGCCGTTGCCCGTCGCCGCCCTGCTGGGGCTGGCCGCGGGCGGGGCGTACGGGGTGCTCAAGGCGCCCGAGTACGCCGCCACCAGCTACGTCGTCGCCGTCCCGGACGACACCACCGAGCCGGCCACCGCCCTCGGCTTCGCGCAGGCGTACGCGCGCATCGCCACCAGCAGTTCCACCCTCGCGTACGCCCAGCCCCGCGCGGGCATCGGCGCCCGCCGGCTCCGTACGCAGGTGCGCGCCGAGACCTCCCCCGAGTCCCCGATGATCGCCATCACGGGCACGTCGAAGAGTCCGACCGAGGCCGCCGACATCGCCAACGCCGTGGCCGACGCGCTCTCGCTGAGCAGCAATCAGGCCGCCAAGAACACCGGCGTCCAGCTGCTGCTGTTCAACCAGGCCGTCGCGCCGAGCGAGCCCGCCTCGCCGGCCGCCACCGTCAGCGGGGCCGTCGGGCTGTGCGCCGGCGGGCTGCTGGGCGGGCTGTGGCTGCTGGCCCGGCCCGGCCGCACCCGCCGGCCCGAGGAGCAGCCGGTCGTCGAGGAGTACGCCTCCCTGCCCGCCCAGGGCGACCACAACGAGACCAAGGAGAAGGAGCCCGTGCGATGACTTCGGGCTCCGCCGGGGTCTTGTCGGTGACGCTGTGCCGCGACCCCCGGCAGTTCGCCGCGCTGGAAGAGCCGTGGAACCGGCTCTTCCGGGCCTGTCCCACCGCCACCCCCTTCCAGAGCCACGCCTGGCTGCACTCCTGGTGGCTCTCGTACGGCCGGGACGGGCGGCTCCGGATCGTGCTCGTACGGCGCGGCGGGGAACTCGTCGGTGCGTGCGCGCTGATGCTCGTCCACCGGCCGCTGCCGCTGCTGGTGCCGCTCGGGGGCGGTATCACCGACTACTTCGACGTCCTGGTGGCCGCCGAGTACGCCGACCAGGTCGTCCCGGCGCTGGCCCACGGCTTGCACCGGGCCGCCCGCGGCGCGGTCGTCGACCTGCGCGAGGTACGGCCCGGGGCCGCCGCCGAGGCGCTGTTCGGGCAGTGGCCCGGGATCCGCAGCAAGCTCGCCGACTCCACCTGCATGGAGCTGCCCGCGCTGCCGTTCGACGAGCTGGTCAAGCGGATGCCGGCCTCCGGCGCCCAGCGGGTCCGGGCCAAGCTGCGCAAGACGGACGCGGCCGGGATCGAGGAGCACGAGGTCACCGAGCAGGAAGTGCCGGGTGCCGTACGGACCCTGCTGCGGCTCCACGAGAAGCAGTGGCGCGGCCGCGGGGTGACCCCGGAGCACCTGAGGCCCCGCTTCGCCGAGCACCTGACCCGGGCCACCCGGCGGATGGTGCGGGTCGGCCAGGGCCGGCTGACCGAGTTCCGGCTGGACGGGAAGGTGGTGGCGGCCAACGTCACCCTGCTGTCGGGGGCGTTGAGCGGCGGCTACCTGTACGGGGCGGACCCGGACCTGCGGACCCGCAAGGTGGACGTGGCGACGCTGCTGCTGCGTTACGAGGCCGGCCGCGCCCTCGCCGAGGGCCGCCCGGTGGTGAGCTTCCTGCGCGGCAACGAGCCGTACAAGAACCACTGGCGGCCCGAGACGGTCGTCAACCAGCGGTTCCTGCTGGCCAGGACGGCGCTCGCGCCCCTGCTCCGCCTGCACGAATCGCAGGTGACGGGGCGCGAGCGGGCGGTGGACGCGCTGCGCGAGGCCCTGCCGGCCGCCAGGGACTGGCGGGCGCGGCTCAACGAACTGCGGGTCCGATGACGGGTCTACCAGGGCCAGAAGCCGGAGTCCTTGCCCCAGTTGATCTTGATGCAGACCGACTGCTTGCCGACCAGCTTGGAGAGCCACTCGCCGAAGTTGAGCGGCACGCACCACTCCGTGCTGTTGGCGGGCGGTTCGACGGGCTCGGGCTTCGGCACGACCGGGCTCGGGACGGGGACCGGGACCGGGATTTCGGGCGACGGGACCGGGCTCGGGATCTCGGGCGACGGGACCGGCACCGGGACGGGGTCCGGACTCGGGTTCACCGGGGTCTCGGGCGACGGGACCGCCGGCGAGGGCACGGGCACGGGCTCGGGGGCGGGGCTCTCGGGTGCCGGGACCTCGGGCGAGGGCACGGGCACCGGAACGGGCTCGGGGACCGGCACGGGCTCGGGGCTCGTGCTCGGGGTCTCCGGCAAGGGGACCGGAACCGGGACCTGCGGGCTCGGGATCACCGGGACCTCCGGGACCTGCGGCGACGGGACCGCCGGGGAGGGCACGGGGATCTCGGGGGTCGGGATCTGCGGGCTCGGCACGACCGGGGTCGGGATCACGGGCGTCGGTACGACCGGGGTCGGCACGACCGGCGTCGGGATGACCGGCGTGGGCACGACGGGCGTCGGGACCGGGTCCGGACGCTGGGGTGCGAGCGCGCCGCGGAAGGCCTTCGTGGACTTCGGGTTCTGCTTGCACTGCCACACGCCGTGCGGGCAGTAGTCCGTGATGGTGTGGTAGAGCGGCTTGTGCTGCTCGATCCACTTCAGCATGCGCCGTACGTACTCCGGGTTGTCCCCGTGCCGGAACAGCCCCCACTCCGGGTACGAGATCTCTTTGCCGTGCGCTTTTGCGAAATCCACATGCTGCTGGAGCCCGTACGGCTGCTTGATCATCTCGTCGAAGGTCCTGCCGGGAGCCTGGTCGTACGAATCCATGCCGACGATGTCGACCACGTCGTCGCCCGGGTAGCACTTGGTCCAGCCGATCGCGTCCGACCCGCGGTTGGGGGCGTAATCGAACTTGAACTCCGCACCGGGGACGGAACGCATCGTGTTGACGATCCGCCGCCAGTACTCCTTCCAGCCCTCCGGGTCAGGCGCGCAGCGGTGGGTGTACGTGGCCCCGTTCATCTCCCAGCCGAGCACGATCACCGTGTCCGGGATGCCCAGTGCCACCAGCCGTTCGGCGAGCTTCTCGAAGTGCCGGTCGAACTCGCCCTGCGCGCCCGCCCGGATCAGCTGGGCCACCCGGCGGTCGGGGACCCGGTCCTCGTTGTGCTCCTGCATGGGCACGTTCAGGATGAAGAGCCGGTCCGCCTTGGCGCGGCGCCACTCGGCCCACGGCTCCAGGAAGTCGGGGCCCTCGATGCGGGCCCAGCGGTCTCCGGGCAGATAGGTGTGGCCGACCCGGATCTCCTTGCCGCCCAGCCAGCGCGACAGGTTCGGGATCCGGGCGACTCCGGGCGGACCGGAGTCGAGAAAGGCGCCCATGGCGATGTCGGAGCCCTTGGGCTGCTCCCTCTCCGGGGCCGCGAGCGCGGCCCCGGTGGCGAGCAGTCCGGCCGTGACCGTACCGATGCAGGTGCTCGCCAGTCGGCGGTGTGGTCTGGGCATGGCGTCTCCCGAGCTTTCCTGAATCGGTGTGCTTGTCGAAGACGTTAGGCATCACATCTGACGAATGGCCTGTCCGGTGACCGCTGCGTAGGCCATTCGCAGCTGCGCATCCTCCCCGCTTGGTCCGACTAGGTGAAAGACACCGTTCCCATGCACGCGTTCGACAGCAATGTGCCCGCTGTAGTGCTCAGACTCGATCGGAATCCGTTCCACCACGGAACCCTCGGTGCCGTCAGATCTCTTGGGCGGAGGGGCGTGGAGGTCCATGCCGTCGTCGAGGCCGGGGGAGGTCCCATGGGGCGCTCGCGCTACCTGCACGCCGTGCATCCCGGGCCGGCCGGAGGGCTGGACCCCGAGGCTCCGGAGGCGCTGCTGGAGTGCCTGGTCGGGGTGTCGGAGCGGATCGGCAGGCCGGCGGTGCTCGTCGCGATGGACGACCTGAGCGCCATCGCCGTCGCGCGGATCGCGCCGATGCTGAACGGGCGGTTCCGGATCCCCCATCAGCCCGACGGGTTGCCGGCGCGGGTGGCGGACAAGGCCGAGCTGTCGCGGCTGTGCGCGCGCTGGGACATCCCGCATCCGGAGACGGTGATCCCGGCGAGCGGGGCCGAAGCGACGGAGGCCGCATGGCGCCTCGGCCTGCCGGTGGTGGCCAAGTGGAGCCGGCCCTGGCTGCTGCCCCCGGGCGGCGGGCTGCGCAGCACCACGCTCGTGCACACCGCCGCCGAGGCGCGCCGCCTGTACGAGCGCACGGCAGAGGCCGGGAGCCGGCTGCTGCTCCAGCGGTTCCTGCCGGCCGGGACGGACACCGACTGGTTCTTCCACGGCGCCTTCGCCCGGGGCGGGCACCCGCTGCTCGCGGGGTCGGGCCGCAAGGAGCTGTCCTGGCCGGTGCGGACGGGGCTGACGGCGGTGGGGCGCTGGCTGCCGGATCCGGCGGTGGAGGAGGCGGGGCTGCGGCTCGCCGAACGGCTGGGCTACCAGGGGATCCTGGACCTGGACTTCCGCCGGGACGAGAAGGGCTGTTTCCGGCTGGTGGACTTCAACCCCCGGCCGGGCGCGCAGTTCCGGCTGTTCACGGACGCGGGCGGGCTGGACGTGGTTCAGGCGATGTACCTGGATCTGACGGGGCAACAGGTCCCGGAGCCCGCGGGCGGCCCGGGCCGGGTGTTCGTCGCGGAGAACTACGCCCTGCTGGCGTCGCTCCGCAGCCGCCGGCTCCCCCGGCGGTCCCCGGCCCGCCCGCCGCTCCCGACCCCCTCGGCAGCCGAGGACGCCGGGGCCGGGCAGGAGCGTGCCGCGGGCGGCAGGGCCGGGCCGGCACGGGTGGCGCCGCAGGCGGAGCGGGGGCGGGTGGAAGCGGCCTGGTTCGCCGCCGACGACCCGATGCCGTTCCTCGCGATGCTCGCCGCGTTCCTGGGCCGGGGCGCGGGGAAGGGCGTGCGCGCCCTGCGCGGTGTCCCGGCGCACGGCCGCCGTACGGCCCGGGCCGTGGTCCGCGCCCCGCGCCAGCGTGCCCGCGACCTGACCCCGCCGACCGCCCCCGCCGAACCGGACGAACTGGTGACCCGATGACGCCCCGCCACCCGCCCCCGCCCCGGCCCCCGTCCCCGCCTCCGCCTCCGGCGACGCGCGTGCCCGTCACACGTACCGCCGGAGGCAGTGGCACGGGCAAGGGGTCCATGAGACTGGGGGGACAGCGGTGACGCGGGTGGACGATCTCGTCGTGGTCGGCGCCGGGCCGTACGGGCTGTCGATCGCCGCCCACGCGGTGGCGGCGGGGCTCGGCGTACGGGTGCTGGGGCGGCCCATGGCCTCGTGGCGGGACCACATGCCCGAGGGCATGTACCTGAAGTCGGAGCCGTGGTCCTCCAACCTGTCCGCGCCCGGCGGCCGGCACACCCTCGCCGCGTACTGCGCCACCCGCGGGCTGGCGGCCGAACACGGCAGCCCGCTCCCGATCGGCACCTTCAGCTCGTACGGCATGTGGTTCGCCCGGCACGCCGCGCCCGAGGTGGAGGAGGTGACGGTCACCGAGGTCAGCCCGCAGGGCGACGGCTTCCTGATCCGCACCGCCGAGGGGCCGCCGCTGCTCGCCCGGACGGTCGCGATCGCCGTCGGGGTGATGCCGTTCGTGCACCTCCCCGAGGCGCTGCGGGACCTGCCCCCCGGGCACTGCTCGCACAGCAGCGGCCACCGCGACCTGGCCCGGTTCGCCGGCCGGGAGGTCGCCGTGGTCGGGGCCGGGCAGGCGGCCCTGGAGACCGCCGCCCTGCTGGCCGAGAACGGGGCCCGGCCCTGCCTCGTCGCCCGCCGGTCCCGGCTGAACTGGAACACCGTGCCCCAGCCGCTGGAGCGCCCGGCCGTGCGCGCCCTGCGCGATCCGCACAGCGGCCTCGGCACCGGCTGGCGCAGCTGGGTGTGGTCGGAGCTGCCCTGGGCGGTGCGCCGGCTGCCCGCGCCGGCCAGGGAACGGATCGCCGCGACCGCGCTCGGGCCCGCCGGGGCCTGGTGGCTGCGGGACCGCTTCGAGCGGAGCGTCCCGGTACTGCTGGGGCACCGGCTGCACCGGGCGGTGCCGGTCGGCGGGCGGACCCGGCTCGGGCTGACCACCGCGGCCGGGGAGTCCGTCGTACTGGACGTCGCGCACGTCGTCGCGGCCACCGGGTTCACCCCGCACCTGGGCCGGCTGGAGCTGCTGGACGCCCGGCTGCAGGCCGTCCTCGACACCGTCGGGGACAGCGGCACGCCGGAGCTGAGCGCCGGTTTCGAGTCCTCCTGGCCCGGTCTGTTCTTCGCGGGGCTGCTGACGGCTCCCTCATTCGGCCCTTCCATGCGATTCGTGCACGGTGCGGGGTTCACGGCGGGGAGACTGGTCGGAGGAGTCCGAAAGCGCCTCGGCGCCCGGGGCAGGCCGACGGGCTCCGCCGGGACCGTGCGGCCCGACCGGGCCGGTGCCGGGCATCCGAAGACGTCTCTGCGGTGAGGTCGAGAGGGGTCCGCGATGAGTGCGGAGCAGCGAGCACAGGGCCGTGGCTGGGTGCGCATTCCCGCCAGCCGGGCGGAGCAGCCCGCCGCGCCCAGGCCTGCCACGACCAGGGCTGCCGCGCCCAGGACCGCCTCACCGTACGCCCCTCCCGCGCATGCGGCACCGGACCAGTCGACCATCTACCTGTCCCTCGTCAAGCGCTGGCAGGAGGCCGGGCGCACCCTTCCGGGGCATCCTGACGAGGAGTGGGAGCGGCTCATCTCCCAGCCGTGCTGGCCCGGCCGTTAGGTGGTGTTCTCGTGGCAGCGGCGGAGCGCGACAGATCCGAGCAGGGCCGGCTGGATCCTGTGACCGGGCCCGGGGAGCGGCTCGCGCTCAACGGCATGGGCAGCTTCGAGTGGGACCTGGATGCCGGGACGCTGTTGCTGGACGAGGCCGGGCTCGTGGTCTTCGACCTCGAGCGGGAGGAGTTCGGCGACACCCCGGACGGGCTGGGTCTGCGGATTCCCGCCGACGACAGTGCACGGCTGGCGGAATCCACGCAGGCCGCCCTGGACGGCGGTGCGGAGACGTACGGCTCGTACTTCACGGTGCAACGGCGCGACGGCGTCGACCAGTGGACGCACACGCAGGGCCGGATCATGCGGGACGACGCCGGGCGGCCCCTGCGGATCGTCGGGATCGTGCGGGACGCGACGGCCGAGCTCACGCACGCCACCATCCTGCGGAAGCTGGAGTCGGCGCGGGCCCAGCAGGCGACCATCGTGCAGCGGACGACGGAGGCCCTGTCGCGGGCGGTGACCGTCGACGACGTCACGGCCACGCTGACCGGGGCGGGAGCCCTGGAGCGGCTCGGCGCCGACGGGCTGGCCCTGGGGCTCGTCGAGAACGGCGCCATCAAGATCATCGCGCTGAGCGGGGAGTCGCTGGAGATCCTCAGCGAGCGGAAGTTCACCCGGCTGGACGGCTCGCTGCCGCTGTCGCAGGCGGTGCTCACCCGCAAGGCGCGCTTCGTCACCTCCCTCGCCGAGCTGGCGGGCGAGTTCCCGCTGCTCGCGGACTACCTGCGCCGGATCCGCTTCGACGCCGCCGCCTATCTGCCGCTGATCGCGCAGGCCAAGGCCATCGGCGGGCTCGTGCTGTTCTACCGGCGGCGCAGCGAGTTCAGCCCGGAGGAGCGCAACCTGTGCCTGGGCCTGGCCGGCATCGTGGCGCAGTCCCTCCAGCGGGCGCTCCTGTTCGACCAGGAACGGGAGTTCGCGACCGGCCTGCAGGCCTCGATGCTCCCGCGCCGGATCCCGGAGATCAGCGGCGGCGAGATCGCGGTGCGGTACCACTCCGCGTGGAGCGGGCGGGAGGTCGGCGGGGACTGGTACGACGTGATCGCGCTGCCCCGCGACCGGGTCGGCATCGTCGTGGGCGACGTACAGGGCCACGACACGCACGCTGCGGCGATCATGGGCCAGCTGCGGATCGCGCTGCGGGCGTACGCGGGGGAGGGGCATCCGCCGTCGACCGTGCTGGCCCGGGCCTCGCGCTTCCTGGCCGAGCTGGACACCGAGCGCTTCGCGACCTGCATGTACGCACAGGTCGACCTGGAGACCGGCGGCGTACGGGCGGTCCGCGCGGGCCATCTCGGGCCGCTGATCCGGCACACGGACGGGCGTACGGGCTGGCCCAACGTACGCGGCGGGCTGCCGCTCGGACTGGCTTCGGTCTTCGAACAGGAGGACTTCCCCGAGACCCGGCTCGACCTGGTCCCCGGGGAGACGCTGGTGCTGTGCACCGACGGCCTGGTGGAGGAGCCCGGTACGGCCATCACCCAGGGCATGGAGGCCCTCGCGCACGCCGTGCGCAGCGGGCCGCAGGAGGCGGGGGCGCTCGCCGACCACCTCTCGGACCGGCTCTGGGAGCGCTGGGGCTCCGGCGACGACGTGGCCCTGCTGGTGCTGCGCCGGGCCCCCGACCCGGGCACCCACCGGGCCCCGCGGATCCACCAGTACATCCACCAGGCGGACCCGGAGGGCCTCTCGGAGGCCCGCTACGCCCTGCGTCAGGCGCTGCGCGACTGGGGCATGCCGGAGCTCGCCGACGACGTGGAACTGGCGGCCGGGGAACTGCTGGTCAACGCCCTGCTGCACACGGACGGCGGGGCGGTGCTGACCATGGAGGTGCTGCCGGAGCCGGTCCGGCGGATCCGGCTGTGGGTGAAGGACCGCTCCAGCGTCTGGCCGCGCCGGCGCACCCCGGGCGAGGCCGCCACCACAGGGCGCGGGCTGCTGCTGGTGGACGCGCTGGCCACGCACTGGGGAGTGGAGTCCCGGGGTGACGGCAAGGCCGTGTGGTGCGAGTTCGACGTCGCGGGCAGCGTCCGGAGCATGGGGTGACAGGGGCGCGGGGCGACCGGACGGTCACCCCGAGTTGTGGAGTACCGGGGGTGGAGTGATGATGCGGTCCATGGAACGCACGACCGTATGCACACGGATCCTGCCGTGCACCGGCTGAACAAGCGGCCGGGCAAGGGCGCCACGACCGCTCTGCTCGCGCTGCTCCTGCTGGCCGTCGGGGGCCCGACGGCCGCGCACCGCACGACGGGGCGCCCGCATCCCGATACCGGCTGCCGGACCGTCGCGTTCATGTCGATGACCGGCGTGGCGCCCGCCTGCCGGTAGCGGCGGCTACCGGCTACGGCCGGGTGCGTCAGCGGTGCTTCTCCTCCAGCCGGATTTCCCGCTCCGTCTTCGCCAGGTAGGACACGCGCAGGGCGAACCCGGAGTGCAGGCTCGCGGACTGGAGCTTGGCCTCCGCACTGGCCGCACCCGGCTGCAGGTGCACCAGGTCCAGCGGGGCCGACGCGGACCAGTCGTGCTCCTGCCCGTCGCAGACGGCCTCCTCGCCGCCGAAGCCCAGGCGGGTGGTGCCCTGGGCGTCGGTGTCCTGGGTGAGGGTGACCTGGATCTGCACTCCACGGGGTGACGAGGGCCGGCACGTGTAGGTCCCGAAAAGGGTGACGTGGCCGTCGTCGGAGATGTGACCGAATTTCTGTACGGAAATCTCATCGCCCCTGGCCCGGGCGCCGGCGGGAGTGGTGAACACGGTGGCCGCGGCCAGCGCGGAAAGCACCGTGACGGCCAGTCGGCGGGTGGAAGCTCTCATGAATCCTCCATGGGGGGGTGGGTCGGCACAAATGCGCCGAAACGCATTGTGCTGGCAGATGGCGGGCAACTCCTTCCGTACGCCCGTGTCGGTGTGTGCAATTGCCCGCTCGGGCGCGTGAGACTGACCGGAATACACCCCCGAAGGTCCCCGAAGGGATCGCGCATGCGCCAGTCCGCTTCCGTCCTCGCCGCCGCTCTCCTGCCCCTCCTGCTGTTCGGTGCCACGGCCTGTTCGGGCGCCCCCGAGGGGGCTGCGCTCGCCCCGGCCGCGGCGCCCGCCGTCCCGGTGGACGACGGCGCGCCGGGCGCCGAGGAGGATCCGGCGGCCGCGGCCGCGGCCCCGGGTGCGGTGCAGGCCGCCTCGAAGGATGCCCATGTGGGTGACTCCGTACGGGTGCACGGCCGCCAGGTCGGCCGGCACCTCCAGGCCGTGCTCACCGCCTACGTCGACCCCGCGGTCAGTGTGGAGAAGAACTACGCGCCGCCCGCGGGCAAGCGCTGGGTGGCCGCCTCGATGTCGTTCGTCAACGTCGGCGGGGCCTCGTACGGGGCCCTCGGGCGCATGTGGGCGTACGACAGCGCGGGGGGTCGCCACCCGGTGGTGCCGACCGGTGAACTGACGACAGGCAAACCGCTCGTCTTCGATTCCCTCGCCGTCGGTGAGCGGGCCGAGGGATGGGTGGTGTTCGAAATCCCGGAAAAGGCGCGCATTGTGCGGCTCCAGTACCAGGACGCGAACATGCAGGCGAATTCCGGAGAGGGATTCTGGGCCGTCTAGCCCGCCCGGGTGAAAGGCCTGAAAGGGGCGCGGGAGAGACCACTAGGGTGCGGCGCATGACTTCAACTCAAGCCGAAATCGACCGGTCCCAGCTCGGCACCCTTTCCGTGCTCGCCTGGATCGGCGACCCCTCCGAGGGCCACGACATCCCGTACCTGCTCGCCTACACCCTCGGCGACGGTCCGCAGGGGCGGGAGGCCGGCGAGAAGGCTGCCCGCGGGCTGCTGGAGGAGATCGGCCTGCCCATCGGTGACGTGGTCATGGACGGCACCCGCAACCCGGCGGTCTTCCCGGTGCAGATCGTGCTGGCGGACAACCAGGTCGCGCTGACCCTGCCGGGGCTGAACGCGACCTGCACCGCCCCGGACGAGTGGGTCGCCGCGGCGACCGAGAGCGGCCAGGCCTACTTCCTCTTCGCCACGCGCGCCTGGCCGGAGGCCGTCCCGGGCAAGCCGGTCGAGCCGAAGACCCTCCAGGAGTTCGCCGGGGACGAGGCCGTGCTCACGGGCAGCGCCCACTGCGTGCTCGCGGTCCGGCGCCTGTAGTAGCAGGCCCCAGGGAGACCGGGCCCCCGCTCCGGCCGCCGGGCCCCCAGCCTGCCCGGTGGCCGGTTCCCCCGCCCCGCGGCCCTGTGGGCCCTACGGGCGTTCGAAGGCGAAGCGGAGCGAGCGGACACGGTTGTCGAAGTTCGACCCCGCCAGGTCCGGCAGCCCCACCGCCCGCAGTCCGACCGGCCGGGTCAGCAGCTCGCGGAACAGGGCCTTCATCTCCACCCGGGCCAGGTGCGCGCCCAGGCAGAAGTGCGGGCCGCCGCCGCCGAAGCCCAGGTGCGGATTGGGCGAGCGGGTGATGTCGAAGGCGTCCGGGTCGGGGAAGACGGCCTCGTCGCGGTTGGCGGACGCGTAGTACAGCACCACCTTGTCGCCGGGCCGGAACAGGTGGCCGCCCAGGGTGTGTTCGGCGGCCACCGTCCGGCGGAACTGGATGATCGGCGTCGAGTGCCGGATCATCTCGTCCACGGCGCCGTCCGCGTACGTCTCGAAGTCCCCGAGCAGCAGGTCCCGTTGCTCAGGGTGGTCGGTCAGCAGGGTCAGCCCGTGGGTGATCGCGTTGCGCGTGGTCTCGACCCCGGCCACCATCAGCAGCGAGAAGAACGCGCCGAGCTGGCGGGCGTTCAGCGCCTGTCCGTCCACGTCCGCGCAGACCAGCGCCGAGATCAGGTCGTCGGTGGGGTTCTTGCGCCGCTCCCGCCCGATGCCCGCGACCATGCGCTGCATCTTGGCCAAGGCCCGCAGTCCGCGCCCGGGCATCCGCAGCCGCGAGGCCAGGCCCCGCTCGACACCGATGTTCTCCGAGGCGTGGTTGACGCGGTCGGCGATCTCGGCGCGGTAGCGCTCCGGGATGCCCATCATGTTGCAGATGACCTCGAGCGGCAGCCGCGAGGCCACGGCCGAGACGAACTCGTCCGGCTCGTCCTCCAGTACGTCGTCCACGATCCGGGCTGCCACCGCGTGGATGTCCTGCTCGGCCGCCGCCAGCAGCCGCGGCGTGAACGCCCGCTGCACGATCTTGCGCAGCTGCGCGTGGTCGGCGCCGTCCAGGTTGACCATCGAGTCCCCGAACAGCGCCCGCACCCACCGGGCCGGCTCGGGCGTGGTCACCCCGGGCGCGCTGGCGAACACCTTGGGGAGCCGGCTCGCCTCCTGCACGTCCGCGTGCCATACCAGGGCCCAGTGGCCGCGGCCCTTCCCCTCGGGCACGTAGACCGGGGACTCCAGCGCCCGCAGCCGGGCGAACGCCGCGAGCCGTGCGGCCGGGGGCTGCTGCCAGAACGCCGGGTCGGCGAGCTCCCCGTACTCCGCCACCGCCGGGCCCGAGCCCGTGTCCGCGTACCGCTGTACCGGGACGTTCATCGTTTCTTCTTCCTGTCGCCGGCGCGCTCGCCGGGGCCGCGGCGGCCGTCGCCGCCCGCCGTCCTCACGCACCAGAACGCTCTCGCTGGGCCAAGGTCACGCCCACCGCGACGGTGGCCGCGGCGACCAGCCCCGCCCACAGCACCGCCTGCCCGCCGGTCCACGCGCACGCGAGGATCCCCAGCGCCGAGACGGGCAGCACCAGTTGCTGGGCCGTACCGCGCTTGAAGTGGCGCGAATGCAGCAGCCAGACGAAGGCGAGGAACAGCGCCGCGGGCACGGTCACCGCGAGGTTGGCGGCGAGCCTCGAGATGTGGGCCTTGCCGACCGCGTGCTCGATCGCCACCTCGATCCCGGCTCCGATGGCCGCGGCGGACGCGAAGATCACGATGTGCCCGTACCCCCAGGGGATGGCCTGGCGGTTGGTCTGCAGGCGGTCGTGCGCGGGGACGGCGAAGTAGATCCACCAGGCCGCGAAGACCAGCAGCAGCCCGCCCGCCGCGATCGGCAGCAGCTCGCCCAGCGCCTCGTGCTCGTCGATCGCCGACTGGACCGCGACCGTGCTGGCGGCGACGGTCTCGCCGAGCACGATGATGGTGAACAGGCCGTACCGCTCGGCGATGTGGTGCGGATGCCACTGGGTCTGGTAGCCGCGCTCGGCGACCACCGGGACCAGCAGCTCCGCCATCACCAGCACCAGGAACAGCCACCTGCGGCTCGGCTCGGGCGCCGCGAGCAGCGCCACCCAGCCCGCCTGGCAGATCACCAGTCCGATCGCGTACGTGAGCGCGCAGCGGCGGGCCGGACCCTGCTCCCCGGCGGCGGCGCGCAGCCACTGCGCGGTGAGCGCGAGGCGCATCACCACGTAGCCCATGACGGAGATGGTCCAGTCGTTGTCGTTGAAGGCGCGCGGGATCCCGGCCGAGTAGATGAGCACGCCGGAGATCTGCACCAGGGTCGCGATCCGGTACGGCACGTCGTCGACGTCGTAGGCGGAGGCGAACCAGGTGAAGTTCATCCAGGCCCACCAGACGCCGAAGAACACAAAGAGGTAGCCGGTGATGCCGGCGCCGACATGGCCCTCGGCGAGCGCGTGGACGAGCTGCCGGCCGGCCTGCGCCACCGCGACGACGAAGCAGAGGTCGAAGAACAGCTCCAGAGGGGTCGAGGCCCGGTGGCCCTCGGCCCGGCTGCGGGAGGTCATCGGTACGTACGTCATACCGCCAGGACACCAGCCGTACGCCGGTCGGCAGGCGAGGCGCGCGGCCGGCGGGGCCGCGGACCCCTCCGGCCTACGCACCCCACTAGGGACTGCGGGCCCGACCTGCGCACGGCGGGCTGACCTGCGCACTGCGGGTGACGGGACCTTGTCCCGTCACCCGCGCGACGTTCTCCTCTGATGCCCGCGCTGCGCCGCGCCGGCCTCGAACGCGCTTCCCCGGACTGCTCGACGTCCTGCGCCGGGAGGCCGACCGTCCCGGCCGGCCCGCCGAACCGCAGCAGGCCGGCCTGGGGCGGGTCCCGGAGCCCGGCCGGCTCCGGGGGCGCAGCCCCGGCCGGGGGCGGCCGTACCCTGGAGGCATGAGCACCGCCCCCGCCTCCGACCCGCAGTCCTCGAAGCCCGAATCCCGGCCCGAGGCCGCGCCCGCGGCGAAGCCCAGGCCCCGGCTCGTCTTCGACGACCCGCTGGACCAGCAGTCCGCGGACGACACCGACCGCGGATGGGGCGAGCGGCCGCACGCCGGCGGGAGCGCCGGCGACCTGGCCCGCTTCCTCGACGAGAAGCCGCCGCACCACATCTGACCTGCTAGTACCCCGAGCCGGGGTGACCGCTTTGGCCGCCATACCCGCCCTGGCCGCCATACCCGCCTTGGCCGCCCTGCCCATTCTGGCTGCGCTGGGCGATCAGCTCGTCCCGGATCTCCTTGAGGACCACCAGCTCGGTGATCTCCATGGTCTCCTGGACACCCTCCTTGGCCCGGCGGCGCTGCTCCATCTTGGCGAGGTACTTCGACATCGGCAGAACCATCAGGAAATAGACGACCGCGGCCGTGATCAAGAAGGTCAGCGCGGCGTTCAGCACCGATCCCCAGAGGATGTTGACGCCGGTGGGCTCCCCCTTCGCGTCGATGCCACAGGGGTCCTTCAGGCAGGACGTGTAACCGTCCAGGCTCTTCGTACCGATGGCGCCCACCACCGGGCTGATGATCCCCTTCACCACCGAGTTCACGATGTTCGTGAACGCGGCGCCGATGACGACCGCCACCGCCAGGTCGACCACGTTGCCGCGCATCAGGAAGGCCTTGAAGCCTGCCAGAACGCTTTCCTTCTTCTTCTCGCTCACCACTGAGCCTCTCTTCGAATCCGCCGAACATGGAGCCAACGGTTCCGAAAGCTACGGCAGTCCGGTCCCGGCGTGTCCAATCGGGGCCCGTCTTGTGATGACTTGGCTGCACGCCCGTCCGATTCAGCACAACGTCACCGCCAGTCGTGCCACTGCGCCCGCCCCCACGAGAGCCCGCGCCGTGTCCCGGGGGACCGACAGGACCACCAGCGCCCCGCCGTCCCCAACGCCCTTCTCCGGGGCAGGTACTTCGACGACCCGGGCCCCCGCGGCAACGACCCTCGGCGGGCCGGCGCGCTCCGCCGCCACCACGTCCACCCGGTCCCCGGACCGCAGCAGCCGCACCGTCGCCGCGTCCGCGATGCGCACCGGCGCCGACACCCACCGCACTGCCGCAGGCGGCGGTTTCACCTCCGGCGGCGCCGCGCCCCGCGAAGCCTGCGCCTCCGTCCCGCCCACCACCGCCAGTGCGGCCGCCAGGACGGCCAGCCCGGCCGACGCGGCCCGCCGCCGACGCCGTACGGCGCGGCGCAGCCGGTCCCCGCCCCGGCCGACGCGAAGCGGGGGGAAGGCCGGCACCGGGCGCACAGGGGGACACGCAGAGGGAGCGGAAGGAGCGGACAGAGAGGAAGGAAGGGAAGGAGTCGAAGGGGAAGGGACGTACGAGGTCCTGGACATGACGGCCACCACCAGTGAGCTGAGTTCCGGTGTCCGGGCCCATCGCCCGGACACCCCTCACGATCCGCCGCCCCGCCGGATCCCGCTCGCGCCTGTGGACAATCCCCAGCCTGTGGACAACGTCGGCACCCACTGGAGTGGGTGCCCGTCAGGCTTCGGCGTTCTCCTCGCGCAGGACCAGCGCCAACAGCCCGCGCGGCGGAGGCGACGGCGAGTCCAGAGCGCGGCGGCCGGCGGCAGGCCGATCCGGGCCGCTACCCGCCCTCCCGGACCCGCCGCAGCGCCGCCACCGGGTCGGCGGCCCGCGTCACCGACCGCCCCACCACCACGTGCGAGGCCCCGGCGGCAAAGGCGGCCTGCGCCGTCCCGGCCCGGGCGGCGTGCTCGCCCGCCTCCCCGCCGGCCAGGGTGACGCCCGGCGTCACGATCAGCGGCCGCGGCCCCAGCACGTCCCGCAGCGCCCCGGCTTCCCGCGGCGAGGCGATGACCCCGTCGCACCCCGCGCCCACCGCCAGCCGGGCCAGCCGCTGCACCTGCTCGTCGGTCGTCGCGCCGACGCCGATGTCGGCGAGGTCGCTCCCGGTCATGCTCGTGACCACCGTCAGCGCGAGCACCCGCAGCCCGGGGAACTCCCGGGCCGCGTCCACCGCCGCGGCCATGATCCCCGTACCGCCCATCGCGTGCACGGTCACCATCGACGCGCCCAGCACGCCCGCGGCGCGCACCGCGCCCGCCACGGAATTCGGGATCTCGAAGAGCTTCAGGTCCAGGAACACCTCGTGCCCGCGCCCGACGAGCTGCTCGACGAGGCCGGGCCCGGCGGCGGTGAGCAGCTCCAGCCCGATCTTGTAGTGGCCGCAGGCGTCCCCGAGGCGGTCGACGAGCGCCTCGGCGTCCCGGCGGCCGGCGAAGTCGAGGGCGACGATCGTGCTGCTGTCGTTGATCACTCCGTCATTGTGCGGTTCACGGCCGGGCCGGGATCTCGCAGGCCTCCGAGAAGCCCTGGCTGGTCAGGCCGAAGGCTCGGTTGGCCCGCGAGCGCCAGTTCTCCAGTGCGACCATCGCGGTGAGTTCGACGAACGCCGCCTCGCCCAGGCGCGCGATCAGCTCCGCGGCGAGCTCGTCCGTGACCGCCGGCTCGGTCTGGGTCATGGCCTCGGCGTACTCCATGACCAGCAGCTCCAGCTCCGTGAACGTCTCGCGGTTCTCCCGCCACCGCGGCACCTGCCCGATCTTCCGCGCCGACAGTCCTCGTTCCAGGCCCTCCCAGTAGCCGAAGTCCATGCACCACGAGCAGTTGATCCGGGCCGCCGCCGCCATCACCGCGAGGTGCTTCAGCCCGGCGTCGAGGGCGTTCCACTTCGCCGCCTGCTGCTCGAGGCGGACGTACGTGAACAGCACGCGCGAGTTGTGCCCGTACGCCTGGCCGGGGTCGAGCACCTTGCCGTACCTGCGGCGCGAGTACCAGGCGCCGATGCGCATGAGGAGGGTGCGGGGCGGGGTGAGCGAAATGCGCGACATGGCGGTCGCCTCCTGGACGGTCGGTCGGTCTCGTCGGTCCTTCACCAGCCGAGACCGGACAGCCCTCCGGAATGTGACAGCCCGCCTCAGATTTCTCCGGGAGTCCTCGTGGCGGCGAACTGCACCACCGCGGCGCGGAGCTTTTCGAGGAAGCCGCGCAGGTCGTCCGCGACGGGGTCGAAGCCGCTGTCCCTCGAGGCGGCCCGCGAGCGGTGCACGCTGCCGTCGGGGCCGATCGCGTACAGGATTCCGCCGCCGTTGCTCGCGAAGACGACGCCGTCACCGACGGCAACGCGGTCCACGCAGTCGCCGAGGGCAACGCCCGGCGGGTGGATGAAGAAGGCGTTGCCGATGTCCGACAGGACCACCTCGTCGATCACGCCGTAGAAGGTGAGCAGGTCCGGCGCGGTCCCGGGGTATCCCCGCAGGGCGTCGAGGCCGGCCCGGCGGTCGGGGCCGGCCGGGACGATCTCGTTCTGCCCGGGCGAGAAGGGGAAGTACCTGTCGAAGGCCGCGAGGACGGCCGCCACCCGCGCGGTGACGTCTGCTGCCCAGCCCCGGACCCAGTCCGGGGAGAGCGGGACGGTGTTCATCTGTATGTCCTCGGCAGGCAGCAGGCAGCAGGCAGCAGGCAGCAGGCAGCAGGCAGCAGGCAGGGTCGGTTACGGGAGCTCGATGCCCAGGTCCCAGCCGTCGTGGACGTGGGTGCACAGGCAGTCGCGGGACTTCGTCGGCGGCAGCGCCGCCACCGCGTCGAAGAGGACGTCGCGCAGGCGGCCCACGTTCTCGCCGAACACCTTCAGGACCTCCGTGTGGGACACGCCCTCACCCGTCTCCGCACCCGCGTCCAGGTCGGTGACCAGCGCCATCGAGGTGTAGCAGAGCCCCAGCTCGCGCGCGAGGACCGCCTCCGGGTGGCCCGTCATGCCGACGACCGACCAGCCCATCGCCGCGTGCCACTTCGATTCGGCGCGCGTCGAGAACCGGGGGCCCTCGATCACGACCATCGTGCCGCCGTCCACCGGCTCCCACGCCCGGCCCCGCGCCGCCGCCAGCGCCACCGAGCGGCCCACCGGGCAGTACGGGTCGGCGAAGGTGGTGTGCACGACGTTGGGCACAGTGCCGTCGGGCAGCGGCTCCCCGTCGAAGAAGGTCTGCGCCCGGGACTTCGTACGGTCGACCAGCTGGTCGGGAACGAGCAGGGTGCCCGGGCCGTACTCGGTGCGCAGCCCGCCGACCGCGCACGGGCCGAGCACCTGGCGCACGCCGACCGAACGCAGCGCCCACAGGTTGGCCCGGTAGTTGATCTTGTGGGGCGGGACCTTGTGGCTCCGGCCGTGGCGCGGGAGGAAGGCGATCTGCCGCCCGGCCAGCTCGCCGAAGAAGAGGGAGTCGCTCGGGGGCCCGTACGGGGTGTCCACCTGGACCTCGGAGACGTCCTCCAGGAAGGAGTAGAAGCCCGAGCCGCCGATGACACCGATCTCTGCGTTAGCCATGGCGCCACCCTAACCGGGCATGCACAAGGCCCCGCCGCCCGGAAGGGGCGGCGGGGCCTTACGAAGAACGGACGAGATCAGAGATCAGGCAGCCGACGTGGAGCTGCTGCTCGAGCTCGACGTCGAAGACGTGCTGGACGTCGACGAAGCGGCCGGGGCGGCAGGCGTCGACGGCTTCGAGGCAGGGGTGCTGCTCGACGAAGCGCCACGGCTGTCGTTCCGGTAGAAACCGGATCCCTTGAAGACGATGCCGACCGCGGAGAACACCTTCTTCAGGCGTCCGTGGCAGTTCGGGCACTCGGTCAGTGCGTCATCGGTGAACTTCTGCACGGCCTCAAGGCCCTCACCGCACTCGGTGCACTGGTACTGGTAGGTCGGCACGAATTTCCTCCTGGCACTCTGACTCGATGAGTGCTAACGACGTTCCATGGTGACGTATTCCGGCCGATCAGTCCACCGTCACCGGCACGCGGTGACCGAGACCACGCTCGTTCACCCGCGCACCAGGGGCCTCCGGAACAGCAGTCGCAGGTGATCCCGACGACGAGCTGATGATCCGGCTCGGGGCCTTCGGAGCCAGGCTCGACCGCAGCGCGAGCAGGGTGGCCAGCGCCAGCACGGTGCCCGCCATGGGCACCAGGAAGCCGTACGAGGACCCGTGCGCGTCCGTCAGGCGGCCGGCCAGGGTCACGGCGGTGGCCTGACCGAAGGCGACCGCGCCGGTCAGCCAGGTGAAGGCCTCGGTCCGGGCGTTCGCCGGGATCAGCGACTCGATCATCGTGTAGCCGGTGATCAGGGCCGGGGCGATGCACAGGCCGACGACCAGGCCGAGCGCGCCCAGCAGGATCATCGAGTGGGCGGTCCACAGGACCGAGGCGGCCACGGTGAGGCCGGCGTAGCCGAGCAGCAGCCGGCGGCGCGGGCCGATCTTCCAGGCGATGGCGCCGCAGGCGATGCCCGCCGTCATGTTGCCGGCCGCGAAGACGCCGTAGAGCAGGCCGTTCGCACCGGGGTTGCCGATCTCGTTCGAGAAGGCGGCCAGCGACACCTGCATGCCGCCGAAGACGGCGCCGATGCCGAGGAAGGCCACGATCAGGACGCGCAGGCCCGGGAAGGACAGCGCGGAGGCGTGCTTCTCGCCCCCGGCCGCGGCGGCGTGCACCTTCGGCTGGGTGGCGCGCTGGGCGGCGAAGACCAGACCGCCGGCCAGCGTCAGCGCGGCCTCGGTGATCAGACCGGCGGCCGGGTGGACGCCGGTGCACAGGGCGGTCGCCAGCACCGGGCCGACGACGAAGGTGAACTCGTCGGTGACGGACTCGAACGCGGCGGCCGTCGGCAGCAGCGGGGAGCCCTCGAGCCTGGCCGCCCAGCGGGCCCGGACCATCGGTCCGACCTGCGGGACGGAGGCGCCGGCCGGGACGGCGGCCAGCGCCAGCGCCCACACGGGGGCGCCCAGCAGCGCGAGCGCCACGAGGGTGCTGACGGCGGCGGAGTGCATGAGGACGACGGGGGCCAGGACGGCGCTCTGGCCGCGGCGGTCGGTGAGCTTGCCCATCACCGGGGCGGACAGCGCCATCGAGACGCCGGTGACGGCGGCGACGATGCCGGCGCTGCCGTAGGAACCGGTGGTGTGCTGCACGAGCAGCAGGATGCTGATGGTCAGCATGCCGAACGGGAGCCGGGCGGCGAATCCCGGGAGAACGAAGCCGATGGCGCCGGGCGTGCGCAGGAGCTGCCCGTAACCGGGGCGTGCGGACTTGTCGGTCGTGACCGCGGATGTCACGGCCTGGCCTTTCCGCTGCCTGGTAGAGCGTCCCCGTCTGCGGACGGTGTGCCGCCTTGTGAGCGACCGCACCCGTACATGTGGGAGCCCCGAGAGCTGTCCTCTTGCGCAGAACCGAGTGATACCTGGGCGCCCACTGCGGGAGGGAGCCACGGCCGCTTTGCGGTCGCGCCAGCTCTGCGTCAGACAGAGTTGGTTCGATGTGGTGTGCCTTTATCGTACAGGGCAGACCAGCAATGTGTCCTGTGATTCCGGCGACAGGACGTGTCTTCACCTGGGATTAACTGGAAGTTCGCATTCCGCGGGACGGTAAAGCCTGGCGAAACAGCCCGCAAACCCCCGAAAACATAGAATTAGAACGGCGCTCTAACTCTCTGTTCAAGTCCGGGACCGGCCCCGCTCAAGCCCCGTTCGAGCCCGTGCCGAGCCATCCGGCCAGCTTGCCGCCCCGGGCCACGGCCCGCAGCCGGGCCTCCGCCGCGTCGCGTACCGGATCCGTGGCCACCACCAGCAGCTCGTCCCCGCGCCGCAGCACGGTCGACGGTAGCGGTACGAAGCTCTTCGCGTCCCGGACCACCAGCGTCACCGAAGCCCCCGGCGGCAGCCGCAGCTCGCTCACCTCGACGCCGTGCATGCGCGAGGCGTCCGGGATGGCGAAGGACAGCAGGTGTCCGCGCAGCTTCTCCAGCGGCGCCGACTCGATCCCCAGGTCGGCGGCGCCCTCGTCGCCGGCGCCGAGCTCCAGCTTGCGCGCGAGCCACGGCAGGGTCGGCCCCTGGACCAGGGTGTAGACGACGACCAGCACGAAGACGATGTTGAAGACGCGGTCGCTGCCCTCGATCCCGGTCACCATCGGGATGGTCGCCAGGATGATGGGCACGGCGCCGCGCAGCCCCGCCCACGACATCAACGCCTGCTCCTGCCAGGGCAGCCGGAACGGCAGCAGGCTGACGAAGACCTCCAGCGGCCGCGCCACCATGGTCAGGACCAGCCCGATGACCACGGCGGGCCAGAAGTCCTGGGCCAGCTCGTGCGGGGTGACCAGCAGACCGAGCAGGACGAACATGCCGATCTGGGCGATCCAGCCGAGCCCGTCCGCGAACCCCCGGGTCGCCGGCCAGTGCGGGAGCTTCGCGTTCCCGAGCACCATGGCCGCCAGGTAGACGGCGAGGAAGCCGGAGCCGTGCGCCATCGCGCCGGCCGCGTACGCCGTCACGGCGATCGCCATCACGGCGATCGGGTAGAGGCCGGAGGCGGGCAGGGCCACGTGCCGCAGGCCGTACGCCCCCAGGAAGCCCACCGACAGGCCGATCGCGACGCCGATCGCCAGCTCGAGGGCGATCTTCCCGAGCAGGACGTACCACTGGTCCACCGGGCCGACGGAAGCGAAGGCGACGACCAGGATGACGACGGGGGCGTCGTTGAAGCCCGACTCGGCCTCCAGCACACCCGTGATCCGCGCGGGCAGCGGCACCTTGCGCAGGACGGAGAAGACGGCCGCCGCGTCGGTCGAGGAGACGACCGCGCCGATCAGCAGGGCCTGGCGCCAGTCCAGTCCGACCAGGTAGTGCGCGCCGGCCGCCGTGACGCCGACGCTGATCGCGACGCCGACCAGCGACAGGACGATGGCGGCCGGCAGGGCGGGCTTGATCTGTTTCCACTTGGTGCCCAGACCACCCTCGGCGAGGATCACGACGAGCGCGGCATAACCGATGACCTGAGTCAGTTCGGCGTTGTCGAAGACGACGTTGCCGATGCCGTCCTGGCCTATCGCGATGCCTATGCCGAGGTAGATGAGCAGGCTGGGGAGGCCGCTGCGTGAAGAGATGCGTACCGCCGCGACGGCGACGAGCAGCACGAGCGAGCAGACCAGCAGGAGCTCATTGAGCGTGTGGACGGTCAGCGGGCGGCCCTTTCCCTCAAGGCGCCAGGCGGAACGTTCCTCCAGGCGACAAGTCCGGCAAGATCGGCAGGTACTTCGTTACCTTACCTAATATTTGACGCGCTCTTTACGCGATAACCACATTGTGAAACGCCTGTTCGGCCCTGTCCTCGTCACCTCGACCCCTGGCGGATCAACGGACTAGGTCCTGCGCCTATGGTTGCTCCCAGCACTCCCAGGACCACCCTGCCCCTCTAAGGACAGCGATGCCCGCCAACGAAACCGCCCCTTCCGTCAAAAAGAAGGGACGACGCGCCCGTCTGATCGTGCTCGTGCTGGTCCTGGCGCTCCTCGCGGGCTTCGGGTACGGGACGTACTGGAGCATGGACAACGTCCGCGCCTCGTTCCCCCAGGCCACCGGCACCCTCAAGGTGCCCGGCCTGACCGGGACCGTGGAGGTCAAACGCGACTCCCACGGCATTCCCCAGCTCTACGCGGACAACGACGACGACCTCTTCCGCGCGCAGGGCTTCGTCCACGCCCAGGACCGCTTCTGGGAGATGGACGTCCGCCGCCACATGACCTCCGGCCGGCTCTCCGAGATGTTCGGGTCCGGCCAGGTCGAGACCGACGCCTTCCTGCGCACGCTCGGCTGGCGCCAGGTCGCGCAGGCGGAGTACGACACGAAGCTCTCGGCCGAGACGAAGAAGTACCTGCAGGCCTACGCCGACGGGGTCAACGCGTACCTGAAGGGGAAGTCCGGCAAGGACCTCTCCGTCGAGCACGCCACCCTCAAGCTCAGCGACGACTACCAGCCCGAGCAGTGGACCCCGGTGGACTCGGTGGCCTGGCTCAAGGCGATGGCGTGGGACCTGCGCGGCAACATGCAGGACGAGATCGACCGCGCGCTGATGTCCAACAAGCTCACGCAGGCGCAGATCGACGAGCTCTACCCGCCGTACCCCTTCGACCGGAACAAGGCGATCGTCGACGGGGGCAAGATCGAGGGCGGGAAGTACGCCCCCCAGGGCGCGGCCGCAGGCTCCACAGGCTCCGGCAAGGGCTCCGGCGGCGGCAGCGCCACCGGCTCGCAGGCCTCGGCCAACGGCTCGCAGCCCTCGCCCACCGGCCTCGCGGACGACACCACCGCCCAGGGTGCCACCGTGGGCCTGCGCAACTCGCTGACCTCCCTCGCCAAGACCCTGGACAAGGTCCCCGCGATCCTCGGCCCCAACGGCAGCGGCATCGGCTCGAACTCCTGGGTCGTCTCCGGCCAGTACACGACCACCGGCAAGCCGCTGCTCGCGAACGACCCGCACCTGTCCCCGCAGCTGCCCTCGGTCTGGTACCAGATGGGTCTGCACTGCCGCGCGGTCTCGAACCAGTGCAAGTACGACGTCGCCGGCTACACCTTCTCCGGCATGCCCGGCGTGGTCATCGGCCACAACGCCGACATCGCCTGGGGCATGACCAACCTCGGCGCCGACGTCACCGACCTCTACCTCGAGCAGGTCAAGCCCGAGGGCTACGTCTACGACAACAAGGTGGTCCCCTTCACGACCCGTGAAGAGGTCATCAAGATCGCGGGCGGCACCAGCAAGAAGATCACCGTCCGCACCACCAACAACGGCCCGCTGATCTCCGACCGCAGCGACGAGCTCGGCACGGTCGGCAGTCGCGCCCCCGTCTCCAGTTCGGCCCCCGACCGCGGCAACGGCTACGCCGTCGCCCTGCGCTGGACCGCCCTGGACCCGGGCAAGTCGATGGACGCCATCTTCAATCTCGACCGGGCCAAGGACTTCGCCGGCTTCCGCGCCGCCGCCCGCGACTTCGAGGTGCCGTCCCAGAATCTGATCTACGCCGACACCAAGGGCAACATCGGCTACCAGGCCCCGGGCCGCATCCCGATGCGCGGCGCCGGCGACGGCCGCATGCCGGCCCCGGGCTGGGACTCCAAGTACGCCTGGAAGGGCGGCAAGGACGGGAACGCGGGCTACATCCCGCAGGACGAGATGCCGTACGACTACAACCCGTCGCGCGGCTACGTCGTCACCGCGAACCAGGCCGTCGTGGAGAGCGGGACCGGCGCGGGCAAGTACCCGTACGTCCTGACCACCGACTGGGGCTACGGCGCCCGCAGCCAGCGGATCAACGACCTCATCGAGGCGAAGATCAAGGACAACGGCAAGATCTCCACCGACGATATGCGCACCATGCAGATGGACAACAGCAGCGAGATCGCCGCGCTGCTCACCCCGATGCTGGCCAAGATCGAGGTCTCGGACCCCGACGTGCGCTCCGCGCAGAAGCTGCTGGAGGGCTGGAACTACACGCAGGAGCCCGACTCGGCGGCGGCCGCGTACTTCAACGCGGTCTGGCGCAACATCCTCAAGCTGTCCTTCGGCGACAAGATGCCGAAGGAGCTGCGGATCGCGGGCAGCTGCATGAACGTCCGGGAGGGGAGCGGCGGTCCGGTCGACGACCTGGCCAAGACGGTCCGCGAGTGCGGTACTCGCGACTCCGACTCGGCGCAGCCGGACGGCGGCGACCGCTGGTTCGAGGTGGTCCGCCGCCTGGTCAAGGACGAGAAGTCGGCCTGGTGGGCGACGCCCGCCGCCCGCAACCAGCCGGCGACCGCCACCCGCGACCAGCTGTTCGCGCGGGCCATGAAGGACGCCCGCTGGGAGCTGACCGCCAAGCTCGGCAAGGACCAGTCCACCTGGAGCTGGGGCCGCCTGCACCAGCTGACGCTGAAGAACCAGACCATAGGCACCGAGGGCCCCGGCTTCATGCAGTGGCTCCTCAACCGCGGCCCGTGGAACCTGGGCGGCGGCGAGGCCACCGTGAACGCGACCGGCTGGAACGCCTCCAGCGGGTACGGGGTCACCTGGGTCCCGTCGATGCGCATGATCGTGAACCTCAGTGACCTGGACAAGTCCCGCTGGATCAACCTGACCGGCGCCTCGGGCCACGCGTACCACGACAACTACTACGACCAGACGGACATGTGGGCCAAGGGCGAGCTGCTCGACTGGGCCTTCGGCAAGGACGCCGTGGACAAGGCGACCACGGAGACGCTGACGCTCAAGCCGTGAATCTGATCACCCCCGACGGGGTGGCCACCGCCTGAACGGGGTGGTCGTGCGGTTCCTCCGGGACCCGCGCGACCACCTCTTCGTCGTAGAGGAGCACGACCAGCGCGGGATGCGCCCCGGCGCGCGCCAGGCGTGCCAGCACCCGGTCGTACGAGCCCCCGCCGCGCCCGAGGCGCATCCCGCGGCCGTCCACGGCCAGCCCCGGCAGCAGGACGGCGTCGGCGCCGGCGACCGCGTCCGGCCCGAGCCGGGGCCCGGCCGGCTCCAGCAGCCGCATCTTGCCGGGGTGGGCGGCCTCGGCGAGGCTGCCCGGGCCTTCGTACTCCGCCCAGTCGAGGTCGTTGTCGGGCAGCAGGACGGGCAGCAGCACCCGCTTCCCGGCCGCGCGCAGGGCGTCCAGCAGATCGCGGGTGCCGGGTTCGGCGCCGACGGAGACGTACGCGGCCACGGTCTGCGCATCGGCCAGTTCGGGCAGTTCAAGAGCGGAGCGGGAGAGCGCGAGGGCCGACGTACGCAGGAATTCGGGGGACAAGGCGCGTCGGGCGGCCAGGAGTTCTCGGCGCAGCCCGACCTTATCGGACGGGTTCGGCGGGTTCCATACCACAGCTGACTCTGATTTCCTTTCAAATCGGGGCGAAGTCGGATCTATTTACCGGAATCAAACCCGGAGTGGTCTCTGCGACCCACTATCGTTCTGCCCATGACTCAGTTGCACCCTGTGATCAAGAAGGCCGTGATCCCGGCCGCAGGTCTCGGCACCCGCTTCCTTCCGGCGACGAAGGCGACGCCCAAGGAAATGCTCCCCGTCGTGGACAAGCCGGCCATCCAGTACGTCGTCGAGGAGGCCGTCTCGGCCGGCCTGGACGACGTTCTCATGATCACGGGGCGTAACAAGCGCGCACTCGAGGACCACTTCGACCGCAACTACGAGCTGGAATCGGCCCTCATCGCCAAGGGCGACGACGACCGGCTCAAGAAGGTCCAGGAGTCCAGCGACCTCGCCACCATGCACTACGTCCGCCAGGGCGACCCGCGCGGCCTCGGCCACGCCGTCCTGTGCGCCGAGCCGCACGTCGGCGACGAGCCCTTCGCCGTCCTCCTCGGCGACGACCTGATCGACCCCCGCGACCCGCTGCTGCGCCAGATGACCGACGTCCACGCCCGCACCGGCGGCACCGTCATCGCCCTCATGGAGGTCGACCCCGCCAACGTCCACCTCTACGGCTGCGCCGCCGTCGAGGCCACGGACGAGGAGGACGTCGTCCGGATCACCGGCCTCGTCGAGAAGCCGGACCCGGCGGACGCGCCCAGCAATTACGCGGTCATCGGACGCTATGTCCTCCACCCCGCGATCTTCGACATACTGCGGGAGACCGAGCCGGGCCGCGGCGGGGAGATCCAGCTCACCGACGGCCTGCAGAAGCTTGCCGCCGACGAGACCGTGGGCGGCCCGGTGCACGGCGTGGTCTTCCGGGGCCGTCGCTACGACACCGGAGACCGCGGCGACTACCTGCGGGCCATCGTCCGCCTCGCGTGCGAGCGTGAGGACCTGGGCCCGGAGTTCCGCACCTGGCTTCACCGTTACGTCACGGAGGAGATGTAGCACCTTGAGCAGCCGCGCACCGCAGGACACCGGCCACGGCGCCCAGCGCCTGTGGTCGGTCGACGAGCACCTCGCGGACGTCCTCGCCGCCATCCGGCCGCTGGAGCCCATCGAGCTCCAGCTGCTCGACGCCCAGGGCTGTGTCCTGGTCGAGGACGTCACCGTGCCCGTCGCCCTCCCGCCCTTCGACAACAGCTCCATGGACGGGTACGCCGTCCGCACGGCCGATGTCCAGGGCGCGAGCGAGGAGTTCCCCGCGGTGCTGACGGTCATCGGGGACGTGGCGGCGGGCAGCGGCGAGCTGCCCACCGTCGGCCCCGGCCAGACCGCCCGCATCATGACGGGCGCCCCGCTGCCTCCGGGGGCCGAGGCCGTCGTACCGGTCGAGTGGACCGACGGCGGCAGCGGCGGCGGCGCCGCCGCCGGCATGACCCCGGCCAGCGCGGCCCCCGAGGGCGCGGGCGGCGAGGTGCGCGTGCACCGGGCCGCCGAGGCGCGGGCGCACGTACGCTCGCGCGGCAGCGACGTCCAGGCCGGGGACCTCGCCCTGGCCGCCGGCACGGTGCTCGGCCCGCCGCAGATCGCGCTGCTCGCCGCCATCGGGCGGGGCACCGTGCGGGTACGGCCGCGCCCGCGCGTGGTCGTGCTGTCCACCGGCAGCGAGCTGGTCCAGCCGGGTGAGTCGCTGGCCGCGGGGACGATCTACGACTCGAACAGCTTCGCGCTGGCCGCGGCCGCGCGCGACGCCGGGGCGATCTCCTACCGGGTCGGGGCCGTCGCCGACGACGCCGAGACGCTGCGCTCCACCATCGAGGATCAGCTGATCCGGGCGGACCTGCTGGTCACCACGGGCGGAGTCAGCGTCGGCGCGTACGACGTGGTCAAGGAGGCGCTGTCCTCGGTGGGCACTGCCGAGGACGAGCCCGACGGCGGGCGGATGGACTTCCGCAAGCTCGCAATGCAGCCCGGCAAGCCGCAGGGCTTCGGCACCGTCGGCCCGGACCACACCCCCTTGCTGGCCCTGCCCGGCAATCCGGTGTCCTCGTACGTCTCCTTCGAGCTGTTCGTGCGCCCCGCGATCCGCGCGCTCATGGGCCTGGCGGACGTCAACCGGCCCAGCGTGCGGGCGGTCCTGAAGGCCGACAAGGCGCTGGGCTCCCCGGCGGGCCGCCGCCAGTTCCTGCGCGGCAAGTACGACGCGGAGAGCGGCACGGTCAGCCCGGTCGGCGGATCGGGGTCGCACCTGATCGCGGCCCTGGCCCACGCCGACTCGTTGATGGTCGTACCGGAGGACGTCACCTCGGTGGAGCCGGGGGCCGAGCTGGAAGTGGTCCTGCTCGGCTGAAGTCCGGCCGGTGCGGGTAGCGTGTTGCACCACACAGGCCCTTGCGGGGCCCGGAGCGGGAGCGGCACGAACCTATGGCAGCGTTTTCCCAGGGGGCGACCCCCGGACCCCCTGAGCACAGCAGGCTGACGCACATCGACGAGGCCGGCGCGGCCCGGATGGTGGACGTCTCGGAGAAGAACGTCACGACGCGGACGGCACGGGCCAGCGGGCGCGTGCTCGTCTCCGCCCGGGTGATCGAACTGCTCCGCGGCGAGGGCGTCCCCAAGGGCGACGCCCTCGCCACCGCGCGGATCGCCGGGATCATGGGTGCGAAGAAGACCCCCGACCTGATCCCGCTCTGCCACCCGCTGGCCGTATCGGGCGTGAAGGTGGACCTCTCGGTCGCCGACGACGCCGTCGAGATCCTCGCCACCGTCAAGACCACCGACCGCACGGGCGTCGAGATGGAGGCGCTGACCGCCGTGGCGGTCGCCGGGCTCACCGTCATCGACATGGTGAAGGCCGTCGACAAGGGCGCCGTCATCACGGACGTCCGGGTGGAGGAGAAGACCGGCGGCAAGTCCGGCGACTGGACGCGCGCGTGAACGCCCCGCGCGGCGGCGACGCCTTCAGCCACGTCCCCGTACCCGTGCCGCCGGCGGCGGGCGGGACCTGGGCGGCCGAACCGGGGGCCGCGGGCGCGGCCCGGGAGCCCGGGCGCGCCCTGCGCGGGCTCGTGGTCACCGCCTCGAACCGCGCCTCGGCGGGCGTGTACGCCGACCGTGGCGGACCGCTGCTGGCCGAGGGGCTCGAGAAGCTCGGCTTCACGGTGGACGGCCCGCGGGTCGTCCCCGACGGGGATCCCGTCGAGCAGGCGCTGCGCGCGGGCGTGGCCGCCGGGTACGACGTCATCCTCACCACCGGCGGCACCGGCATCTCGCCGACCGACCGCACCCCGGACGCCACCGCGCGGGTGCTGGACTACGAGATCCCGGGCATCCCGCAGGCCATCCGGGCCGAGGGCCTGGCGACCGTGCCGACCGCGGCCCTGTCCCGGGGCCTGGCGGGCGTGGCGGGCCGCACCCTGATCGTGAACCTGCCCGGCTCGACCGGGGGCGTCCGCGACGGCCTCGCGGTCCTCACGCGGATCCTGCCGCACGCCGTGGACCAGATCCGGGGCGGCGACCACCCCGTGCCCCCGGGTAGATCCTCCGGGAGCCCGAGCTGAACGGACCCTCCTGGCCGGTGGTGCTGACCGACGGCGACGTCACGCTCCGGCCGATAAAGCTGCGGGACCAGGGCGCCTGGCGCGAGGTCAACCGGCGCAACCGCGACTGGCTCAGGCCGTGGGAGGCGACGATTCCGCCACCCGCGCCGTGGGGGCCGGTGATCCACCGGCCGACGTACCGGCAGATGGTCCGCCATCTGCGGGCCGAGGCGAACGCGGGGCGGATGCTGCCGTTCGTCATCGAGTACCAGGGCCGCCTCGTCGGCCAGCTGACCGTTGCCGGGATCACCTGGGGCTCGATGTGCGCGGGCCACGTCGGCTACTGGGTCGACCGCGAGGTGGCGGGCCGGGGCGTGATGCCGACGGCCGTCGCGCTCGCCGTGGACCACTGCTTCGCGAAGGTCGGGCTGCACCGGATCGAGGTGTGCATCCGCCCGGAGAACGGGCCGAGCCGGCGGGTGGTGGAGAAGCTGGGCTTCCGCGAGGAGGGGCTGCGGCCGCGCTACCTCCACATCGACGGCGCCTGGCGCGACCACCTCGTGTACGCGCTGACGGCGGAGGAGGTCCCCGAGGGGCTGCTGCGCCGCTGGCACCGCGGACACAGGCAGGGCACCTCGTCGGCGTAGCGGAGTGGTCCGGGAGACCGGTAAACGAATAACTGTTCGAATTATCGGGTCGCGGAACCGATTCGCCCATAACCTGATCCGAAGAATCACAAAAAAAGTCCGTGATATCAGCCAGTTCGTGCGACACACCGGCCCAATTGGCGGATCCGCCAGGCCGCGCCCCTCTACGGTGTGAGGTGTGAGCAGCAGCGGCCTCATCTACGCAGTCATTGTCGGGGCCTGGGCCGCCTACTTGGTGCCCATGTGGCTCCGGAGGCAGGACGAGCTGAACGAAGCCCGTCCGACGGAACGCTTCTCAACCGCCATTCGGCTGCTTTCCGGCCGGGCGGGAATGGAGCGCCGTTACGCCAAGGGGCTGCGTGAACGCGGCGACCAGGAGGCAGAGCCCCCGCACCGCGCGGACCCGGACGCCGCGACGGAAACGGTGAATTCCGTGGACGCCGACGCCCGGCCCGTCGTCGTGCCCCCGACCAGGGCGGAGTCGAGGTCGGCCGTGGCGGAGCGGCACCGGCGCGAGCAGCGCCTGCAGGTGCTCGCGCGCCGCCGGCGCACCACCGCGCTCCTCTTCCTGATCTTCACGCTGGGTGCGATCGTCGCGGCGGTCGGCGGCCTGGGCTACCTCTGGGCGCCCGCCGTACCGGCCCTGCTGCTGAGCGCGTACATCGTGCACCTGCGGGTCCAGGAGCGGCGCCGCTACGAGTTCACCATGGACCGGCGGCGCGCCGAGGCCGCCGCCCGGCAGCTGCGCGAGAACCGCCCGCGCCGCCGTGAGCCGGAGGCCGCGGCGGGATCCGAACCGGACCCTGCGCCACCCGTCTCCCCGCAGGAGGCCGGACGGCGCGCGCTCGTCGAGCAGACCGACCACGCCGAGTGGGTGGACCAGCAGCGCGAGCGCGAGCGCGGCCCCGCCCGCGGTGACAGCTGGGAGCCGGTCCCGGTCCCGCTGCCAACCTACGTGACGGCCCCGGTCGCCCCGCGCGCCACCGGCCCGGCGACCCCGGACGCCTGGAGCGCGACCCGCTCCAGCACGGCCGAGCCGACGGACCCCCGCCTGCGCGCCCAGCCCTCGCCGGCCGCGAAGCCCGGGGCGAAGCCCGACCAGAAGTCGGAGCAGAAGGCCCACCCGAACGCCCGCCCGCGCGGCCAGGGCCGCGGCCGCACACCGCTGTTCGACCAGTACGAGAGCGACGACCGCCCGCGCGCTGCGAACGAATGACCGGACCTGCACGGACGCACCCCGGTATCGGTTTTGGAGCACCCGCGCGGGGATGCTAATGTTTCACACGTCGCAAGGGCCTGTGGCGCAGTCTGGTAGCGCACCTCGTTCGCATCGAGGGGGTCTGGGGTTCAAATCCCCACAGGTCCACAGACAGACGATTGTTCTTGAGTAGCTCTCAGGGACGTTGACGAGATCCCGTCCGATCGCAAGATCGGGCGGGATTTTCGTCGTTTCTGGGGTCGTTCGATGTCTGTTCGGGGTGATGGATGGCGGTGTATCGGGTCTGGCGGCCAGGGGGCAGGCACCTGTCCGTCGCCGAGGCATGCGAACAGGCCCCGGTTGCCCGGGGCTGGTGATCGTGATGTGCGGCTGTGGCGTGTACCGATCAGAGATCGACCGGCGGATGCCGCCCGCTGTCGAGCGGCACGGAGGCGTACGGCTGGTCAGGGCGCGGAAGGTCTCGAACCTCAACTACCGGGCGGGGCAGACCGTCTCCAACCTGGTGGTGGTCCCCGTGGTGGACGGGCGGGTGACGTTCTTCAACAACGCGGGCAGCGTCGACGTGATCGCCGACCTGAACGGGTTCTTCACGTCCTGACCCGGATCCGCACTGACTGACGGAAGATCCCGTCCGATCGCAAAGATCGGGCGGGATCTTCTGCTTCTGCGGGTTCTTCGGAGAATGGGCCCATGACGATCTTCGACGGTGGAACGCGGCAGGCCTGGGGCGCACTCGGCGGGGCGGACGAGCTGGTGGGGCGGGTGGCCTACCGGGGCGGCAGCGGGCTGGGGCAGGGGCGGCTGCCCGTACGGGAGCTGGCGCGGGCCACCGTGGGCGTGTGCGCGCTGGCCGCGGCGGAGCTGGCCGCGGTACGGGCCGGGGGCGCGGCGGACGAGGTGGAGCCGCTGGTGGTGGACGAGGGGGCCGTGGCCACCGCGTTCGTCAGCGAGCGGCACCTGCGGGTGGCGGGGCGCGAGCCGGTGAACTTCGCGCCGCTCTCGGGGTTCTGGCGGGCGGCGGACGGGTGGGTGCGGACGCACGCCAACTATCCGCATCACCGGGCCGCCCTGGTACGGGCGTTGGGACTGCCGTCCGCGACGCCCGGGGCGCTGCGGGACGCGGTGGCGGGGCGCGGGGCCGTCGAGGTGCAGGAGCTGGTGTACGCGGAGGGCGGGCTGGCCGTCGCCGTGGCGGGCGGGTACGGGGATCCGCAGCCGCTGGTGGAGGTACGGGAGTCCGGGGGCGCGGGGCGGGAGCTCGGGCCGGAGGCGCTCCCCTCGATGCCCGCGGCCGGGGTGCGGGTGCTGGACCTGACCCGGGTCATCGCGGGGCCGGTCGCGACGCGGACGCTCGGGCTGCTGGGGGCGGACGTGCTCCGGATCGACTCGCCGCGGCTGCCGGAGTCGGACGACGCGTACGCGGACACCGGGTTCGGGAAGCGGTCGGCGCTGCTGGACCTGGCGGATGCGGGGGAGCGGGCCGTCTTCGAGGGGCTGCTGGCCGAGGCCGACGTGGTGGTGACCGGGTACCGGCCGGGGGCGCTGGAGCGGTACGGGCTCGGCGCGGACGAACTGCTGGAGCGGTGGCCGGGGCTGGTGGTGGCGCAGCTGTGCGCGTGGGGGTGGCAGGGGCCGTGGGCGGGGCGGCGGGGGTTCGACTCGCTGGTGCAGGCGGGGTACGGGGTGGCGGCGGCGTACGGGGACGGGGCGGGTGGGGTGGCGGGGGCGCCGGGGGTGCTGCCGGCGCAGGCGCTGGATCACGGGACCGGGTATCTCGTGGCGGCGGCCGTGCTGAGGGCGCTGGCCGCGGGGGGTGGGCGGTCCTTGCGGTTCTCGCTGGCGGGGACGGCGTCCTGGCTCGTACGGGAGGTTCCGGCGGACGGCTCCGCCGGTTCCTCCGGGGAGGCGTATGCGGCGGAGCCGTGGCTGCGGGAGGTGGACTCGGGGTACGGGGTGCTGCGGTATGCGGGGTCGCCGCTGCCGTTCGGGGAGTGGGGGCGGGGGCCGTCCCGGTGGGGGACGGACCGGGCGGAGTGGCTCCCGCGGTAGCCCTGCCGGGCCGCTGCGCGGGGCTCTTCTCCCCACCCCGCCCTTTCTCCGTGTCCGGGGCTCCGCCCCGGACACCGGTCCTCAAACGCCGGACGGGCTGGAAAGACCCGGGATCCGTCCCGGACCCCCGGGGGCCCCCGTACCCCCGCGCCTCGAACGCCGGCGGGGCCGGGACGGGCCGGCGGCCGGCTCGTCAGGGAAGCAACGGCTTCGTCATGCAGCGGCTCGAGTCGTAGTGGCGGTAGTGGCCGAACTTTGCCGAGAGGGTGTAGCCCGACGAGAGGTAGAGGGCTATCGCTTCCGGCTGCTGGTCGCCCGTTTCCAGGGCCATGCGGGTGCGGCCCGCCGCGCGGGCGTCGGCCTCCAGCTCGAGCAGGATGCGGCGGGCCAGGCCCAGGCCGCGGGCCTCGGGGACGACGTACATGCGCTTGAGCTCGGCGTCGCCGTCCGCGTAGCCCTCGTCGTTCTCGTCCTGGCTGCGCCAGCCGCCGCTGGCCATCGGGGTGTCCGAGGCGTCGTACGCCAGCAGGTACAGGCCGTTCGGCGGGGCGAACATCGCCGGGTCGAGGGGTGTGACGTCCCCCTCACCGCCGTAGCGCGTCTGGTACTCGAGCTGGACCTGGTCGTTGAGTTTGACCGCGTCCGGGTGGTCGTACGGCACGGCGCGGAACTGGATCCCGTGAGACATCCGAACATCGTACGGAACGCTCCCGTTATGGTGCTCGGATGCTCACTGTGACCTCCGTGAATGTGAATGGGATCCGCGCCGCCGCCAAGAAGGGGTTCTCCCCGTGGCTGGCCGGGTCGGATGCCGATGTGGTCTGCCTCCAGGAGGTGCGGGCCGAGGAGGGGCAGATTCCGGACGAGGTCCGCAAGCCCGAGGGCTGGCACACCGTGTTCGCGCCGGCCGCCGCCAAGGGGCGGGCCGGGGTCGCGCTGTACACGCGCCGCGAGCCCGAGCGGGTGCAGGTGGGATTCGGGAGTGACGAGTTCGACACGAGCGGGCGCTACCTGGAGGTGGACCTTCCGGGTGTGACCGCTGCCAGCCTCTACCTGCCCTCCGGCGAGGCCGGTACCGAGAAGCAGGACGAGAAGTACCGGTTCATGGGGGAGTTTCTGCCCTATCTGGCCGCTTTGAAGGTGCGGGCCGCCGGGGAGGGGCGGGAGGTTGTCGTCTGTGGTGACTGGAACATCTGTCACAACGAAGTCGACCTCAAGAACTGGAAGACCAACCGGAAGAACGCCGGCTTCCTGCCCGAGGAGCGGGAGTGGCTCGGGGAGGTGTACGACACCGCCGGGTACGTGGACGTCGTACGGAGCCTGCACCCCGACACCGAGGGGCCGTACTCCTGGTGGTCCTACCGCGGGCGGGCCTTCGACAACGACGCCGGGTGGCGCATCGACCTCCAGGTCGCGACCCCGGGGCTGGCCGCCCGGGCCGTGAAGGCGTTCGTCGAGCGGGCCGAGACGCATCCGGAGCGCTGGTCCGACCACGCGCCCGTGACCGTGGTCTACGAGCTGGGGTCCTGAGCCCCTGACGTCAGCAGGCGGTTCATCGCCATGGTGAGCTCCGCCTCGACCACGCTCTTGGCGAGCGGGCGCAGGCGCGGCAGGGCCTCCTCCGTGAGGTGCGTGGAGATCAGCTCGGTGAACAGGGCCGCCATGGCGTCCGCGTGCTCGCGGACCCGGCGGCCGGTCTCCAGGACCGCGGAGAGCGGGACCCCCTCGCGGACCAGCGCCGAGGAGACGTCCAGCAGGCGGCGGCTGACGTGGACGATCTCGTCGCCGTCGGTCGCGAGGTAGCCGAGGTCGAGGGAGGCCGCCAGGTTCTCCGGGGTGACCTCGCCCTCGAAGTAGTCGGCGAGGGCCTCCGGCGTCAGGCGTACCGGGGTCTCCTCGGACCAGCCGATGCCGAGCAGCTGGCCGAGCTGGCCGACGTCGCGGCCGTTCTCGAAGGCCGCGGTCAGCTCGGCGATGCCGCCGAGGGTGTGGCCGCGCTCCAGCAGGGCGGCGATGGTGCGCAGCCGGGCCAGGTGGTGGTCGTCGTACCAGGCGATCCGGCCCTCGCGGCGGGGCGGCGGGAGGAGCTTGCGCTCGCGGTAGAAGCGCAGGGTGCGGACGGGGATGCCGGCCGCCTCGGCCAGTTCCTCCGTACGGTATTCACGCACTGTCGTCCCTGCTTCCGTCTGTTCCACGGGCGAAGCCTATGGCGTACCGGCGGTAACTTTCCGGGCGCGACCTCTACCCATGAGTACGGGGCTGCTCTACTCTCCCGATTGTGCCAGTGATTGCTGGCAGTGTGGCGCGGTGGTTGTGACTGGGCTGGGCTGGGACTGCGGAAGCGGAAGGCGGCGGGGCATGGGCGGCATGGGCGGCATGGGCGAGCGCAAACACGTACGAGTGGCAGTGATCGGGTCCGGGTTCGGCGGGCTGGGTGCGGCCGTACGGCTGCGGCGCGAGGGGATCACGGACTTCGTCGTACTGGAACGGGCGGACTCCGTCGGCGGGACCTGGCGCGACAACAGCTATCCCGGGTGTGCGTGCGACGTCCCCTCCCACCTGTACTCGTTCTCGTTCGCTCCCAACCCCGACTGGCCGCGGACCTTCTCCGGGCAGCCGGCCATCCGGGCGTACCTGGAGCACGTCGCCGACACCTTCGGGCTGCGCCCGCACATCCGGCTGAACTCCGAGGTCCGGATGATGCGCTGGGACGCCGACGGGCTGAGGTGGGAGATCGAGACCTCGGCCGGGGAGCTCACCGCCGATGTCGTCGTCTCCGCCACCGGGCCGCTGTCCGACCCGAAGATGCCGGAGGTCCCCGGGCTCGCCGAGTTCCCCGGCAAGGTCTTCCACTCCGCTCGCTGGGACCACGACTACGACCTGCGCGGCAAGCGGGTCGCCATGATCGGCACCGGCGCCTCGGCCATCCAGATCGTGCCGGCCATCGCGCCGGACGTGGAGCGGCTCACGCTGTTCCAGCGGACCCCGCCGTGGGTGATGCCGCGCACCGACCGGGCCATCAGCAGCGTGGAGCGCTGGCTGCACCGCCAGCTGCCGTTCACCCGGGCCGCCCGCCGCGGGCTGCTGTGGGGGATCCGGGAACTCCAGGTCAGCGCGTTCACCAAGCGGCCGAACCAGCTCGGGCTCATCGAGTCGCTGGCCAAGGCCAACATGGCGCGCTCGATCAAGGACCCGGCGCTGCTGGCCAGGCTGACGCCCTCGTACCGGATCGGCTGCAAGCGGATCCTGCTGTCCAGCGAGTACTACCCGGCGCTCGCCCGGCCGAACGTGGACCTGGTCGCCTCCGGGCTCAAGGAGATCCGCGGCAACACGCTGATCGCGGCCGACGGGACCGAGACCGAGGTCGACGCGATCGTCTTCGGCACCGGCTTCCACGTCACGGACATGCCGATCGCCGACCGGGTGGTGGGCGCGGAGGGGCGGACCCTCGCGGACCACTGGAAGGACGGGATGCAGTCGCTGCGCGGGGCGACGGCGGCCGGCTTCCCGAACTGGATGACGATCATCGGGCCGAACACCGGGCTCGGGAACAGTTCGATGATCCTGATGATCGAGTCGCAGCTGAACTACATGGCGGACTACCTGCGCCAGCTCCACGTGCTCGGCGGGCAGGTCGCGCTCGCGGCCCGGCCCTCGGCCGTGAACCAGTGGAACCGGCAGGTCCAGACCCGCATGGAGCGGACCGTGTGGAACACCGGCGGCTGCACCAGCTGGTACCTGGACGCGCAGGGGCGCAACACGACGGTCTGGCCGGGCACGACCGGCGAGTTCCGGAAGGAGACGCGGAGCGTGGATCTGTCCGAGTACGAGGTCATCCGCCTCCGGGAGGCCGAGCGTGAGCCCGTCCCGGCCCGGGCGGCGCAGGCCGACGCCGGGGAGGGCGCCGAATGAGCCGGCCGGCGCACGTCACCTCCGGGCCGTACGCACCCCCCGCCGCCCGGCGCGAACTGGTTGCGGTCTCCGCCGACGGGGCCCGGCTGCACGTCGAGGAGCACGGGGACGAGGGCGCACCGGCCGTGGTGCTGGCGCACGGCTGGACCTGCTCCACCGCCTTCTGGGCCGCGCAGATCCGGGAACTCTCGAAGGACCACCGGGTCATCGCGTACGACCAGCGCGGGCACGGGCGCAGCCCCGCCGCCTCCCGCTACGACACCACCGCCCTCGCCGACGACCTGGCCGCCGTCCTGCGGGCCACCCTGGCCCCCGGCCGGCGGGCGGTCGTCGCCGGACACTCCATGGGCGGGATGACGATCATGGCCGCCGCCGGGCGGCCGGAGTTCGCCGAGCACACCGCGGCCGCGCTGCTGTGCAGCACCGGCAGCGCCCGACTGGTCGCGGAGGCGCTGGTCGTGCCGCTGCGCCCTGGGCGCGTGCGGACCCGTATCACCGGCGCGGTGCTCGGCGCGCGCGCCCCGCTCGGGCCCGTCACGCCGGTCGCCAAACGGGTGCTGAAGTACGCCACCATGGGCCCCGGGTCCGCGCCCGACAGGGTCGAGGCCTGCGCCCGTATCGTGCACGCCTGCCCCACCGGGGTCCGGTACGCCTGGTCCGAGGTACTGGCCGGACTGGACCTCGAGGCGAACCTGGCGGCGCTCACCGTGCCCACCGCCGTCATCGGCGGCAAGAACGACCGGCTCACCCCGATCGTGCACGCCAGGGGGCTCGCCGCCGCGCTGCCGCACTGCGTGGGGCTGACCGAGCTGACCGGCATGGGGCACATGACCCCGATCGAGGCCCCCGAGGCCGTTACGAACGCCGTGCGCGAGCTGAGCGCGCACTTCTTGAAGGAGGTCACGCAGTGAGTGCGCGCAGGAGTCTGGAAGGCCAGGTCGCCGTCGTCACCGGCGCCGCACGCGGGGTCGGCGAGCTGCTCGCCCGCAAGCTGTCCGCACGCGGCGCGAAGGTGGCGCTGGTGGGCCTGGAGCCGGAGGCCCTCAAGGAGGTCTCCGAACGGCTGCACACCGACAGCGACCACTGGCACGCCGACGTCACCGACCACGAGGCCATGGCCCGGGTCGCGCAGGAGGTCAAGGAGCGCTTCGGCAAGGTCGACATCGTCGTCGCCAACGCGGGCGTGGCCGCCGGCGGGCCGTTCGCCGACTCCGACCCCGACGCCTGGCGCCGGGTGATCGAGGTCAACCTGATCGGCGGGGCCGTCACCGCCCGCGCCTTCCTCCCCGTACTCACCGAGAGCCGCGGCTACTTCCTGCAGATCGCCTCGCTCGCCGCGATCACGCCGGCGCCGATGATGACGGCGTACTGCGCCTCCAAGTCCGGCGTCGAGGCCTTCGCGCACTGCCTGCGCGCCGAAGTCGGCTACAAGGGCGTCAAGGTGGGCGTCGGCTACCTCTCCTGGACCGACACCGACATGGTGCGCGGCGCCGACCAGGACGAGGTCATGCGGGAGCTGCGGCAGCGGCTGCCCTGGCCGTCGAACCGCACGTACCCGCTGGGCCCGGCCGTGGACCGGATCGTGGCCGGCATCGAGCGGCGCTCGCCGCACGTGTACGCGCAGTGGTGGCTGCGCGGGATGCAGGGCGTGCGCGGCTACCTGCCCGGGATCATCGCGACCGTCGGGCAGCGGGAGATGAAGCGCTTCGAACCCAGGCTGACGAGTGTCTCCAGGGGACTTGTGGGGGCCGGAGGGGCCGCCGACGAGAAGGAGCGCACGCAGGGCACCGGGCGCCATTGATCGAAATGCGAGCTTTGTCCGGTCGTGCAAATCTGGTCGAGGCCCCGTCCCCTACACCCCTCCAGGAGTGAACAGCATGGGCATCAAGGACCAGTTCCAGGACAAGGCGCAAGAGCTCAAGGACAAGGCCAAGGAGGCCGGGAGGAGCGCGAAGGACGAGGCGTCCGAGCGCGGTGCGCAAGCCTCCGAGCCGGCCAGGAAGAAGAAGGAAAAGGTCCACGACGAGCTCGACGACAACTGGGACTTCTGACGCCCGGACGCCCGTACGCCGGAAGGGGCGCGGCCCGTCGCATTCGACGACGGGTCGCGCCCCTTCCGCATGCCTACGGCCCCTACGGCCCCTACGGCCTCGGCGGCAGCTTCGGACGCCGCAGGTCCGGTACGTCCGCGTAGCCGGGCGGCACCGCCGCCGGCTCCTGCTCCAGCAGCTCCAGCGCCAGGAACACGGCGTCGTCCAGCTGGGCGTGGCGCCCCTCCGCCCAGTCGAGCGGGGTGCGCAGGATCGCCAGGTCGGGCTCCACGCCGTGGTTCTCCACCGACCACCCGTACTCCGGGAACCAGGCGGCGTTCATCGGCACCGTGATCACCGTGCCGTCGCCCAGGGTGTGCCGGCCGGTCATGCCGACCACCCCGCCCCAGGTGCGCTGGCCGACCACCGGGCCGAGCCCGAGCAGTTTGAAGGCCGCCGTGATCATGTCGCCGTCCGAGGAGGTCGCCTCGTCGGCCAGCGCCACGATCGGACCCCGGGGCGCGTTGGAGGCGTACGACACCGGCTGGGCGCCCCGCGTCAGGTCCCAGCCGAGGATCGAGCGGGTCAGCTTCTCCACCACCAGCTCGCTGATGTGCCCACCCGCGTTGCCGCGCACGTCCACGATCAGCGCGGGCCGGGACATCTCCATCCGCAGGTCCCGGTTGAACTGCGCCCAGCCCGAGCCGCCCATGTCGGGGATGTGCAGGTAGCCGCACTTGCCGCCGCTGACCTCGCGGACCACCGCGCGCCGCTTCGACACCCAGTCCTGGTAGCGCAGCGGCCGCTCGTCGATGAGCGGCACGATCGCCACCCGCCGGGCCCGGCCCTCGCCTTCCGCGGGCTTGAAGGTCAGCTCGACCGTGGTGCCCCCGGCCGCCGAGAGCAGCGGATAGGGCCCGGTCACCGGGTCCACCGGCCGGCCGTCGACGTGGGTGAGCACGGCGCCCTCCCGGATGCCGGTGCCGGCGAGCGGGGAGCGGGCCTTGGAGTCGGAGGACTCGCCCGGCAGGATCCGCGCGAGCACCCACCCCTCCTCGCGGGGCACGAGGTTGGCGCCGAGCAGCCCGATGGGCCGCTGGTAGTGCGGCGGGCCTTCGTTGCGGCGCGCGGGGGAGACGTACGCGTGCGAGGTGCCGAGCTCGCCGAGCACCTCGCGCAGCAGGTCCGCGAACTCGTCGGGTGAGGCGACCCGTTCGACCAGGGGGCGGTACTGGCGCAGCACCCCGTCCCAGTCGATGTTGCACATGTCCGGCTCCCAGAAGTACGCGCGGATCAGCCGCCCGGCCTCCTCGAAGGCCTGGCGCCACTCGGCGGCCGGGTCCACCTCGTGCAGGATGCGCCGCAGGTCCAGGTAGACGGTGGAGTCACTGTCGCCGGACTCGGTCGAGGGGACCGCGCGCAGGTCGCCGTCGTCGTTGACGACGAGCCGGGTGCCGTCGCCGCTGACCGCGAACCAGTCCAGCCCGGAGGCCAGTTCGGTCTTGCGCGCCTTCGTGATCTCGAAGTGCTCCAGCGTGGGCTTGCCGCTGGTGTCGGTCGGGTTGGCGAACGTCTCGCCGAGCGCGCCCGAGATCGGCCAGCGCAGCCACACCAGTCCGCCGCCGTGCACCGGGTACAGGGCCGAGTACTTCGACGCCGTCACCGGGAAGGGGGTGACCCGGCTCTCCAGCCCCTCCACCTCCACCATGACCGCGGCGTCCCCCTCGGTGGCCTCGGCGGCCTCGCCCTCGCCCGGGTCGAGCCCGCCCGCCGCCGGGCGGCCGTCGGGGGTGAACGCGAACGGCGAGGGGGTCGCCGAGGACAGCGGCACCAGGTACGGGCGGCAGCCCAGCGGGAACGACAGGTCGCCGGTGTGCACGTCGTACACCGGGTCGAAACCGCGCCAGGACAGGAAGGCCAGGTAGCGGCCGTCGCGGGTGAAGACCGGGTGGTCGTCCTCGAAGCGGCCGTTGGTGACGTCCACGATCGAGCGCGGGCCGGGGCCGGAGATGCGGGCCATCTTGATCTGGCGCAGCGAGCGCCCGATGCCCGGGTGCGACCAGGTCAGCCAGGCCCCGTCGGGCGAGAACGCCAGGTCGGTGACGGGCCCGTTGATGGACCGGATCAGCTCGGTGACTTCCCCGTTGGACTCCTCGCTCGCATCGATCAGGAGCAGCCGCCCGTCGTTGGAGGAGATGGCGAGCCGCTCCCCGTCCGGGTCGGACAGCAGTTCCAGTACGCGGCCCAGCTCGCCGGAGGCCAGCCGGCGCGGCTCCCGGTCCCCGGAGGCCCGCGGGAGGTAGGCGATCTCGATCGCGTCCTCGCCCTCCGCGTCCGTCACGTACGCGACCTTCCCGCTGCTGCCGAGCATCTCCGGCAGCCGCACCCGCACGCCCGGGGTGTCGGCGATGGTCCGGGCGGGCCCGTCGCGGTGGGTGAGCCAGTACAGGCTGCCGCGGACGACGACCGCGCTGGCCCGGCCGGTGGCGTCGACGGAGAGCGAGTCGACGTGGCTGGCGGCCGGGACCTGGTACGTACGGCGGCCCGCGCGGGGCCCGCCGAGGCGGACGTCGAGCCTGCGCGCGGCGGCGCCGGGGGACAGCGAGTCGACGAGCCAGAGGTCCCCGGCGCACTGGTAGACGACCCGGGAGCCGTCGCTGGAGGCGTGCCGGGCGTAGAACTCCTCGTGGTCGGTGTGCCGGCGCAGGTCGGTGCCGTCGGGCAGGCAGGAGTACAGGTTGCCGATGCCCTCGTGGTCGGAGAGGAAGGCGATCCGGCCGTCCACGAACATCGGGGCGTCGAGGTGGCCCTCGACGTGCTCCAGCAGCTGCTTGCCGTGCAGCCAGAGCCGGCCGGTGGCGCCGCCGCGGTAGCGCTTCCAGGCGGCGGGCTCGTGCGGGGGCTTGCCGGTCAGCAGCAGGGTGCGCCGCTCTCCGTTCGGCTCCTCGTGGACGGCGATGTCGGAGACCGGGCCCCAGGGGAGCCTGCCTCCGGGTGAGCCGTCGGTCGGCAGGCTGTAGGCCCAGGCGTAGTACGAGAAGGGCTGGCCGTGCGAGGACACGGCCAGGATGTCGCTGTGGCCGTCCTTGTCGGGCGGGGTCCAGCCGCAGACGCGGGTGTCGGTGGCGCCCCAGTAGCTGAGCCGGCGGGCCGGGCCGCCGTCCACCGGGGCGAGGTGGACCTCGGGGTCGAGGCTGCGCCAGGTGGTGAAGGCGATGTGGCGTCCGTCGTGGGAGAAACGGGGGTGGCCGACCCTGGTCCGGTCGACAGTGATCCGCCAGGCCCGGCCGGGGGGTTCGCCCTCGGGGACGAGCGGGGCGACCCACAGGTCGTCCTCGGTGGCGAAGCACAGCAGATCGTCGTGGAGGTGCGGGAAGCGGAGGTACGCGCCGTCGTGACTCACCCCACAATGCTTTCCGCGCCAGGGGGGCCTGGCAACTCGTACAGGTGATCCATGCCACTCCCCTCAGCGAAACGGAACGGTTTCGTTTCGTTCGCGACAGGAGTATCGTCATCGGTGTACGAAACAGTTTCGTTCGGAAGGGAGGTGCCGGAGATGTCCGAAGAAGTCCCGTCGCGGCGCAGCCGGATCACCCCCGAGCGGGAAGCCGAACTCCACGAGGCGGTCCTCGACCTCCTCCGCGAGGTCGGCTACGAGGCGCTGACCATGGATGCGGTCGCCGCCCGTACGAAGTCCAGCAAGGCCACCCTCTACCGCCAGTGGGGGAGCAAGCCCGAACTGGTCGCCAGGGCGCTGCGCTGCACCCAGCCGACCTCCCTCCGGGAGATCGACACGGGCACGCTGCGCGGCGACTTCCACCGCATGGTCGAGCACTCCGACAACGCGCAGATGGCGAAGGACACCGCGCTCCTGCGGGGGCTCGCCCACGCCGTCCACACGAGTCCCGAACTCCACCAGGCGTTGCGCAGGCTGCTCATGGAGCCGGAGATCTCCGGCCTCGACGAGATCCTGCGGCGGGCCGTGGACCGGGGCGAGGTCGCCCCGGACTGCCCCGCAATCCGTTTCGTGCCGCACATGCTGATCGGCGCCTTCATCGCGTTGCCGCTGATGGAGGACCGATCGGTGGACCAGGCGTTCCTCGCCGACTTCATCGACTCCGTGGTCTTCCCCGCCCTCGGCGTCTGAGTCCGCCCGCACTCCTTCCTGCTGCTCCTGACACGCCGCTCTCGTCGTCGGGCCGGCTTTCCACGCCCTGATCCATCCCGGATCCATCCCACGACCTGAACGGGAGAACCGCCTCCGTGGCTACCTTCCTCTACCGACTCGGCAGGGGCGCCTTCCGGCGCCGCGGCCTCGTCGCCCTCGTCTGGGTGGCACTGCTGTTCGCCGCCGGCTTCGGCGCGGCGACGGCGTCCGCACCCACCTCCGGATCGTTCTCCATACCCGGCACGGAGGCCCAGAAGGCCTTCGACGTGCTGGACGAGAAGTTCCCGGGCATGGCCGCCGACGGCGCCACCGCCCGTATCGTCGTCAAGGCGCCCGCGGGCGCCTCGGTCAACGACCCGAAGTACAAGACCGAGGTCGAGAAGATCGTCTCCGGTCTGAAGGACGGCCCGGGCAAGGCCGAGGTCGCCTCGGTCACCGACCCGTACCAGGCCCAGGCGGTGAGCCAGGACGGCTCCACCGCGTACGTCAGCGTCAAGTACACCGTCAGCGGCATGGAGCTGAAGGACGACACGCGCGACGCGCTCAAGGACTCCGGCACCGCGGCCCAGAGCGCCGGGCTCACCGTCGAGATCGGCGGCGACGCCCTGATGACGGCCCCCGAGACGGGCTCCGGCGAGATCGTCGGCATCGCGATCGCGGCGATCGTGCTGGTCATCACCTTCGGCTCGCTGATCGCGGCCGGGCTGCCGCTGCTGACCGCGCTGATCGGCGTGGGCATCGGCGTCTCCTCCATCACCGCGCTCGCCAACGTGCTGGACCTCGGCTCCACCACCTCCACCCTCGCGATGATGATCGGCCTCGCGGTCGGCATCGACTACGCGCTCTTCATCGTCTCCCGCTACCGCGTGGAGCTCGCCGAGGGCCGGGAGCGGGACGAGGCCGCGGGCCGGGCCGCCGGAACCGCCGGCTCCGCCGTCGTCTTCGCCGGTCTCACCGTGGTCATCGCCCTCGTGGGCCTGGCCGTCGTCAACATCCCGATGCTGACCAAGATGGGCTTCGCGGCCGCGGGCACCGTGGTCATCGCCGTCCTCGTCGCCCTGACGCTGGTCCCGGCCATCCTGGGCTTCGCGGGCAAGAAGGTCCTGCCGGCGGGCAAGAAGAGCAGGCTGTTCGGCAAGGGCAAGCCCGCCGGAGCCGAGCCCAAGGCCAACGGCGGCACCCGCTGGGCCCGCTTCGTCCTGCGCCGCCCGGTCATGGTGCTGCTCGTCGCCGTGATCGGCCTCGGGATCATCGCCATCCCGGCGAGCAAGCTGGAGATGGGCCTGCCGGACGACGGCGCCCAGCCGGTCTCCACCACCCAGCGCAAGGCGTACGACCTGCTGTCGGACGGCTTCGGCCCGGGCTTCAACGGCCCGCTGATGGTGGTCGTCGACGGCGACAAGAAGCTCGCCGACGAGACCGAGGCCCGGATCAAGGGCCTGGAGGGCGTGGCCGCGGTCATGCCGCCGATGCCCAACGAGGCCGGCGACGCCTCGATGATCAGCGTCATCCCGAAGGACCGCCCGTCCTCCGTGGAGACCGAGAACCTGGTCCACACGATCCGCGACGGCAGCGGGGGCGACGTCATGGTCACCGGCGCCACCGCGATGAACATCGACTTCTCGCAGAAGATGAACGACGCGCTGCTGCCCTACCTGGCGCTCGTGGTCGGCCTCGCCTTCCTGCTGCTGATGCTGGTGTTCCGCTCGGTCCTGGTCCCGCTCAAGGCGGCCCTCGGCTTCCTGCTCTCGGTGGTCGCCGCCCTCGGCGCGGTCGTCGCGGTCTTCCAGTGGGGCTGGCTCGGCTCGGTCTTCGGGGTGGAGCAGACCGGCCCGATCATGAGCATGATGCCGATCTTCATGGTGGGCGTCGTGTTCGGCCTGGCCATGGACTACGAGGTCTTCCTCGTCACCCGGATGCGTGAGGCGTACGTCCACGGCGAGCGCCCGGGCCAGGCCGTGGTGACCGGCTTCCAGTACAGCGCGCGGGTGGTCGTGGCGGCCGCCGTCATCATGATCGCGGTGTTCTCGGGCTTCATCGGCGCCAGCGAGCAGATGATCAAGATGATCGGCTTCGGTCTGGCCATCGCCGTCCTCTTCGACGCCTTCGTCGTCCGTATGGCGATCGTCCCGGCGGTGCTCGCACTGCTCGGCCACAAGGCCTGGTGGCTGCCGGGCTGGCTGGACCGGCTGCTGCCGAACGTCGACGTGGAGGGCGAGAGCCTGCGCAAGCACCTCGAGGGTGCGGACGGCTCCCCGGAGGCGGAGGGTCCGGACAAGGACCGCGAGCTGGTCAACGCCTGACCCGCCCCGCAGTACACGTCGGCCCGGCCCCGCACCTGATCACCAGGTGCGGGGCCGGGCCCGTTTCGTCTCGTCGCGTTACGCCTGCCGGGTGACGGGGGTGTTCGTACGGCGCAGGAAGCGGCGCAGTGCGGCGATGTCGAACTGGATCACCGCGACACCCTCCGGGGAGTGGAACTCGACGACCGCCTGGACACGGCCGCAGGGCCAGACGCGTACGTCGCCGGTGCCGGTCGGGGCCTGGAGGCCCGCCTCGAGGAGGGCCCGGGGGAAGACCCACTCGTTGTCGGTGCCCTCGGGGGAGAGTCCGGCGGGGAAGACGATCCGTACGGCGAGCGGCTCGGCGGGGGCGAAGCGCAGGGCGACCGGGATCTTCCGGTAGAGCGGGTCGTCGGTGATCACGCGGGCGGTGACGCGCTCCTCGACGGCGGCGGCGACGACGACGGCTGTGGCGACGGCGGTGGCGGCCGAGGCCGTGGGGGGATTCTCGGCGGTGGCTGACACGACAAGACTCCTCTAATCGGAACATATGAGTCCGTATTGCCCCCAGCCTCGCACATTCCCACGAATCTGCGCGGCCGTTTTTGTGATGCGGACGCTCTTGCCAAGGGTTTGCAATTGGGCACTATTCTTGAGCGGTTAAAGACTTTGCCAGCTCAAAGACCGCAGGAAGCGGAGCAGCCCCATGCATGTGCCCGACGGCTTCATCGACGCCCCCGTCTCCATCGCCGCAGGTGTCGCCGCCGCAGGCGCGGTGGCCGTCAGCCTCTGCGGCGCCCGCCGAGAGCTTGGGGGTACCTCCCAGGCCGAAGGCTCTGGGGGAGAGCGGGCGGCGCCGCTCGCCGGGCTCGTCGCCGCGTTCATCTTCGCCGTCCAGATGCTGAACTTCCCGGTCGCCGCCGGCACCAGCGGACACCTGCTGGGCGGGGCGCTCGCCGCGATCCTCGTCGGCCCCTACACGGGTGTGCTGTGCGTGTCCGTGGTGCTGCTCATGCAGGGCGTCCTGTTCGCCGACGGCGGGCTGACGGCCCTCGGCGTCAACGTCATGACCATGGGCGTCGTGACCGTGGTCGTCGCCTACGCGGTCTTCCGCGGGCTGCTGAAGCTCCTGCCGGACACCCGCCGCTCGGTCACCGTCGCCGCCTTCGCCGGAGCACTGCTGTCGGTGCCCGGCGCGGCCGTCATGTTCACCCTCCTCTACGCCCTCGGCGGGAGCACCGACGTCCCGCTCGGCAAGGTGTTCACCGCCATGGTCGGCGTGCACGTGCTGATCGGCATCGGCGAGGCCGTCATCACCGCCGCGACCGTGGGCGCCGTACTGGCCGTACGGCCGGACCTGGTGCACGGCGCGCGCGGGCTGGCCGTGCCGCTGAAGCTGCGCGTCGGCGGCGAGCTCGTCGACGCTCCGGCTCCGGCTGCGGTGCCCGCGGCCGCGGCCGCCCGGTCGACGAAGCCCGTGTGGATCACCGGCCTGGTCACCGCCCTCGTACTGGCCGGCTTCGTCTCCTTCTACGCGTCCGCCAGCCCCGACGGCCTCGAGAAGGTCGCCGCCGACAAGGGCATCGACCAGAACGTGAAGGAGCACGCCGCCGCCGACTCGCCGCTCGCCGACTACAGCGTCAAGGACGTCGACGACGCCCGCCTCTCCGGCGGCCTCGCCGGTGTCATCGGCGTGGCCGCGACCGTCGCCGTCGGCACCGGGATCTTCTGGACCGTGCGCCGCCGCCGCGCGGAGGACCTGACGGCCGCCGGGGCCGCCTCGACCTCGGCGGTCTGAGATGGGCGCAGGCCACGCCCACAAGCTCTACCGGCACGGGCACTCGCCGGTCCACGCGCTGCCGCCGCACTGCAAGCTGGCCGCGGCCTTCGCCTTCGTCGTGGTCGTCGTGTCCACCCCGCGCGAGACGGTGTGGGCCTTCGGGCTGTACGCGGTCCTGATCGCGGCGGTCGCGGCCGCGGCCCGGATCCCGGCCGGCTTCCTGCTGCGGCGGCTGCTGATCGAGATCCCGTTCGTTGCCTTCGCCGTGCTCATGCCGTTCGTGGCGCAGGGCGAGCGGGTCGAGATGCTCGGCATGTCGCTCAGCGTCTCCGGCCTGTGGGGCGCCTGGAACGTGCTGGCCAAGGGCACGCTCGGGGTGGCCGCATCCGTCCTCCTCGCCTCGACCACCGAACTGCGGGCGCTCCTGCTCGGGCTCCAGCAGCTGAAGCTGCCGCCGCTGCTGGTGCAGATCGCCTCCTTCATGATCCGGTACGGCGACGTGATCACCGGCGAGCTGCGGCGGATGTCGATCGCCCGGCGCTCGCGCGGGTTCGAGGCCCGCGGCATCCGGCACTGGGGGGTGCTGGCCAAGACCGCCGGAGCCCTGTTCATCCGCTCCTACGAACGCGGCGAGCGGGTCCACCTCGCGATGGTCAGCCGAGGCTACGCCGGCTCGATGCCGGTGATCGACGAAGTCGTGGCCACCCGCGCCCAGTGGGCGTACGCGGCCGTACTCCCGGCGGCCGCGCTCGCCGTCTGTCTGATGGGATGGATCCTGTGACTCCTGTGACTCCTGTGACTCCTGTGGCTGCTGTGACCGATGCGCCTTCCCTGGAGGTCTCCGGCCTCGCGTACGCCTACCCGGACGGGCACCAGGCCCTCTTCGGGGTGGACCTGACCGTCGGACAGGGCGAGCGGGTGGCCCTGCTCGGCCCGAACGGCGCCGGCAAGACCACGCTGGTGCTGCACCTCAACGGCATCCTCGGCGGCGGGGTCGGCACGGTGGCGGTGGCCGGGCTGCCGGTCGAGAAGCGGAACTTCGCCGAGATCCGGCGCCGGGTCGGCATCGTCTTCCAGGACCCGGACGACCAGCTGTTCATGCCGACCGTGCGCGAGGACGTGGCCTTCGGGCCGGCGGCCGCCGGGATGCGGGGTGCGGAACTGGAGACGCGGGTCCGCGAGGCGCTCGAGCAGGTCGGCATGGAGGCCTTCGCGGACCGGCCGCCGCACCACCTGTCCTTCGGGCAGCGCCGCCGGGTCGCGGTGGCGACCGTACTGGCCATGCGGCCGGAGATCCTGGTCCTGGACGAGCCCTCGTCCAACCTGGACCCGGCGTCGCGGCGCGAGCTCGCGGACATCCTGCGCTCGCTGGACGTGACGGTGCTGATGGTGACCCACGACCTGCCGTACGCGCTGGAGCTCTGCCCGCGCGCGGTGATCCTCAGCGAGGGCGTCATCGCGGCCGACGGGCGTACGCAGGACCTGCTGTGCGACGAGGAGCTGATGCGGGCCCACCGGCTGGAGCTCCCGTTCGGCTTCGACCCGCGCTCGGTGTCGGTGGCATAAGTCCGACCAGGTGATTGTTGGACCGCTCGTGAACATCCAGGGTGAGGTGGCGGAGGGCTTCGAGGCCGTCCGGGACGCCTTCGTACGCAATTTCGAGGTGCTCGGGGACCGGGGCGCGGCGGTGGCCGTGTACCGGGACGGCCGGAAGGTCGTGGACCTGTGGGCGGGCCCGAGGGACGTCGACGGCGGTGACGGCGGCGCCGCGGGCGGCGACGGCGGCGGCGAGGCGTGGGGGGCCGGGACCGCGCAGGTGGTGCGTTCGGCCACCAAGGGCGTGGCCGCCGTCGTACCGCTGCTGCTGCACCAGCGCGGGCTGCTGGACCTCGATGCGCCCGTGGCGGCGTACTGGCCGGAGTTCAAGGCGGGCGGCAAGGAGCGGGCACTGGTCCGGGACCTGCTCGCGCACCGGGCCGGGGTGCCGGCGCTGGCCGTTCCGCTGACCCCGGCCGAAGCGGAGGACGGGCTCTCCGGGGCGCGTGCGGTCGCCGAGCAGCAGGCCTTCTGGGAGCCGGGCTCCGCGCACGGCTACCACGCTCAGACGTACAGCTGGCTGCTCTCGGAGCTGGTGCTGCGGGTGACCGGGGCCTCGATCGGCCAGTGGCTGGCGCAGGAGGTCACGGGCCCGCGGGGGCTGGAGTTCTGGATCGGCCTGCCGGAGGCGGAGACGGGGCGCGTCGGCCGGGTGGGCCCGGTGGACCCGCCGCAGACGGCGGGGGGTCTTCGGACGCGCCCCCGGAGAAACGTTTCGGAGGCGTACGCCGACCCGTCCTCCCTGACCCGGCGGGCGTTCGCGGCCATCACGCCGCCGCCCGACGAGAACGACCCGGCGTTCCGGGCGGCCGAACTCCCGGCGTCGGCGGGCATCGGCACGGCACGTGGACTGGCCGGCCTGTACGCGGCCCTGCTGGGCGACACGGAGGACGGCACGCGGCTGTTCACCCCGGAGACGGCCCGGCTGGCGGGTACGGAGCTCTCGTCCGGGCCGGACCGGGTCCTGGTGGTCAACACGCGCTTCGGCCCGGGCCACATGCTGCACAGCCCGGCCTCGCCGCTGATGTCCCCGGCGTCGTTCGGCCACCCGGGGCGGGGCGGCTCACTGGGCTTCGCGGATCCGGAGGCGGGGATCGGGTTCGGCTACGTGACGAACGCCCACGCCAAGTCGGTCACCGCCGACCCCCGGGCCCAGTCCCTGGTCAGAGCCGTCCAGTCCGCACTCTGACCCTCCGGGAGCGCCGCCCCCGCAACGGTGTCGCACGCGTCAGGAGGCGTTCAGGACCGTCGCCACGATCGGGCCGGCAGCGTCGCTGCCGTGGCCGCCGGCCTCGACCATCGCGGCCGCGGCCACGTCCCCGCTGAAGCCCGTGAACCAGCTGTCCGGGCTGCCCGCGCCGTCGACCTCCGCCGAGCCGGTCTTGGCTCCCTTGTCGGAGCCGCCCACCGAGCTCATCGTCTCCTGGGCCGTGCCGCTGCTAGCCGTCAGCTTCATCATCCGCACCAGCTGCTGCTGCACCGACGGCTTCATCTGCCGACCCGCCTGCGCGATCTGCCGCCCGTCGAGCTCCGGCGAGACGAGCACGGGCTGGTGGAAGGCCCCGCTGCGTGCGGTGGCCGTGAACGAGGCGACGTTCAGCGGGTTCATGGTGATCCGGCCCTGCCCGATGTACTCGGCGGCCGCCTCCGCGCCCGTCGCCTCCGGCACCTGGCCGTCGGTCGAGCGGATGCCCGTCTTCCAGTTGTCCAGCCCGAGGCCGAAGACCTCCCGGGCTTCCTTCGCCAGCGCCGCGTCGTCGCCGACGTTGTCGATCTGCTTGATGAAGGCGGTGTTGCAGGACTTGGCGAAGCTGGTCGCGAAGTTCGCGCCCGGCAGTTCGAAGTTGTTCAGGTTGTGGAAGGTGCGGCCGCCCCAGAAGGCGTCCTTGGTGCATTCCGCGGGCTGGTCGGCCGCCGCCTTGCCCCGGTCGATCAGCATCGCGGCGGTCACGATCTTCATCGTCGAGCCGGGCGCCCGTCGCCCCTCCATCGCCGCGTTGAAGCCGTCCTTGCGGTTGTTGGCTACGGCCAGGATGTGCCCGTTGCCCGTCTGGACGGCGACCACCGAGGACTCCGGGTACTTGGCGACGGCCTTCTCGGCCGCCGCCTGCACCTTGGCGTCCAGGTACGTCTTCAGCGTGCTCGGCTCGCCCTCCACCAGCGTCAGCAGGGTCCGCTTCGGCGCGTCCTGGGCGGCCGGCTCGATCCACAGCTCGGCCCCGGACTTGCCGCCCACCTTGCCGCCGTACGTCTGGCGCAGCTGGTCGAGGACCGGCCGCAGCGAGGGGTACTTCTCCGCACTGAGCTCCTCGCCGTTCCGGTCCACGGCCTTGACCGGCGGGGCCGCGGGGGCGCCCGCGCGCAGCTTCTCGTCCTTCTGCAGCTGCGGGTGGATCACCGAGGCCTGCCAGTCGACGAGCGGCTTCCCGCTGGTCACGCCGCGCACGACGGTCAGCTTCGACTCGTACGCGAGCGGCTTGCCGGCCCCCTCGTACGTGACCTCCGCGGCGACGCTGAACGGGATGGTCGTACCCGTCTGCGTCCCCGGAGTGATCACGGCCTTGGACACGTGGGCCTTCGCCCGGTAGTCGGCCACGGCGGTCTGCGCGGCCTGCACGTTGTTCGTCAGCTCCGCGGCCGCGCTCGCGTCCCCGGCCGCCCAGGCGGCGAGGAAGGCCTTCGCGGTCTGTGCGGCCTCCTTGTCGGTGACGGGCCCGCTGCCCTTCTCGGGCCGGACGGCGGAGCCGCCGTCCTTGCCGTCGCCCCCGCTGTCCCCGACCAGCGCGTACACCCCGTACCCGGCCCCGCCGACCATCGCGAGGAACACCCCGCCGACGATGGCACCCTTCGCCGCCCCGTTCACGTACGTCCTCCCCAGATCCCCGTATTCTCTGAACGTGTTCAAAGAACCTCTGCTGCGGACCTTACGCTGTGCGAGCGGACCACGTACAGCTTGTTACCAGAACGGAACGCCGCGGCCGGTCAGTTGATCGCCACCGTGCTTCCGTCGGGGAGCACGCACACGGATCCGGCGTAGGGCTGGCTTCTGACCGTTCCGCCCTGATCCGTGCACTCTGCGGACGTGATGGTCGGGGATGCCGCCGCCTGGGCCGTCGCGGCACCAAGGGCACTCATGCCGGCAAGGGTTGCCGTGGCAAGAGCGAGGCCGAGCAGTCGTCGCATGCGCATGACGCGCCACCTCTCCGGTGCCCCCGGCCCGGCCTCCACTGGACGACCGGTTCTGAAGCCGAGGGCGTCCTCTTTCCAGCATGGGCACTGCCCGCCACGCCCGCGAGCTGTGGCGGGCGTGCCCCACTTCCCCGAGGCCGCTTAGACCCAATGCCACGTCAACGGCATTGCGCTTAGACCCGCTTAGACCCAGCTGTCCATCCACATGCGACCGCGCCATGAGTCCATCGGGAGCGTCTGGCCCGTGTAGATCGGCCAGAAATAGATGAAGTTCCAGATGATGAGGAGGACCAGCACGCCCGCCGCGATCGCGCCCAGCGCGCGTCTGCGTTCCGTCGAGCCCGACGGGCCCAGCAGGGCGCCGATCATCATCGCGACCGCCAGGCACAGGTACGGGACGAAGACCACCGCGTAGAAGAAGAAGATGGTCCGCTCCTGGTAGTTGAACCAGGGCAGCAGGCCCGCAGCCAGCGCGCACGCGATCGCGCCCGCCCGCCAGTCGCGCCGGAAGAACCACCGCCACAGCACGTACAGCAGCGCGAAACAGCCCGCCCACCACAGCATCGGCGTGCCCAGGGCCAGCACCTCGCGCGCACACTTGCCCGCCTCCGTCGCCGGGCAGCCGTCCGCACCCGGGTCGGGGGACTCGTAGAAGTAGGAGACGGGACGGCCCAGGACCAGCCAGCTCCACGGGTTCGACTCGTACGTGTGACCCGAGGTCAGGCCGACGTGGAACTTGTAGACCTCGGTCTCGTAATGCCACAGGCTGCGCAGCCACTCCGGCAGGAACGACAGCGAACTGCCCTGGTCGTTCTTGGCGGCCCAGTCGCGGAAGTAGCCGCCCTTGCCGTTGTCGGGGGACAGGATCCAGCCGGTCCACGAGGCCAGGTACACCGCGATGGCCACCGGCACCGTCGAGAGGAAGCCCGGCAGCGCGTCGCGGCGCAGCATCGCCGCGTACGGGGCGCCCGCGCCCGCGGTGCGGCGCGCGGCCGCGTCCCACAGGACGGTCAGCACGCCGAAGAAGGCCAGCACGATCAGGCCGTTCCACTTCGTGCCGAAGGCCAGGCCCAGGCACACGCCCGCCAGGATCCGGTACGGGCGCCAGCCCAGGCGCAGCGTCTCGGCGACGGCGACGTCCGGGAGGGTGCGCCCCTCCTCGTCCACAGGGAGCGCGTCCGCGAGTCTGGCCCGGGTCCGGTCCCGGTCGACGAGCAGCGCCCCGAACGCGGCCAGCACGAAGAACATCAGCACCAGGTCGAGCAGCGCGGTCCGGCTCATCACCAGGTGCAGGCCGTCCACCGCGAGCAGAGCGCCCGCCAGGCAGCCCAGGAAGGTGGAGCGGAACAGGCGGCGCCCGATCCGGCACAGCATCAGCACCGACAGGGTGCCGAGCACGGCCGTCATGAACCGCCAGCCGAACGGCGTGAAGCCGAACATCCACTCGCCGAGCCCGATGACCCACTTGCCGACCGGCGGGTGCACGACGTAGCCGGGGTCCAGCGGGAGGGCGACCCCGTCGGGGTTGGCGAGGATCGACTTGTCGATGTCCTTGGGCCAACTCGCCTCGTAGCCCTGCCGGATCGTGGCCCAGGCGTCCTTCGCGTAGTACGTCTCGTCGAATATCACCGCCTTCGGGCTGCCCAGGTGCGCGAAGCGCAGCACCCCGGCCACCAGCGCCACCAGCACCGGCCCCGCCCACGCCAGCACGCGCTGCCAGGCGTCCACCGCGGAGAGCGGGATCCCGAGCGCCGTCCACAACTGCTCGGAGGGCCGGGCGTACGGGGGCACCAGGCGGGTGCGGACGTCCGGGCGCCGCCGCGCATCGGCGGGCGGCGCGTAGCCGAAGCTGCGCAGGCGGCGCAGCCAGGTGGACGGCTGTTCTTCGCGCCCCGCCGGAAGGGCGGGCGGAGCCCCCGCGGGGCTGGGCGGCGGCGTCGCGGTACTGGTCACCGGGTCATCGTAGGGAACGCACCTGTGCGAACCCCAGCGCCGGGGACCCTCGGAGCGTGTGCCGGGTGGGACGGCTGACGTGTGCGGGTGGGACGGCTGAGAGGATGGACCGGTGACGACTGACCAGCCCCCCGGCTCCGGAACCTCCTCTTCGACCTCCTCCACCGCAGGCGTGCTCGTGCTCGCCGGCACCCCGATCGGCGATCTCGCCGACGCCCCGCCCCGGCTCGCGGCCGAGCTCGAGCGGGCCGACGTGGTCGCCGCCGAGGACACCCGGCGGCTGCGCCGGCTGACCCAGGGGCTCGGCGTGCACACCACCGGGCGCGTCGTCTCGTACTTCGAGGGCAACGAGTCGGCGCGCACCCCGGAGCTGGTCGAGGCGCTGGAGGACGGCAAGCGGGTGCTGCTCGTGACCGACGCCGGCATGCCGTCCGTCTCCGACCCCGGCTACCGGCTGGTCGCCGCCGCAGTGGAGAAGGACATCAAGGTCACCGCCGTGCCCGGGCCGTCCGCGGTGCTCACCGCGCTCGCCCTGTCGGGGCTGCCGGTGGACCGCTTCTGCTTCGAGGGGTTCCTGCCGCGCAAGGCGGGCGAACGCCTCGGCAAGCTCCGCGAGGTCGAGGGCGAGCGGCGCACGCTCGTCTACTTCGAGGCCCCGCACCGGCTCGACGACACCCTCGCCGCGATGGCCGAGGTCTTCGGTGCCGACCGGCGCGCCGCCGTGTGCCGCGAGCTGACCAAGACGTACGAGGAGGTCAAGCGCGGCGGGCTCGGCGAGCTGGCGGCCTGGGCCGCGGAGGGCGTGCGCGGGGAGATCACCGTCGTCGTGGAGGGCGCCCCGGCGGCCGGGCCCGGAGACGTGGACGCCGAGGAGCTGGTGCGCAGGGTACGGGTGCGCGAGGAGGCCGGGGAGCGGCGCAAGGAAGCCATCGCGGCGGTCGCTGCCGAGGCCGGAGTACCCAAGCGGGAGGTCTTCGACGCAGTGGTCGCGGCAAAGAATGCGGCTCAAAAGGTGCTGTAAGACGGTAAAGAGCTAACCTGAAAAGCAAAGCTCAGACCGCGCACCGGGCGCTTTGGGACATGAGTCGCCCAAAGGCCGTCCAACAGTAGACAGGGCCTGATGCGCTCCCGCCTGAAGAGGCGTCCACTGGCAATGGCACCAGTGGAACAAGAGGAGCTGGCATGAGTGAGATCGCAGACACCTCGGTACCCGTCCCCGCCCCCGTACCCGCCCCCACAGCACCCGCCTCCTTGCCGAGGCCCGGTGTGCACACCGTGCACGAGGCCTACTCGTTCGCGTGCATGAAGTGCGGGTACGCCTGGGAGCAGGGCTACGAGATCGAGCACCACGTCGACGGCAGTGGCCAGCCCTTCATCATCTACACGGTCAAGGGCGAGCGGGTGCCCTCCCCGCTGTCGAACCCGACCTGCCACAACTGCGGCGGGCACGTGGTGCGGATCATGCGGGAAGGCCAGGTGTCGTCGGTGCTCGGCACGATCGACAAGCTCTACCACCACCGCATCTCGCCCGGGATCGCCGGCCCGGTGCCGGCCGGCGCGAACGTCCCGCGGGCCCCGAAGCAGCGCAAGACCCCGCTGCACGACGCCCCCGGGCCCGTCCCGGTGGACGACACCGAGGAGCGCGGGGGCTGGCTCTCCCGCCTGATGAGGATCTTCCGCCGGTCATAAGGGCCCGGTCACGGCCATGAGCGCCGGGTCGCGGTCAGGAGACCGGTCATAAGATCGGCCGTATGAGCACTGCCGCCAAGGACGCCTCGAAGGACACCCCGCCGCCGCTGCCCGAACCCCTGCGGGTGGCGGTCGCGGACTCCCACACCCATCTGGACATGCAGGGCGGCACCGTCGAGGAGGGCCTCGCCAAGGCCGCCTCGGTCGGGGTGACCACCGTCGTCCAGGTGGGCTGCGACGTGAAGGGCTCCCGCTGGGCGGCCGAGACCGCCGCCGCGTACGAGAACGTCCACGCGGCCGTGGCCCTTCACCCGAACGAAGCCCCCCGCATCGTCCACGGGGATCCTGGGGGCACCTCCCAGCCCCCTGGGGCTGGGGGAGGCTGGTCCCGGCAGGGCGCGCGGGCCGGGGGCGGCGAGGCCGCGCTCGACGAGGCGCTGGCCGAGATCGAGGAGCTGGCGAAGCTCGCCCACGTGAAGGCCGTCGGCGAGACCGGGCTGGACTACTTCCGCACCGGGCCCGAGGGCATGGCCGCGCAGGAGCGTTCCTTCCGCGCGCACATCGAGATCGCGAAGCGACAGGGCAAGGCCCTGGTCATCCACGACCGCGAGGCCCACGCGGACGTCCTGCGCATCCTGCGCGAGGAGGGCGCACCCGAGCGCACCGTCTTCCACTGCTACTCCGGGGACGCCGAGATGGCGCGCGAATGCGCCGCCGCCGGGTACTACATGTCGTTCGCCGGGACCGTGACGTTCAAGAACGCCCGGCCGCTGCGCGAGGCCCTCGCCGTGGCCCCGCCGGAGCTGGTGCTCGTCGAGACCGACGCCCCGTACCTCACCCCGGCGCCGTACCGCGGACGGCCCAATGCGCCGTACCTCATTCCGCTGACCGTACGGGCGATGGCGGCGGTACGGGGGATCGACGAGGACGCGATGGCCACCGCCCTGGCGGCGAACACGGCGCGCGCCTTCGACTACTGAGGACCGAGCCCGCAGAGACGCTCGACACGCTGGGTAGCCGCTCGACTTTGTTGAGTGACGGACGTCCGCTAGGGTGCCGTGCCCGAACCGATGGGGCCGGACCAGTGGAGCGAGCGTCGTGAGCGAGAGTCCTTTCACCGGGGTGTACGGGAACGAGGCCGCCCCGGACCCGGAGCCGGCCGTGGTACCCGCCCCGCGCACCGGCGACCGGCGGGCCGCCCGGCGCCGCAGGAGCGCCGAGGCCGGCCCCGTACCCGCCGCGCCGCCCGTCCCGACCGGGCGGCGCCGGGCCGCGCCCGCCGCGGGCGCGGACCTCGCGGCGCCCGCCGGACCCGGCACCGGGCGCCGCCGCAGCCCGGACCCCGGCCCCCCGGGCACCGGCGCAGCCACCGGCCCCGGACAAGGCCCCGCCCTCGGCGCCGGCACCGGCATCCACTCCGTCCCCGCCGGGACCGGACGGCGGCGCCGTACCGCCCCCGCCGAGACGGCCGCGGGCCGGGACGCCTGGCGGCGGATCGTCCCCCAGGCGCTCGTCGTCGCCTTCCTGGCCGGCGGAACCACGGCCTTCGTCGCCGCCGACAAGTCGGTACGACTCACCGTGGACGGGGAGCCCAGGACGCTGCACACCTTCGCCGACGACGTCGACGAACTCCTCGCCGCCGAAGGGGTCGGCGTCGGCCCCCACGACCTCGTCGCCCCCGCCCGGGGCGAGGCCCTCGACGACGGCGACGAGATCGTCGTCCGCTACGGCCGCCCCGTGCGCCTGACCCTCGACGGACAGAGCCGCGAGGTGTGGACCACCGCCGGCACCGTCGAGGGCGCGCTGCGCCAGTTCGGCATCCGCGTCGAGGGCGCCTACCTCTCCGCCCCGCGCACCGCCCCCGTGCCCCGCGCCGGCCTCGCCCTCGCCGTCCGCACCGAACGCAGCGTCACGTTCATGGCGGACGGCCGCGAGAGCACCATCCGCACCAACGCCGCCACCGTCCAGGAGGCGCTCGGCCAGGCCGGGATCACCCTCCAGGGCCAGGACACCACCTCCGTCCCGCCCGACTCCTTCCCGCGCGACGGCCAGACCGTCACGGTGCTCCGCATCACCGGCACCCGCGAGGTCCGCGAGGAGCGCATCCCGTACGAGACCGAGAAGACCGAGGACGACGGCCTGTTCGCCGGCACCGAGGTCGTCGAGCGGGCGGGCCGCCCCGGAGCACGCCAGGTCACGTACGCACTGCGCACCGTCAACGGGGTCCGGCAGAAGCCCCGCAAGGTCGCCGAGGAGATCGTCCGCGAGCCCGTCACCCAGCTGGTCAAGGTCGGCACGAAGCCGCTGCCGACCTCCGTCTCCGGGGCGGACGGACTCGACTGGGGGGCACTGGCCCAGTGCGAGTCCGGCGGCCGCCCGGCAGCCACCGACGCCTCGGGCACGTACGGGGGCCTGTACCAGTTCGACGTGCGCACCTGGCAGAGCCTCGGCGGCTCCGGACGCCCGCAGGACGCCCCGGGCTCGGAACAGACGTACCGGGCGAAGAAGCTCTACGTACAACGGGGCGCGACTCCGTGGCCCCACTGCGGCCGTCGGCTCTACCGCGGCTGATGCGGCGCAAGACGAGCCTGGGTGCGGGGGAGGTACAGCAGATCGCCGTCACCTGTGCTCGCGCGTTTCGGGGTGTCGACGCGGTCACCGGGGAGGCGCTGCCGGTGCAGAGTCACTTCCCAGGCGATCTCGCAACGCGAGGAGCGCATGCAGGAAACCCAGGCCGATCTGAGACGCTTTACCGGTGAGCACCGCAGAGCAGCAGCCCGAGCCTTCGACCAGCACGCCCCCCGACGCCCTTCTCGGACCGGCAGAGATCCGGGAACTGGCCGCCGTACTCGGCGTACGGCCGACGAAGCAGAAGGGGCAGAACTTCGTCATCGACGCCAACACGGTGCGCCGGATCGTGCGCACCGCCGAGGTGCGGCCCGACGACGTGGTCGTCGAGGTCGGGCCGGGGCTGGGGTCGCTGACGCTCGCGCTGCTGGAGGCCGCCGACCGGGTCACCGCCGTCGAGATCGACGACGTCCTGGCCGCGGCGCTGCCCGCCACCATCGAGGCGCGGATGCCGCAGCGCAAGGACCGCTTCGCGCTCGTGCACTCCGACGCGATGCTCGTGACGGAGCTGCCGGGTCCGGCGCCGACCGCGCTCGTCGCGAACCTGCCGTACAACGTGGCCGTGCCGGTGCTGCTGACCATGCTGGACCGCTTCCCGACCATCGAGCGCACGCTGGTCATGGTGCAGGCGGAGGTCGCCGACCGGCTGGCCGCCGAGCCGGGCAACAAGGTGTACGGGGTGCCCTCCGTCAAGGCGAACTGGTACGCGCACGTCAAGCGCGCCGGGTCCATCGGCCGCAAGGTCTTCTGGCCGGCGCCGAACGTGGACTCGGGCCTGGTGTCGCTGGTGCGGCGGGCCGAGCCGATCAAGACGACCGCCACGAAGGGCGAGGTCTTCGCCGTCGTGGACGCGGCCTTCGCACAGCGCCGCAAGACGCTGCGTGCCGCGCTGGCCGGCTGGGCCGGCTCGGCGGCGGGCGCCGAGGCGGCGCTGGTCGCCGCCGGGATCTCTCCGCAGGCGCGCGGCGAGTCGCTGACGGTGGAGGAGTTCGCGGCGATCGCCGAGCACAAGCCCGCGGCGGAGAGGCCCGCGCTGTGACCGCGACCACGAGTGTGACCGTACGGGTCCCCGCGAAGGTCAACGTCCAGCTGGCGGTGGGTGCGGCGAGGCCGGACGGCTTCCACGACCTGGCCAACGTCTTCCTCGCCGTGTCGCTGTACGACGAGGTGACGGTCACCCCGGCCGATGTCCTGACCGTCACCTGCACCGGACCCGACGCCGACCAGGTCCCGCTGGACCGGACGAACCTGGCGGCGCGCGCCGCCGAGATTCTCGCGGCCCGGGCCGGGATCGAACCCGCCGTCCACCTCCACATCGCGAAGAACATCCCGGTGGCGGGCGGCATGGCGGGCGGCAGCGCGGACGGCGCGGCGGCCCTGCTGGCCTGCGACACCCTGTGGGGTCTGAACACCCCGCGTGCGCAGCTCCTCGACATCTGCGCGGAGCTCGGCAGCGACGTCCCCTTCAGCCTGGTCGGCGGAGCCGCGCTCGGCACCGGCCGCGGTGAGCTGCTGACCCCGGTCGAGGCGGGCACCTTCCACTGGGTGTTCGCGGTCGCCGAGGGCGGCCTGTCCACCCCGGCGGTGTTCCGCGAGTTCGACCGCCTCGCGGCGGGTACGGAGATCCCGGAGCCCGATGCCTCACCGGCGCTCCTGGCGGCCCTCGCCTCGGGCGACGCGGACGCGCTGGCGGCCACACTGGCCAACGACCTCCAGCCCGCGGCGCTCTCGCTGCGCCCGCAGCTGGCCGGGACGCTGGCGGCGGGCACCGACGGCGGTGCGCTCGCCGCGCTGGTCTCGGGCTCGGGGCCCACGACGGCCTTCCTGTGCCGGGACGCGGAGTCCGCAGAGAAGGTGGCGGCGGCTCTGTCCGCGTCCGGTACGTGCCGGGCCACGCGCGTGGCGTCCAGCCCGGCCCCCGGAGCCACGGTCCTGCCGTCCTGACCCCGCAGGGCCGGCTGCCGTGCCGCGCCGGGTACTCACACCGGAGTTGAGTACCCGCGCCCTGTCGGGAGACGGCCCGCGGCGGCGACCGTGGCTCCATGACAGCCACCACCGCACGGGCCATGGCCGACGCCACCCCCGCCGACCGCGACCGGTACGTCGACCTGCTGCGGGTCGCCTCGCTCGGGACCGTGCTCTTCGGGCACTGGCTGATGGCCGCCGTCAGCAGCGACGGCATAGGGAACCTGCTCGCCCTCGTCCCCGCGCTCCAGGCGCTCACCTGGGGCCTGCAGATCATGCCGGTGTTCTTCTTCGTCGGGGGGTTCTCGCACGCCCTGTCGTACCGGTCCCTCGCCAGGAAGGCCGAAGGGCGGCCCGTCTACGCCGCCTTCCTGCGGGCCCGGCTCCAGCGGCTGCTGCGCCCCACCCTCGTGTTCGTCCTCGTCTGGACCGCCGGGGCGCTGGCCGTGCAGCTCGCCGGCGGCGGGGACGGGCGGCTGACCGGGGCCGCCCTGCGGCTGGTCACCCAGCCGCTGTGGTTCATCGGGATCTACCTCGCCATGGTCGCCTTCACCCCGGCCCTGCTGACGCTCCACCAGCGCTGGGGCTGGGGGGCGTTCGCCCTCCTCGCCGGGTCCGCGGCCGCCGTCGACGTGCTCCGCTTCGCGCTCGGCGTCCCGTACGTCGAGTTCCTGAACTTCGCCTTCGTCTGGCTCGCCGTGCACCAGCTCGGCTTCCTGCGCGCCGACGGCCGGATCACCCGCCCCGGCCTGCTCGCCGCCGCCGGGCTCACCGGCGCGGTGCTGCTCGTCGCGTACGGCCCGTACCCGCTGTCCATGGTCGGGATGCCCGGCGAGAAGGTCTCCAACATGGCCCCGCCCACCCTCGCCCTGCTGGCGCACGGGATGTGGCTCGTCGGCGCCGTTCAGCTGCTCGCGGCCCCGGCCACCGCCTGGCTCGCCCGCCCCCGCGTCTGGCGCACGGTCGTCGCCGCCAACGGCATCGCCATGACCGCCTTCCTCTGGCACCTCACCGCCATGCTCGCCGTGTACGCGGCCCAGCTCGCGCTCGGCATCGCGCTCCCCGCACCCGCCTCCGCCGCCTGGTGGGCCCAGGTGCCGCTGCGGCTGCTCGCCGCCGCCGGGCTGACCGCCGTACTCGTCGCCCTCTTCCGCAGGTTCGAAGCCCCGGTGCGCACCGCTGCCGAGCCCGGCAGCGGGCCGCTCGCCGCCCTCGGTACCACCCTGTGCCTGTTCGGCATCCTCGGTCTGTCCACCACCGGGCTCGGCGGCCTCCTCGAAGGCCACAGCGCCACCCTGATCGCCCTTCCGGTCACCGCGCCCGCCGCGATCGCCATGGCGCTGGGCGGCTGGCTCCTGGTGGAACGTTCCGGAGCGGCCCGGAGCGTTAGGCTGGGGGGCTGATCCACACCCTCCCCCGGGACCCGTCCGGGGGGACCCCCACCTGGAGCGCTCCTGATGGCCGTCAATCTGGTCAATGTCGAGGCAGTCGGCAAGGTGTACGGAACCCGTGCCCTGCTCGACGGCATCTCCCTCGGCGTGTCCGAGGGGGACCGGATCGGTGTCGTGGGCCGCAACGGCGACGGCAAGACCACCCTCATCCGCATGCTCGCCAAGCTCGAGGAGCCCGACACCGGCCGGGTCACCCAGAGCGGCGGCCTGCGCATGGGCGTGCTCACCCAGCACGACTCCCTCGACCCCGCGGCGACCATCCGTCACGAGATCATCCGGGACATGGCCGACCACGAGTGGGCCGGCAACGCCAAGATCCGCGACGTGCTGACCGGACTCTTCGGCGGCCTCGACCTCCCCGGCTTCGGCCAGGGCCTCGACACCGTCATCGGCCCGCTCTCCGGCGGTGAGCGCCGCCGCATCGCGCTCGCCAAGCTGCTCATCGCCGACCAGGACCTGCTCGTCCTCGACGAGCCCACCAACCACCTCGACGTCGAGGGCATCTCCTGGCTGGCCAAGCACCTCCAGGAACGCCGCTCCGCGCTCGTCTGCGTCACCCACGACCGCTGGTTCCTCGACCAGGTCTGCACCCGCATGTGGGACGTGCAGCGCGGCTCCGTGTTCGAGTACGAGGGCGGCTACAGCGACTACGTCTTCGCCCGCGCCGAGCGCGACCGCATCGCCGCCACGGAGGAGTCCAAGCGGCAGAACCTGATGCGCAAGGAGCTGGCCTGGCTGCGCCGCGGCGCCCCCGCCCGGACCTCCAAGCCGCGCTACCGCATCGAGGCCGCGAACGAGCTCATCGCGGACGTGCCGCCGCCGCGCGACAAGTCCGAGCTGATGAAGTTCGCCAACGCCCGCCTCGGCAAGACCGTCTTCGACCTGGAGAACGTCACCGTCCAGGCCGGGCCGAAGACCCTGCTCAAGGGCCTCACCTGGCACCTCGGCCCCGGCGACCGCGTCGGCCTCGTCGGCGTCAACGGCGCCGGCAAGACCTCCCTGCTGCGCGCGCTCGCGGAGGCGGCCCGTACCCAGGGCGACGTACAGCCGGCCGCCGGCAGCGTCACCGTCGGCAAGACGGTGAAGCTGGCGTACCTCTCCCAGGAGGTCGGCGAACTCGACCCGTCCTTGCGGGTCCTGGAGGCGGTGCAGCGCGTACGCGACCGCGTGGACCTCGGCAAGGGCCGCGAGATGACGGCCGGTCAGCTGTGCGAGCAGTTCGGTTTCACCAAGGAGAAGCAGTGGACGCCCGTCGGCGACCTCTCCGGCGGTGAGCGGCGCCGACTGCAGATCCTGCGGCTGCTGATGGACGAGCCCAACGTGCTCTTCCTCGACGAGCCCACCAACGACCTCGACATCGAGACCCTCACCCAGCTCGAGGACCTCCTCGACGGCTGGCCGGGTTCGATGATCGTGATCTCCCACGACCGGTTCTTCATCGAGCGCACCACCGACACGGTGATGGCGCTGCTGGGCGACGCCAGCCTGCGGATGCTGCCGCGCGGCCTCGACGAGTACCTGGAGCGCCGGAAGAAGATGATCGAGGCGGCCGCCCCGGCGCCCGCCCCGGCCGCCGCCGCCAAGTCGAGCGCCTCGGGCGACTCGCGCGCGGCGAAGAAGGAACTCGCGAAGATCGAGCGCCAGCTCAACAAGATGGCGGACCGCGAGACGAATCTGCACGCCCAGATCGCCGAGAACGCCACCGATTTCGACAAGGTCGCGAAGCTCGACGCGGAGCTGCGCGAACTCATCTCGGACCGGGACGAGTTGGAGATGCGCTGGCTCGAGCTGGCCGAGGAGGCCTAGATTCCGACACCCGTCGGCGTCAACTGGCCTGATAACGGCGTTGTCACGGGCCGGTCCTCCCTTGGGAACAGGGGTGGACCGGCCCGTTGTATGAGCGCTGTCAGTGATAGAAAGGTGATCCCCCTACGCCACCCGACGCCGAAGGTATGCGCTGATGACCGAGCCGCCCAAGCCGCCGAACCAGCCGCCCACACCTTCCGGTTACGGCCACCTGCCCGGCCCGCCGCAGCCCGGTTACGGCTACCCGCAGCAGAGCGAGAACCCGTACGCCCAGCAGCCCCCGACGCAGCCGATGCACCCGGTGCAGCCCGCGCCGCCGATGCCGCAGCAGGGCTACCTCCCGCCGCCGCCCGGCGCGCCGACCGCCGCGATGCAGCAGGCCGGGGGCATGCCGCCCAAGAAGAAGACGGCCGTGGTCATCGCCGCAGCCGTCGCCGGCGTACTCGTCCTCGGTACCGGCGGCTACCTCGCCTTCGCCGGCGGCAGCGACGAGGACCCGAAGAAGCCCGTCGCGCAGAGCTCCGCCCCGGCCGACGCCAAGCCCTCCGGCGATGTGGACAAGGGCGACGGCAGCGGCAACGGGTCCACGGCGGGCGAGGACCTCAACGCCGGCCGCAAGCAGGGCGAGGACAAGGCCCTCTGGCTCAGGACCGCCAAGATCGACGGCCCCGGCATGGGTGTGGAGTCCACCGGCCAGTGGATCGTCGGCGACACCGTCGTCAAGAGCGTCTGGAAGAACCTCACCGCCTACGGGGTCACCGACGGCAAGGAGAAGTGGACGCTCGCGTTCCCCACTCCCATCTGCTCCGTCACCCGGCAGACCACCGCCGAGAGCAAGACCGTCGTCATGTTCAAGGACGGCGACGGAGACAACGCCACCTGCAACCAGATGAAGCAGGTCGACCTCAAGGCGGGCAAGGAAGGCTGGACGAAGGAGGTCCCCTCGGAGGGCCTCTTCGACATCATGACCTTCCCCAGCCTGGGCATCACCGGCGACACCGTCGCCGTCAGCCGCAGCGGCACCGCCAGCGCCTTCAAGGTCAGCACCGGCGACAAGCTCTTCGGCAGCGCCACCGCCGAGGGCTGCAAGCCCGGCTCGTACACCGTGGACAACGGCAAGATGATCGCCCTCTCCGCCTGTTACGACGAGGAGCTCTCCAACGAGGTGTCGGGCGCCGACCCGGTCACGGGCAAGAAGAGCTGGACCTTCAAGCTGCCCGCGAAGTACAAGGTCGCCGCCGTCTACTCGCTGGACCCCGTCGTCCTCGACATCGGCAACCAGGACAAGAAGGAACGCGCCATCGTGGTCATCGGACCCGACGGGAAGCAGCGTGCCACCGTCAACGGCGAGGGTGGTTTCGCCACCGAGTGCGACAACGGCCTCTTCGTCTCCGTCGCGGTCTGCTCCACCACCGCAGTGGACGCGAACACCCTCTACATGCCGACCGTCGCGGAGTCCGGCAAGGCCAACGAGATCGTCGCCTTCGACCTGGGCACCGGCAAGGTCAAGTGGCGCACCCCCGCCGGCGACGGCCGCACCATCACCCCGATCGGGGCCGCGAACGGTCAGCTGCTCGCCTACCGCAAGGCCACCTCCGACCAGGGCGGCGAGGTCGTCTCGATCCCGGCCGCCGGCGGCACGCCCACCGTACTGCTGCGCAACCCGTCGGGACCCTCCGCCCCCATCGAGAACGGCTTCTACATGTCGAAGGTCGACTACGTGGACGGCCGGCTCTTCATCTCCCAAACCCGCCTTCTCGCCAAGGGCACGGACGAGAAGCTCCTGATGGTCTTCGGCAAGTGAACGAGTCCACCGAGCCGCCCACCGAGAGGCAGTAGCAAGCGATGAGTACCCCGCCGCCCCCCAACCAGCCGCCCGCCGGCGGCTTCGGAGCGCCGCAGGATCCCCCGCCCCAGGGGTTCGGAGCGCCGCAGGCCCCGCCGTCCGGAGGCTTCGGCGCGCCGCCGCCGGTGCCGCCCGTACCGCCGACCGTGCCGGCCGCGCCGGCCGGGCCCCCGCAGGGGCAGCCGGCGTACGGCTACCCGCAGCCGCAGCCGGGATACGGCTACCCGCAGCCGCAGCCGGCCCCCGGTGCCGGCGCCCCGCCGCAGTTCGGCGCGCCCACGGCCCCGATGCAGGCGGCCCAGCCGCCGGCCCCGGGCGGCCCGCGCGGCGGCGGCGACAAGCGCACCCAGCTGATGATCGTCGGCGCGGCCCTGCTGGCCATCGTCCTGATCATCGCGGGCGGCTTCTGGTACGTCTCCGGCGACGGCGGCGGCGACGACAAGCAGCCCACCGCGGACGGCAGCCCCAGCGGCAAGCCCGCGGCCGGCACCCCCGGTTCGGAGAAGGTGCCCGCCAACGTCAAGTCGAAGCCGCTGTTCAACCAGCCGAGCCCGACCCCGGAAGACGTCGTCAGCGTCGCGGGCTCCTGGCTCACCGACTCCACCTACGTCAAGTCCGACGTGTCGAAGGTCGTCGGCTACAACACCGTCGACGGCGCCAAGAAGTGGGAGATCCCGCTCCCCGGCGAGATCTGCGGAGCGACCAAGCACGTCAGCGACAACAAGACGGCGATCCTCTTCCGGCCGGCGCAGCCCACGCCCGAGGCCAAGTACCCGGCGTGCACCGAGGTCGGCGTCATCGACCTGAACGCCGGCAAGCTCCTCTGGTCCGGCAACGCCAAGGGCGCCACCACCGGTGACAAGCCGGCCTCCTACTACGAGGTCACGCTCACCGGCCAGACCGTCGCCGCGGGCGGCACCAGCGGCGGCGCCGCCTGGAACCTCGCCGACGGCAAGTCGCTGTGGACGCCCAAGACCGACGGCGAGGGCTGCTACGACAGCGGTTACGCCGGCGGCGAGGCCCTCGGCGTGATCCGCAAGTGCGGCCGCGGTGACGCCATCACCCTGTACGCCCAGACCCTGGATCCGGCCACCGGCGCGCAGACGGCCTCGTACAAGCTCTCCCCGGGCATCGAGTGGGCCTCCATCGTCTCCACGAAGCCCCTCATCGTCGCCGCCGACGTCGGCAATACCGCCAAGAACGCCTCCAGCGTCAGCGACCTCTTCGTCGTCGACCCCAAGGGCGAGCTGAAGGCGCGCATCTCGCTCGCCTCCGGCACCTTCGGCGGCAAGTGCGGCGGCACCGAGATCGAGAAGTGCTCCGGATTCGTGGTCGGCAACGGCAAGCTCTACCTGCCCTCGAACGAGCACCAGGGCCAGGCGTCGGCCGGCCGTACCAACGAGCTGCTCTCCTTCGACCTGGAGACCGGCAAGCAGACCACCGACCGCGCCGACGCGGGTGAGCGGTACACCATGTTCCCGCTCCGCATGGACGGGTCGAACGTCATCGCGTACAAGGAGCCCCCGTACGACAAGGGCGGCCAGATCGTCAGCATCGACGGTACGACGATGAAGGAGACCGTCCTCATGGAGAACCCGGCCGAGAAGGTCAGCCGGACCGCCGAGACCGGCTTCTCGCCCGACTACTCCGAATACCGCTACCACAACGGCAAGCTCTTCATCTCCCGGACCACGGCCAGGAAGCCGTACTCCGACAAGGGCGACCCCGAGTACCTGTTCGTCTCCTTCAGCGCCAGCTGATCCCCGGCCGATCCCGGCCGGTCCCCGCAGACGGCTCGAGCCCCCGGAAGGTCCGCCTTCCGGGGGCTTCTGCGCGGTAACCGCCGCGCACCGTCGAACAAGCGTGTAGCTTGCCGGGGCAGAAGGGTCGGGGGTGGGTGCGCGATGGGCGTACGGGTCATGGTGCTCGACGAGCACCGGCTGCTGGCCGAGGCGCTGGCCTCGGCTCTCAAGCTGCGCGGGCACCGGGTGCTGGCCGCGGCCGCCCCGGCCGCGGGCGCCGCCGAACTGGTCATCAGCCGGGCGCCGGAGGTCTGCCTGCTGGGCACCGCCACGCCCGCCGAGCCCGGGGTGTTCGAGCCGGTCGTCCGCATCAAGCGGGAGCGGCCGCAGATCGCCGTCGTCGTCCTCGGCCCGGTGCCGAGCCCGCGCGGGATCGCTGCCGCCTTCGCCGCGGGCGCCTCGGGGTACGTACGCCACGACGAGCGGATCGAAGGCGTGGAGCGGGCGCTGGCCAAGGCGCGGGCCGGGGAGGTCGCGATCTCCCCGCAGCTGCTCCAGGGGGCCTTCGCGGAGCTGCTCAACCCCGCCGCCCAGCCCGACGACGAGGGCAGCCGGCTGCTGCGGCTGCTGACCCCGCGCGAGGTGGAGGTGCTGGTCCGGGTCGCCGAGGGCGAGGACACCCGGCTCATCGCCGCGGGCATGGAGATCGCACCGAGCACCGCCCGTACGCATGTCCAGCGGGTGCTGATGAAACTGGGCGTCGGCTCCCGGCTGGAGGCGGCAGCGCTGGCCGCCCGGACCGGTCTGCTGGACCGGGCGGGGCCGGTGCCGGTGGCCGCCGATTTCCCCGCAGGCCCGTAATCCGGTAAGCCAGTGACCGGCATGTGCACGCACCCCGCGTGCATCCCCCTGCGAGAGGCAGTAGGCGAGTGAGCAAGACGGCGTCATCTAAGTACATGGTCACCGGCGGCGCCGGATACGTCGGCAGTGTCGTCGCGGCGCACCTTCTGGAGGCCGGGCACGAGGTCACGGTCCTCGACGACCTCTCCACCGGCTTCCGCGAGGGCGTCCCGGCGGGCGCGGCCTTCATCGAGGGCCGGATCCAGGACGCCGACCGCTACCTGGACGCCTCCTACGACGCGGTGCTGCACTTCGCGGCGTCCTCGCAGGTCGGCGAGTCCGTCGTCAATCCGGGCAAGTACTGGGAGAACAACGTCGGCGGCACGCTCGCCCTGCTCGCCGCGATGCGCGGGGCCGGGGTGCGCAAGCTGGTGTTCTCCTCCACCGCCGCCACCTACGGCGAGCCCACCGAGGGCCTGCTCACCGAGGAATCGGTCACCAAGCCCACCAACCCGTACGGCGCCTCGAAGCTGGCCGTCGACCACATGATCGCGGGGGAGTGCGCGGCGCACGGCGTCGCGGCGGTCTCGCTGCGCTACTTCAACGTGGCGGGCGCGTACGGGGAGTTCGGCGAGCGCCACGACCCCGAGACCCACCTGATCCCGCTGGTGCTCCAGGTCGCCCTGGGCGAGCGCGAGTCGATCTCGGTGTTCGGCGAGGACTACCCGACCCCGGACGGCACCTGCGTCCGCGACTACATCCACGTGGCCGACCTGGCGGAGGCCCACCTGGCCGCCCTCGAGGCCGCCACCGAGGGCGAGCACCTGATCTGCAACCTCGGCAACGGCAACGGCTTCTCGGTCCGCGAGGTCGTCGAGACGGTCCGCAAGGTCACGGGCGCCGAGATCCCCGAGGTCGTCGCCCCGCGCCGGGCCGGCGACCCGGCGGTGCTCGTCGCCTCCGCGCGCGCCGCCCACGAGAAGCTCGGCTGGACCCCGGCCCGCTCGGACCTCACCGGCATCATCACGGACGCCTGGAACTTCACGCGCAAGCACCGTTCCTGACTCCTTGCCGCACCCGCTCACCGCGCCCCCCGCACCCGACGGTGCGGGGGGCGCGTCGCGTGCGGCGGCGTGCGCAGGGAGCGCGTGCGAGCGGGTCGGCGCCGTGGGCGGGCGCGGTGCGCGGGCGCCCGGCGTGCACACGCCGGGTGAAATGCCCTCCGTGCAACTGCCCGTGGCACGCGCCGGTCGGAAACCGCCTTCCAGACCTTCCGTACCGTCTAATTCAAGTCACCCGGCACCGCGTTCGTCACAGCCCAGCCGGAAAATCGCTCGGAAAACTTCCGCTATTCGGCCAACCGCGAGCCGCGCCCCGTTCTACGCTGATGCGTGACACCGGTGGGGGCCGGTGTTCATTCAGGGGTCGAGATACGCCGGGTACGGCGTCCGGTCCGGGGTAGTGCAGAGATGTCTCGGCGGCGGCCGCGGCAGCTGCGGATCACCCGGTCCGGGCGCCGTACCCGCAGTCGTCCGTTCCCCGACCCTTGGGGGTTTTGTGGTTCGCATCCGGGTTCTCGTGGTCGACGATCACCGCATCTTCGCCGAATCGCTCGCAGCCGCGCTCGCGGCCGAGCCCGACGTGGACGTGTCCGCGGCCGGCAGCGGCCCCGCCGCGCTGCGCTGCCTCGAACGGGCGGTGGCCGAGGGCCGCCGCTTCGACGTCCTGCTGGTCGACGCCGACCTCGGCGCCGCCGCCGGGGCCGTGCCCGCCCAGCGCGACCCGGGCTCCGGGCCACCGCCCGGCGCGGACGGGATCGCGCTGGTCGCCGGGGTACGGGTGTCCCACCCCGGGGTCCGCACCGTCGTGCTCGCCGAGCGCGACGACCCGCGCCGGGCCGCGCTCGCCCTGCAGGCAGGGGCTTCCGGCTGGGTGGCGAAGGACTGCTCGCTCTCGCGGCTGCTGGCCGTCATCCGCGGGGTCCTGCGCGAGGAGACCCACCTCCCGCCCGCGCTGCTCACCGGAGTACTCCGCGAACTGACCGCTGCGCGCAAGCACCGTACGGACAGCGAGCGGCTCGTCGAGTCCCTCACGCCGCGGGAGCACGAGGTGCTGCGCTGCATGGTGGCGGGGCTGGGCCGCAAGGATGTGGCGGCGCGGCTGTTCCTGTCCCCGCACACCGTCCGCACGCACATGCAGAACGTGCTGGGCAAGCTCGGGGTGCACTCCACGCTCGCGGCGGTGGCACTGGCCCGGCGGGCCGGGGTGCGGCCGGCCGACCTAGCCGGGGATGTTGTCGAACGGAGCGGTCAACTGGCGTAGCAGCGCCGCGAGGTCGCCGCGCTGGGCCTGGGAGAGCTGGGCGAGGATCGCCCGCTCCTGGGCCAGCAGGCCGGCCAGGGCCTGGTCGGCGCGGTCGCGGCCCTCCGGCGTGAGGCGGACCAGCACCCCCCGCCGGTCGTTGGGGTCGGGCAGCCGTTCGACGAGGCCCTTCTTCGCGAGCCGGTCGATGCGGTTGGTCATGGTGCCGGAAGTGACCAGCGTCTGCGTCAGCAGCTGGCCGGGGGAGAGCTGGTAGGGCGCGCCGGCTCGGCGCAGCGACGTCAGGACGTCGAACTCCCAAGGCTCCAGGCCGTGCTCGGAGAAGGCCAGCCTGCGGGCGCGGTCGAGGTGACGGGCGAGCCTGCTGACGCGGCTCAGCACTTCGAGCGGTTCCACGTCGAGGTCAGGGCGCTCCCGCCGCCATGCCGCAACCAATCGGTCGACCTCGTCCTCCATGCCGATCAGTGTACGGGGTCTGTCGACGTGAAGTCTCTTCAAATCGAGGATCTCGGCCATGGATATCTTGAGGTCGTGAGTCTTGACGTCAAGATATATTTTGGGCGACGATGGGCATGGAGGGGGCCGGAACAGCTTCCGCTTCCGCCCGCCCCGCCAGTAGGGAGGCTCGAACATGCATTCCGATATCGCGTCGGCAAGGATCCCCACAGCCACCACCCACGCCGCGCCCACCTGGGACCCCCAGCAGTACCTCCGGCACGCCGGACACCGAACCCGTCCCTTCCTCGACCTCCTGAACCGGATACCCGAACTCCCCACCCGTCCCGCACGGATCGCCGACCTCGGCTGCGGCCCCGGCAACGTCACCGCGCTGCTCGCCGAACGCTGGCCCGAGGCCCACATCACCGGCTTCGACCTCTCCCCCGAAATGCTCCGGCGCGCCACCGCCGAGTACGCGGGCAAGACCACCGGCGGCGGCAGCCTCGACTTCCACCACGGAGACCTCGCGAGCTGGCTCCCCGAGGAGCCGTACGACCTGATCGTCTCCAACGCCGCCCTCCAGTGGGTCCCGAGCCACCCCGGCTCCTTCGCCGCCTGGATCAACGGGCTGCGCCCCGGCGGCACCTTCGCCTTCCAGATCCCCGGCAACTTCACCGCCCCCAGCCACGCCCTGCTCGCCGAGCTCTGCGACACCCCGCGCTGGCGGGGCCGGCTCGCCGGACACGGCGCCCGCTACATCCACCTCCTCGAACCCGCCGAGTACCTGGCCCGGTTCACCGAGCTGGGCTGCGCCGTCGACACCTGGGAGACGACGTACCACCAGCTGCTGGCCGGCCCCGACCCGGTGCTCGACTGGGTCAAGGGAACCGCCCTGCGGCCCGTCCTGACCGCCCTCGGGGAGGACCGGGACGCCGTGGACGCCTTCCTCGCCGAGTACCGCGACCTGCTGCGCGAGGCCTACCCGCCCGGCCCGCGCGGCACGGTCTTCCCGTTCCGCCGCATCTTCGCCGTCGCCCGCAAGGAGCTCTGACCGTGCTGACCGCAGTCGACCACGTCCAACTCGCCGCGCCGCCCGGCTCGGAGGACCGGCTCCGCGCGTACTACACGCACGTCCTCGGCATGACCGAGGTGCCCAAACCGCCCGTCCTCGCCGCCCGCGGCGGCTGCTGGTTCGCCGCCGGGCCGGTGCAGCTGCACCTGGGCGTCGAGGAGGACTTCCGGCCCGCCCGCAAGGCGCACCCGGGGCTGCGGGTGACCGGGATCGAGGCGTACGCGGACAGACTGGCGCAGCGCGGCGCCGAGGTCGTCTGGGACGACAACCTGCCGGGGTACCGCCGCTTCTACTCGGAGGACCCCGTCGGCAACCGGATCGAGTTCTTGGAAGAGCACAGCCTGGAACCCCTTGCCTGACCGCCTGACCGCCTGACCGCCTGACTGCCCGACAGTGCTGTGCAACGCGACGGCGCCCCGTCACCGGATCTCCGGTGACGGGGCGCCGTCGCGTCGTGCACACCGCCGCCCTGGGCTCAGCTCTTGCGGTGGCCCACCAGCCGCGGCTTCGACTCCAGGCCGTCCAGCCCGTGCCAGGCCAGGTTGACCAGGTGCGCCGCGACCTCCGCTTTCTTCGGCCGGCGCACGTCCAGCCACCACTGCCCGGTCAGCGCGACCATCCCGACCAGCGCCTGCGCGTACAGCGGGGCCAGCTTCGGGTCGAACCCGCGCGCCTTGAACTCCAGCCCCAGGATGTCCTCGACCTGCGTGGCGATGTCGCTGATCAGCGAGGCGAACGTACCCGTCGACTGGGCGACCGGGGAGTCCCGGACGAGGATCCGGAAGCCGTCCGTGTACGACTCGATGTAGTCCAGCAGCGCGAACGCGGCCTGCTCCAGCAGCTCCCGCGGATGCCCGGCCGTCAGCGCGCCCGTCACCCCGTCCAGCAGCTGGCGCATCTCCCGGTCCACGACGACCGCGTACAGGCCCTCCTTGCCCCCGAAGTGCTCGTACACCACCGGCTTGGACACCCCGGCCTTCGCCGCGATCTCCTCCACCGACGTGCCTTCGAAGCCCTTCTCGGCGAACAAGGCGCGGCCGATGTCCAGCAGTTGCTGACGCCGTTCGGCGCCCGTCATCCGGACCCGGCGGCCGCGCCGGGGCTTGTCGCTGCTGGAACTGCTGCCGTCGATCGCCACGTCCCCCATCATGCCGCGTTCGACGCGTTTTCCCTGCGCCGGGCATCGATGCGGTCCTTGGACGGCCAGCGCACGTCCGTCGCCCAGCCCGCCAGCTCGAACCAGCGGATCAGCCGGGCACTGGAGTCGACCTGGCCGCGCAGTACGCCGTGCCGGGCCGACGTCTGGTCCGCGTGGTGCAGGTTGTGCCAGGACTCCCCGCACGAGAGCACCGCCAGCCACCACACGTTGCCGGAGCGGTCCCGCGACTTGAACGGGCGCTTGCCCACCGCGTGGCAGATCGAATTGATCGACCACGTCACGTGGTGCAGCAGCGCCACGCGCACCAGGGAGCCCCAGAAGAACGCTGTGAACGCACCCCACCACGACATCGTCACCAGGCCGCCGACCAGCGGCGGGATCGCCAGCGAGACGATCGTCCACAGGACGAAGTCACGCGAGATCCGCCGGATCGCCGGGTCCTTGACCAGGTCCGGGGCGTACTTCTGCTGGTTGGTCTGCTCCTCGTCGAAGAGCCACCCGATGTGCGCCCACCACAGCCCCTTCATCAGCGCCGGGACGGTCTCCCCGAACCGCCACGGCGAATGCGGGTCGCCCTCGTGGTCGGAGAACTTGTGGTGCTTGCGGTGGTCGGCCACCCAGCGCACCAGCGGCCCCTCCACCGCCATCGAACCCATCACGGCCAGCACGATCCGCAGCGGCCGCTTCGCCTTGAAGGAACCGTGCGTGAAGTACCGGTGGAAGCCGATGGTGATCCCGTGGCAGGCCAGGAAGTACATGAACACCATCAGGCCGAGATCCAGCCAGCTCACCCCCCAGCCCCAGACCAGCGGAATCGCCGCCAGCAGCGCCAGGAAGGGAACGACGATGAACAGCAGCAGCGCGATCTGCTCGACGGACCGTTTGCTCTCGCCTCCGAGGGTCGCGGAGGGCGCGGGGGAATCGGAATCGGAGGCCGCCGAGGCGTCCTCGATCAGCTCGGGACTGGTGGTCATGAGGGTCCCCTGGGGGGTGAGGAATCGGCAGGCGCCCTGGGCGGCTGCCCCGGCTACGGACGCGTAACCTACGGCATCGTAAGTATGGCAAAGCCACAGCCCGGGGCAAGGGGAGCACGGCCGGGCCCGGGGCGCTCGAAACGGCGCCCGCCCCGCCCCGCGCGCCGCCTGGTGAGACGTTTAGCGGGGCGCGAGCCGATGACACCTATCCTGGTGTCGTCGGACAGCGCGGTCCGCACGGGCAGCCGAGCTGCGCATCAGGTGGGGGACACCCCCGGGGCCCCTCCCAGCCGTGGCTGGGGGAGGAATTCCGGGACGCACACCCCCGCGCACCCCGGCGCCCACCTCCCAGTAGCGCTCGAACACTGCAAGGAGCCGCACCTGTGAGCAGTGCTGACCAGGCCTCCTCCACCCCGGCCAAGGCCCAGGCCACCGCCGTCGCCGCCAACGCAGAGCTGCGGGCGGACATCCGCCGCCTCGGCGACCTCCTCGGCGAGACCCTCGTCCGCCAGGAAGGCCAAGACCTCCTCGACCTCGTCGAACAAGTGCGCGCCCTGACGCGCACCGACGGCGAAGCCGCCGCCGCACTGCTCGGCGACACCGATCTGGAGACCGCCGCCAAGCTCGTACGGGCCTTCTCCACCTACTTCCACCTGGCCAACGTCACCGAACAGGTACACCGCGGCAAGGAACTGCGCGCCCACCGAGCCGCCGAAGGCGGGCTCCTCGCCCGCACCGCCGACATGCTCAAGGACGCCGACCCCGAGCACCTGCGCGAGACGGTCCGGAACCTCAACGTCCGACCCGTTTTCACCGCACACCCCACCGAGGCAGCCCGCCGCAGCGTCCTCAACAAGCTGCGCCGCATCGCCGCCCTCCTCGAAGAGCCCGTCTCCGGCGCCGGCGAGCGCCGCCGCCACGACCTGCGGCTCGCCGAGAACATCGACCTCGTCTGGCAGACCGACGAGCTCCGCGTCGTGCGCCCCGAACCCGCCGACGAGGCCCGCAACGCCATCTACTACCTCGACGAGCTGCACGCCGGCGCCGTAGGGGACGTACTCGAGGACCTCGCCGCGGAACTCCAGCGCGTCGGCGTCGAGCTGCCCGCAGGCACCCGCCCCCTCACGTTCGGCACCTGGATCGGCGGTGACCGCGACGGCAACCCCAACGTCACCCCCGACGTCACCCGCGACGTACTGATCCTCCAGCACGAGCACGGCATCACCGACGCCCTCGAACTCGTCGACTTCCTGCGCGGACTGCTGTCGAACTCCATCCGCTACACCGGCGCCACCGAGGAGCTCCTCTCCTCCCTCCAGGCCGACCTCGAACGCCTCCCCGAGATCAGCCCGCGCTACAAGCGGCTGAACGCCGAGGAGCCGTACCGCCTCAAGGCCACCTGCATCCGCCAGAAGCTCGTCAACACCCGCGAGCGCCTCGCCAAGGGCACCGCCCACGAGGAAGGCCGCGACTACCTCGGCACCGCCGAGCTCCTCACCGACCTCACCCTCATCCAGACCTCCCTGCGCGAACACCGCGGCGCGCTCTTCGCCGACGGCCGCATGGACCGCACCATCCGCACGCTGGCCGCCTTCGGCCTCCAGCTCGCCACCATGGACGTCCGCGAACACGCCGACGCCCACCACCACGCCCTCGGCCAGCTCTTCGACCGCCTCGGCGAGGAGTCGTGGCGCTACGCCGACATGCCGCGCGACTACCGGCAGAAGCTCCTCGCCAAGGAGCTGCGCTCCCGCCGCCCGCTGGCGCCCACCCCGGCGCCGCTCGACGCCGCCGGCCAGAAGACCCTCGGCGTCTTCTCCGCCATCAAGGACGCCTTCGAGAAGTTCGGCCCCGAAGTCATCGAGTCCTACATCATCTCGATGTGCCAAGGCGCCGACGACGTCTTCGCCGCCGCGGTGCTGGCCCGCGAAGCGGGCCTCGTCGACCTCCACGCCGGCTGGGCCAAGATCGGCATCGTCCCGCTCCTGGAGACCACCGACGAGCTCAAGGCCGCCGACGTCATCCTCGACGCCATGCTCGCCGACCCCTCCTACCGGCGTCTCGTCTCCCTGCGCGGCGACGTCCAGGAGGTCATGCTCGGCTACTCCGACTCCAGCAAGTTCGGCGGCATCACCACCAGCCAGTGGGAGATCCACCGTGCCCAGCGCCGCCTGCGCGACGTCGCCCACCGCTACGGGGTGCGCCTGCGCCTCTTCCACGGCCGCGGCGGCACCGTCGGCCGCGGTGGCGGCCCCTCCCACGACGCGATCCTCGCGCAGCCCTGGGGCACCCTCGAAGGCGAGATCAAGGTCACCGAGCAGGGCGAGGTCATCTCCGACAAGTACCTCGTACCGTCCCTGGCCCGCGAGAACCTCGAACTGACCGTCGCGGCGACCCTGCAGGCCTCCGCCCTGCACACCGCCCCCCGCCAGTCCGAGGACGCCCTCGCCCGCTGGGACGCGGCCATGGACACCGTCTCCGACGCCGCACACACCGCGTACCGCGAGCTCGTCGAGGACCCGGACCTGCCGTCGTACTTCTTCGCCGCCACCCCCGTCGACCAGCTCGCCGACCTCCACCTCGGCTCCCGGCCCTCACGCCGCCCCGACTCCGGCGCCGGCCTCGACGGCCTGCGCGCCATCCCCTGGGTCTTCGGCTGGACCCAGTCCCGCCAGATCGTCCCCGGCTGGTACGGCGTCGGCTCCGGCCTCAAGGCCCTGCGCGAAGCAGGCGGCGAACGCGCCCTCGCCGAGATGGGCGAGCGCTGGCACTTCTTCCGCAACTTCCTCTCCAACGTCGAGATGACGCTGGCCAAGACGGACCTGCGGATCGCCCGCCACTACGTCGACACCCTCGTCCCCGACGACCTCAAGCACGTCTTCGCCCGCATCGAAGCCGAGCACGAGCTCACCGTCCGCGAGGTCCTGCGCATCACCGGCGGCCAGAAGCTGCTCGACTCCAACCCGGTGCTCCAGCAGACCTTCGCCGTCCGCGACGCCTACCTGGACCCGATCTCCTACCTCCAGGTCTCCCTGCTGGCCCGCCAGCGCGCCGCCGCCGCCCGCGGCGAAGACCCGGACCCGCTGCTCGCCCGGGCCCTGCTCCTCACGGTCAACGGCGTGGCGGCAGGCCTGCGCAACACCGGCTGACGCCGCGCCCCGGTATCCGTGTCCGTCACCCTTTGCGATGACGGAGGCGGATACCGGGCGCTACCGTGGGTTCCCAGGACCAAGACTGTCGTCCATGGGAGCAGCCATGACCGCCGAGCACACCTGGCCCCGTCCTCCGGCGGACGGGTACACCGTGGACGACCTCTTCACGTTGCCGGACCTCCCGCCACACACCGAGCTGATCGACGGGAGCCTGGTCTTCGTGAGTCCGCAGCGTAATTTCCACACAGATGTACTTCATCTGCTGACGAACGGTCTGATGGACACGGTGCCCAAGACGCTCCGGGTCAAGCGGGAAATGACCGTGGTGATTGACAAACGCAACGCCCCGGAGCCGGACATCCTTGTCGTGCATGCCGAAGCCGTGACCGGGCGCAGGCAGACCCGCTACCAGGCGGCCGACGTCCTGCTGGCCGTTGAAGTCGTGTCCCCCGACTCCGAAGCGCGGGACACGGAGAGCAAGCCGCAGAAGTATGCAGCAGCCGGTATCCCGCACTTCTGGTTGGTGAAGATGGAGGGCGAGGACGACCACCCGGTCGTCTATGTCTACGACCTCGACCCGCACACCAGGGCGTACGTGTGTCAGGGCATCTACCACCGAGAGCTCAAGGTCGCGCAGCCTTACGACATCGCAATCGACCTGACGCAAATCGACGAGCTATAGCCGTCAGGAGTTGTACGTGGACTGGGCGCGCTCCAGGCCTTCCTGGATCAGGCACTCGACGGAGTCCGCGGCCCGGTCCACGAACCAGTCCAGCTCCTTGCGCTCCGTCGACGAGAAGTCCTTCAGCACGAAGTCCGCGACCTGCATACGGCCGGGCGGGCGCCCGATGCCGCAGCGCACCCGGTGGTACTCCGGCCCCATCGACTTCGTCATCGACTTCAGGCCGTTGTGCCCGTTGTCCCCGCCGCCCAGTTTCAGCCGCAGCGTCGGGTAGTCGATGTCCAGCTCGTCGTGGACCGCCACGATCCGGTCCACCGGCACCTTGTAGAAATCGCGCAGCGCCGTCACCGGGCCGCCCGACAGATTCATGAACGACATGGGCTTCGCCAGCACCACCCGGCGGTTCGCCGGACCCGGGGGACCCATCCGGCCCTCCACCACCTGCGCCCGCGCCTTGTGCGCCTTGAACTTCCCGCGCATCCGCTCGGCCAGCAGGTCCACCACCATGAACCCGATGTTGTGGCGGTTGCCCGCGTACTCCGCCCCGGGATTACCGAGGCCGACGATCAGCCACGGCGCCGTGTCGTCCGACATCCATGCTCCTTAACGAGGACGACCGCCGTCCTGCTCCCAGTGGAGCCGGACGGCGGTCGATCAGCAAGTGCTGAGGGGGAAGGGCGAGGCTCAGGCCTCGGCGCCCTCGGTGGCGGCCTCGGCGGTCGGCTCCTCGGCCTGCGGGGCGACGACCTGCAGAACGGCGGTGTCGCCGTCGACGGCCAGCGTGGTGCCGGCCGGCAGGACCAGGTCCTTGGCGTGGATGGAGGCACCGGCCTCGAGGCCCGCGATGGAGACGGTGACCTCGGTCGGGATGTGGGTGGCCTCGGCCTCGACCGTGATCGTGTTGAGGAGGGTCTCCAGCATGTTGTTGCCGGCGGCCAGCTCGCCCTCGGTGACGACGGCGACCTCGACGGTGACCTTCTCGCCCTTCTTGACGATCAGGTAGTCGACGTGGGAGATCGAGCGCTTCAGGGGGTGCTTCTGAACGGCCTTCGGGATGACCAGCTCGGTGCCGTCACCCGCGATGTCCAGGGAGATCAGGACGTTCGGGGTGCGGAGCGCCAGCGCCAGGCCGTGGCCCTCGACGTTGACGTGCTTCGGCTCGTTGCCGTGGCCGTAGATGACACCGGGAACCAGGGCGTCGCGACGGGCCTGGCGGGCAGAGCCCTTGCCGAAGGTGGTGCGGAGCTCGGCGGAAAGCTTGACCTCGGACATGCTCACTCCTCGTGGGGTGACGGAAATGGACAACAGTCACCCGGCCTGAACGGCCTGCTACGAAGAGCGCGTCGATAACGGAGCGCCGACACCAAAAGGTGCGGCCTCCCTCGCCGAGCAACTCGTAGAGTCTACCCGGCGCGGAGGCCGCACCCAAAAGGATCTTTTGACCGGTGGTTACTGCTGCTCTTCGAACAGGCTCGTGACCGAACCGTCCTCGAAGACCTCGCGCACCGCACGCGCGACCATCGGAGCGATCGACAGGACGGTGATCTTGTCGAGCTCCAGGTCGGACGGGTCCGGCAGGGTGTTCGTGAAGATGAACTCGCTGACCTTCGAGTTCTTCAGACGGTCCGCAGCCGGCCCCGACAGGATGCCGTGCGTGGCCGTCACGATCACGTCCTCCGCACCGTGCGCGAACAGCGCATCGGCAGCGGCGCAGATCGTGCCACCCGTGTCGATCATGTCGTCGACCAGGACACAGACGCGGCCCCGGACCTCACCGACGACCTCGTGGACCGTCACCTGGTTCGCGACGTCCTTGTCACGGCGCTTGTGCACGATCGCCAGCGGAGCGTCCAGGCGGTCGCACCAGCGGTCGGCGACGCGCACGCGGCCGGCGTCCGGGGAGACGATCGTCAGCTTGCTGCGGTCCACCTTCGCGCCCACGTAGTCCGCGAGGACCGGCAGCGCCGAAAGGTGGTCCACCGGGCCGTCGAAGAAGCCCTGGATCTGGTCCGTGTGCAGGTCGACCGTCAGGATGCGGTCCGCACCCGCGGTCTTCAGCAGATCGGCGACCAGGCGGGCCGAGATCGGCTCGCGGCCCTTGTGCTTCTTGTCCTGGCGGGCGTACCCGTAGGACGGGATGATCACGGTGATGGAGCGAGCCGACGCGCGCTTCAGCGCGTCGATCATGATCAGCTGCTCCATGATCCACTTGTTGATCGGAGCCGTGTGGCTCTGGATCAGGAAGCAGTCCGCGCCACGAGCCGACTCCTGGAAGCGGACGTAGATCTCACCGTTCGCGAAGTCGAAAGCCTTGGTCGGCACGAGGGCAACGCCCAGCTGATGCGCAACCTCCTCGGCCAGCTCGGGGTGGGCGCGGCCGGAGAAGAGCATCAGCTTCTTCTCGCCGGTCGTCTTGATCCCGGTCACAGCACAGTCTCCTCAGACGTGTTGAAAGCTGCTCGCCCCCGTGTGCGTCCGTCCCGCACACGGTGAGCCAGCCGAATTGCGTGCACCTATCACGGTACGCCGTCCAGGGCGTACCTGTTTCCGGTCAGTTCACCTCAACGAGGCCTCAACGGGGGTCGGAGTCCTCCTGGACCGCCGACTGGGCCGCCGTCGCCGCAGCGCTGCCCGGACGCTTGCGAGCCACCCAGCCCTCGATATTCCGCTGCTGGCCACGGGCCACCGCCAGCGCACCCGGCGGCACATCCTTCGTGATCACCGATCCGGCAGCCGTGTACGCGCCATCCCCGATGGTGACGGGCGCCACAAACATGTTGTCCGAGCCCGTCTTGCAATGTGAGCCGACCGTGGTGTGGTGCTTGTGCTCACCGTCGTAGTTCACGAACACGCTCGCCGCGCCGATGTTCGTGTACTCGCCGATCGTCGCGTCACCCACGTACGACAGGTGCGGCACCTTCGTGCCCTCACCGATCGTCGCGTTCTTCATCTCGACGTAGGTACCGGCCTTCGCCTTCACGCCCAGGTTCGTACCGGGACGCAGGTACGCGTACGGGCCGACGGACGCCGACTCGCCGATCACCGCCGTGTCCGCCACCGTGTTGTCCACGCGCGCCCGCGGGCCCACCTGCGTGTCCTTGAGCCGCGTGTTCGGACCGACCTCGGCCCCCTCGGCGACGTGCGTCGCGCCGAGCAGCTGCGTACCCGGGTGGATCAGCGCGTCCTGCCCGAACGTCACCGTCACGTCCACGAACGTGCTCGCCGGGTCGACCACCGTCACGCCCGCGAGCATCGCCTGCTCCAGCAGGCGCGCGTTCAGCAGCGCGCGGGCCTCGGCGAGCTGCACGCGGTTGTTGATCCCCAGGATCTGGCGGTGGTCGGCGCCGACCGCCGCGCCGACACGGTGACCCGCCTCGCGCAGGATGCCGAGGACGTCGGTGAGGTACTCCTCGCCCTGGCTGTTGTCCGTACGCACCTTGCCGAGGGCGTCCGCGAGCAGGGCCCCGTCGAAGGCGAAGACCCCGGAGTTGATCTCCCGGATCGCGCGCTGCGAGTCGGTGGCGTCCTTGTGCTCGACGATGGCGGTGACGGCCCCGTCCGCGCCGCGGATGATCCGGCCGTAGCCGGTGGAGTCGGGGACCTCGGCGGTGAGCACGGTGACGGCGTTGCCGTCGGCCTCGTGCGTCTGCGTGAGCTGCTTGAGCGTCTCGCCGGTCAGCAGGGGCGTGTCGCCGCAGACGACGACCACGGTGCCGGACGGCTGGCCGCCGAGCTCCTCGAGGGCCATGCGGACGGCGTGCCCGGTGCCGTTCTGCTCGTACTGGACGGCGGTGCGGACGCCGGCGTCGATCTCGGCGAGGTGCGCGGTGACCTGCTCGCGGGCGTGGCCGACGACGACCACGAGGTGTGCGGGGTCCAGCTCGCGCGAGGCGGCGACGACGTGGCCCACGAGCGAGCGCCCGCAGATCTCGTGCAGAACCTTGGGAGTGGCCGACTTCATGCGGGTGCCTTCACCCGCTGCGAGTACGACGACGGCTGCCGGGCGGTTGGCGCTCACGGGTGTGCCCTTCGGCTTCGGGTGGTGGACCCGTGAAGGATACCGGGGCGTTACACCCCGAGAACGAGGCCGGGTCCCGACCGACCGGTCAGGACCCGAACTGACAAAAGCTCCCCCGCCAGGACTCGAACCCGGACATAAGGCACCAAAAGCCTCAGTGCTGCCAATTACACCACAGGGGATTATTTCTAACTAAACCGGACATTGCGTCTTCGTGGTCGAGTCGACGGCACCTACTATGCCGCACCACCACCCCTCGATGCGACGGTAAAGATCCGCGCCTTGCAGCACGCGCACGGACAGGCGACCGTGATGGTCGGCGCCGGTGTTCCTGCGGTTGGTCTGCGGTCGCGTCCATGGCCGTTCGGGTTTCCCGGAATTCCGTTCGCATCCGTGCCGGAGGCCCTGCGTACGCTGGACGGCATGACCATTACGGGGGATGAGCAGGGCGGGGCCGGGCGCGACGGACCGTTGTGGTGGGAGCGGCGGCGGGGGGCCGTGCTCGATGTGGGGCTGGCGGCGGTGTCCGCCGTCGAGTGCGCCGTCGAGGGGGTGCCCTTCGCGCGCGAGGCCGGGGTGCCGGTGGCGGTCGGGGTGCTGTTCGGGCTCCTGGTGGGGTCCACGCTCGTGCTGCGCCGGCGCTGGCCGATCGCGGTGGTGCTGGTGGGGATCGCCGTGTCGCCGGCCGCGATGGGGTTCCTGCTCGGGGTGGTGGGGCTGTACACGCTGGCCGCCTGCGAGGTGCCGCGGCGGATCACCGCGACGCTGGCCTCGATATCGCTGGCCGCGACCTTCGTGGTGATGTACATGCGGACCAGCGGGGACCAGGGGGCCTCGCGTTCGCTCGTCATCGTGCTGTCGGTGTTCGTGGCGGTGGCGCTGACCGTGCCGCCGGTGCTGCTGGGCCTGTACATAGGGGCGCGGCGGCGGCTGATGGAGAGCCTGCAGGAGCGGGCGGACTCGCTGGAGCGGGAGCTGTCGCTGCTCGCGGACCGGGCGGAGGAGCGGGCCGAGTGGGCCCGTACGGAGGAGCGGACGCGGATCGCGCGGGAGATGCACGACGTGGTGGCGCACCGGGTGTCGCTGATGGTGGTGCATGCGGCGGCGCTGGAGGCGGTGGCGGCCAAGGATCCGGCGCGGGCGGCGAAGAACGCGGCGCTCGTGGGTGACATGGGGCGCCAGGCCTTGACGGAGCTGCGGGAGATGCTGGGGGTGCTGCGGGCGGCCGAGTCGCCGAAGCGGGCTCCTGCGCTGGTGCCGGTGGCTGCGCTGGTGAGGAGTTTCGAGGACGGGCCCGGGCCCTCGCTGGGTGAGCTGGAGGCGCTGGTCGGGCAGTCGCGGGCGGCCGGGATGGCCGTGGAGCTGGATGTCCGGGGTGCGGGGTCGGGGTATCCGGCGGAGGTGGAGCAGACGGCGTACCGGGTGGTGCAGGAGGCGCTGACCAACTGCCACAAGCATGCGCCGGGCGCGAGGGTCGTGGTGCGGCTGGCTCACCGGGAGGGTGAGGTGGCCATGCAGGTGGAGAACGGGCCGTGTGGGGCGGACGTGGTGCAGCCGGGGCTGCCGAGTGGCGGGAACGGGCTGGTCGGGATGCGTGAGCGGGTGCTCGGGCTGGGCGGGGTGTTCGTGTCCGGCCCGACGGACGAGGGCGGTTTCAAGGTCTCGGCGGTCCTGCCGGGCGGCCCGAGGCAGGCGTAGGCCCGCCCCCGGGGCGGCCGCCCGTTCCGTGGCCGGGCCCCGGGCGGGGCGGGGGTCAGTGGGCCGTTGTGAGGCGGGTGGGTTGCAGGCCGGTCAGGAGGAGGGTCAGGGCTTCGTCCACGGCGCCGCCGAGGTACCAGTCGCCGGTGTGGTCGATGCCGTAGACGCGGCCTTCGCGGTCGATGGCGAGGTGGGAGCCGGCGTCGGCGTCGACGCCGAGGGGGCAGAGCTCGGTGGACAGGGCGCGGCCGAGGTCGGCGAAGGTGCGTGCGAGGTGGAGTCCGGTGAGGGGGTCCAGGCGCACGGGGACGGGCGCTATCTGGCGGCCCGTGCCGGGGGCAGTGACGGTGAGCCCGCCGAATTCGGCCCAGGCCTCGACGGCGGCCGGGAAGACGGTGTGCCGGTGTCCGGCGGGGGTGGTGTGGTCCCGGAGGGCGTCGGCCCAGAACTCGGCCTGCTTGATGTCCCAGCGGCCGGGCTCCCAGCCGGCGGTGCGCAGGGCGGTGTCCACGGCGGCGGGGAAGCGGGTGGCCGAGGAGCGGTCGTAGGAGGCGGAGGAGGTGGTCATGGTGTCGGGGGTCAGGCCTTCTCTGACGCGGGGGTGAGGTCGACGGCGCGTACGCCGAAGTGGGCGAGGAGGGCTTCGCAGGAGCGGCAGGGGGGTGCGTAGCTGCCGTGGAGCGGGTCGCCGTCTTCGCGGATGTGGCGGGCGGTGATCTTGGAGTGTTTGAGGGAGCGGCGGGCTTCGTTCGCGGTGAGGGGTTTGCGGGAGGCGCGGCGGCTGCGGGCGCCTTCGGTGGCGGTGAGGTGGCGGGAGAGCAGGATCGCCTCGGGACAGCGGCCGGTGAAGCGTTCCCGCTGGCCGCTGGTGAGGGTGTCGAGGAAGTCCTGGACGAGGGGGTGGAGCGCGGGTGGCTGGTCGGCCTTGCCGGCGGTGCCGGTGAGGGTTTCGCCGCGTACGGAGAGGGCTGCGGCGACGGTGGGGAGGATGCCGTCGCGGCGGAAGCGCAGGACGGGGGCGGCGGGCCGGCCGTCGCTGCTGCTCCAGCGCAGGCGCGGGTCGCCGGCCGGACCGTCCGTGGGTCCGGCCGTCTGTCCGTCCTGTGCGGCCTGTCCGCCCGTTCCTGAGGCGCCGTCGGCCGTGTCTGTGCGTGTGGCGGTGTTCTGCATGGTCGCGTCTTCCCTCCCGTGGCGGCGGTGGTGGCCGCTGTCGCGCACGCCCCCGTGCTGAGGGGACAGCCTGTCAAATGTCACCTGTCGTGTGGAAGCGGGGTCGAATATTCGTATCAATTCGGATGTTCCTGGCCCTCGCGCGGGTGCGGGGGTTGCGGGCGGGTGACGCTCTTGCCGGAGCACATAGGCTGTGGTGAACCAGCCAGATCCAGCAGGGGGCTACCGCCATGACGACAGGTCGGCTCGGGCAGCAGGCCGCGCCACCCAACGCCGCTTACTCGGGGCAGGTCGTGCATTTCCCGGACCCGGTCCGGGCCGCTCGGCATCCCCACGGTGTGCGGATGGACGGGGACGGACATCCCGACCTCTCCCCGTATGCGCGTGCGGCGGTGGAGATCGCCGAGCCGCCAGAGGGCTTCGGCGTGGACGAGCTGCGGCTGACGGACTGCGTGTCCGCGAACGCGGCGATGCGCGCGGCCGGCCATGCGCTGTGGGACACCGTCGGACCGGTGGCGACCCCGCACGGCTGGACCTGGCACCACGTGGCGAAGACGCGGCGGATGGAGCTGGTCCCGGTCGAGGTGAAGGCGCTGCTGCGGCATCATGCGGGGCTGGCGACGGCACCGGTCGACCACGGGAAGCGTGGGACGCGGCCGTTGCAGGAGGTGCGTCCGGTGCACCTGGGGCTGCCGAAGTCGGTGGTGTCGGTGTCCGAGGAGGCGGTGCAGGGCGTCGAAGAGGACCTCGGCTACCGGCTGCCGGAGGCGTACCGCGCATTCCTGAAGGCTGCGGGCGGCTGTGCGCCGGTGGGCGCGGGGCTCGACGTGGAGCTCGGTCTGCTGGTGGACCAGCCCTTCTTCACGGTGCGTGAGGAGGCGGCGGTCAACGACCTCGTCTACGTCAACAAGTGTCTGCGGGACCACCTGACGAAGGACTACCTGTGCGTGGCCTTCGTCCAGGGGGGTCTGCTCGCGGTGAAGGTGAAGGGCGAGGCGATCGGCTCGGTGTGGTTCTCCCCGTACGACGACGCCCGCGACCGGGACGGCTGGTCGGTGCAGGAGCGCGTGGAGCGGTTGTTGCTGCCGTGCGGTGCCGATTTCGATGCCTTCCTCGAGCGGTTGGCGGGGAACCCGCCGGAGTTGGAGACGGTGGCCGGTCTGATGGTGGACGGCGGATTCGCACGCTCGGTTCCCGTGTCCGGGTCGGTTGCCGGGCCGGGTGCGGCACCGGTGGAGGGGTGACGGCGCGATGGTGACGTTTGCGCAGGCGCAGGAGCGCGCCGAGGAGTGGATCAACGGGGACGTGCCCGCGTACCAGCACCGGGAGGTGCGCGTACGGGAGTTCGGGCTCGGGTTCGTGGTGTGGGCGGAGGACCGCGCGGCCGGTCCGGTGTCCGGTGGCGGCCGGCAGAGGCTGGTCATCGCGCGGGACAGCGGTGAGGTGACGCTGTGGCCCGGGCTGCCGGTGGGTGAGGTGATCCGCCGGTACGAGGAGGAGTACGGGGCTGCGGCCGCGCCGGTGGCGGAGGCGTCGGTGCCCTCGCCGCGGATCGACTCGGAGCAGACCTCGTTCATGCTGAGTCCGCCGGAGTGGCTGCAGGAGGCGGCGGACCGGGCGGGGATTCCGCCGGCGCCGGGCCCTGCCGCCGGCCCTGCTGCGGAGTCTGCGGCTCCGGCCGCACCGGTTCCGGCGCCTGCGCCGGAACCCGTTCAGGCGTCCGCGCCCGAACCGGTGGAGGCGGTGCCGCTGCGCCGCGAGGTGCCGTACGAGCCGACGGCCAACGACGGGGTGCCCGTCGGGGCCACGCCGTGGGCCGGGACCGATGTGAACCCGGGTGCGGACGACGTGTCCGTACCGCTGCCCGCGACGGTGTTCGCGCCGCCGCTGTCGGGGTCGGACCTGGAGGACATGGCGCCGCCGTCCGGCGGGGCCTCGGAGGCGAAGACCACCCTGATGGCCGGGGGCAGCCAGCTCCCGAAGACGGCGATCGCGCCGGCGCTGCGCCTCGGGGCCGACGCGGGCCCGGATTCCGGGTCCATCGCCGATGCGCCGACGAGCAAGGCCCAGGTCTCCCGGCCGGGCGCGCAGCCGGTGACGCCGCCCGGTCCGCCGGGTGCTCCCGGCGCGCCTGGTGCTCCCGGTGCGCCTGGCGGCGGGCTCGACCATGCCGCGACGATGCTGGCCGGTCCGGCCGTGACGGGTCAGCCTGCGCCTCCGGGTCCGCCCGGGGCGCCCGGTGCCGGTCAGCCGCCTGCGCCCCCCGGTCCGCCCGGTGCTCCGGGTTCGCTGGGGCGTGGGCTGGATCATGCCGCGACGATGCTGGCCGGTCCGGCCGTGACGGGTCAGCCTGCGCCTCCGGGTCCGCCCGGGGCGCCCGGTGCCGGTCAGCCGCCTGCGCCGC
>NZ_JBFBAH010000005.1:0-108939 GCF_040682115.1 Streptomyces sp. NPDC051364 | reverse complement strand
CGCTCCGGGTTCGCTGGGGCGTGGGCTGGATCATGCCGCGACGATGCTGGCCGGTCCGGCCGTGACGGGTCAGCCTGCGCCTCCGGGTCCGCCCGGTGCTCCCGGTGCCGGTCAGCCGCCTGCGCCTCCCGGTCCGCCCGGGGCCCCCGGTGGCTCGGCCCATCAGGTCGCCACCATGCTCGCGGGTCCCGGCGTACCCCAGCCTCCCGGTCCGCCGGGGGCTCCCGGTGCGCCCGGTGCGCCCGGTGCCCCCGGGGGCGGGCTCGACCATGCCGCGACGATGCTGGCCGGTCCGGCCGTCACGGGCCGGCCGCCCGCGCCTCCCGGCCCGCCCGGGCAGCCGCAGGGCGGTCCCGCGGCGCAGCCCCCGGCGCCCGCCGGTGTGCCCACGGTCGGACCGGGCTACCAGGCCGTGCTCCGCTACCGCGCGCCCGACGGCTCCGAGCAGCAGCTCATCCGCCGTTCCGCTCCGGGTACGCCGCACCCGGAGTGGCAGATCCTGCACGAGCTGCGTGCGATGAACGTGCCTCCGCAGCAGGTGCTGGAACTGCACACCGAGCTGGAGTCGTGCGAGCTGCCCGGCGGTTACTGCGCGCGGATGATCCGGGAGACCTGGCCGCAGGTCCGGATCACGAGCGTGGCCCCGTACGGCAAGGACCATGCGGGCCGTCAGCAGGGCATGCGGCATCTGCTGACCCATCAGGGTGAGCTGCACCAGGTGGCGGACGGCCCGGCGCGCCCCGCGCCGGTACGCGCGCCGCTGCAGCAGGTGCCGCTCCAGCCGGCGATTCCGCTGGACGCCATCGGCGCGGAGCTGGCCGGCGCGTTCGGTCCGCAGGGTGTGTTCCGCTTCGACCAGCGGGCGGTGTCCCGCCAGGGTGTGCCGGAGATCGTGGCGCAGACGCTGGTGTGGGCGGGTCTGCCGACGGACTTCGGGCCGTTCTTCTGGGCGCAGGCGGTGCCGGGCCAGCCGGTGCCGACGCTGGCGGAGCTGGCTGCGCAACGACAGGTGCAGCCGGCGTCGGATGCGGGTTCGTACCTGGTCGTGGGCAGTGACTTCGGCAAGGCGCTGTGTGTGCAGTACGGGACGGCGCACATAGTGGCGGTTCCGGTGGAGGCCGGTCCGGGCGGTGCGCCGGTGCCGCCGCAGTTCGTGAATTCGAGCCTGCCGCAGTTCGCGCGTTCGTTGGCGATGCTGGGTCACATGTGGCGTCTGCGCCAGCATCTGACGCCGGAGCAGGCGGGGCACTGGACCGCCGATTTCCAGACGAATCTGGCCGGGCTCGACAGCGCGGCGCTGGCGTCGCCGGAGAGCTGGTGGTCGGTGCTGTTGGAGCAGATGTGGGACGGATTGCTCTGATCGGATGATCGGTTGAATGGCCGGGCCGGGACCCTCGTACAGGGTCTCGGCCCGGCCATTCCGGCTTCTGAGAGCAAATGGCGCATCCTTGACAGGAATCCCCCCGAGAGAGGCGCTTCCAGGATGACTGCACCCATGTCACCTCACGGACCGGGTTTCGCGACCGTACGAGGTCGCGGCTACCGCACGGAAGAGGTCGACCGGTATCTCGCCCGGCTCTCCGGCAGCCGGGACGAGGCGTGGGAGCGGGTGGCGCGGCTGACCGTCCTGGCGAAGCGGATGGAGGCGGAGGCGGGGCGGCTGCGCGAGGCGGTGGCGGAGCTGGCCCCGCAGACGTACGACGAGCTGAGCGAGCGGGCCCGGCGGATCCTGCTGCTGGTGGAGGAGGAGGCGGACGCCGTGCGCCGGGACGCGCGGGTGGACGCGGTGGACGCGACGGGCGCGGCCGAGGCGTACGCCGACCGGGTGGCGGAGCTGGCGCGGCAGGACGCGGACGCGGTGCGCGAGCAGACGGAGGTCCGGGCGCGGCAGGGGCTGCTGCAGGCGGAGCGGGAGGCCGACGCGGTCCGGGCGGAGGCCAGGGACGATGCGGCGGAGTGGCGCTCGCAGGCGCAGACGGCGCTGGCGGAGATGCGGCACCGGTCGGATGCGCTGCTGGCGGACCGCGAGCAGGAGCACGTGGAGCGGTGGGACGCGGCGGACCGGGAGCTGGCGGCCCGGGAGGCCGATCTGGAGGCGCGCCAGGCGGAGCTCGAGCGGTACGCGGAGGGCCGGCTGGCGGAGGCGCGGCGCGGTTACGCGGAGGCGGAGGAGTCGGCGCGGCACGGGCAGGAGGACGCGGAGGCGCGGGCCGCGGAGCTGCTGGCGGAAGCCCGGGTGCGGGAGGAGCGCACCGGCCGTGAGACGGACCGGATCCTGCGGGAGCACGCGGAGGCGCAGGACGAGATGCGGGCGCACATGAACCACGTGCGCTCGAGCCTTGCCGCCCTGACGGGCCGCGCGCCGGCGGAGGGCTGACCGGGCGGGGCGGATCCCGGGGCAGGGCCTGAGCGCTGCGTCCGGAGCGCTGCGTCCGGAGCCCGGCCCCGGTGCCCGGCCCCGGAGCCCGGCCCCGGCCGCCAGGTCAGGATTTGTGGCGGGCGTAGTAGCGGGCGACCCTGGCGCGGTTGCCGCAGGTCGAGGCCACGCACCAGCGCCGCCTCGGGTGCGCCGGCAGGAACAGCAGCACGCAGTCGGCCCCCTCGCACTCCCGTACGTCCTGCACCCGGGGGTCCGTCAGGAGGTCGGCCGCCGCGTCCGCCAGCTGCGCCGCGAGTCGCCGGGCCGGGGTGCCCGTGCGGTGCGGGGCGGCCGTCAGGCCCGTGTCCGGTGTCCAGGCGAGCGCGCGGTGGGCCGGGGCGCCCGCCGAGGCCTCGTTCAGCGCGTGCAGCGCACCGGCCGGGGGCTGCTCGCCGCGCCGTGCGGCCGTGAGTGCAGCGCCGGCCGCCTCCCGTACGGCGTGCACGGCCGCCACCTCCGCCGGGCCCGCCTTCCCGGCCGGCCCGAGCCGGCCTTCCTGGACGGCCAGCCAGGCCGCGAGCCCCTCCGGGCCGGCGATCAGGTCGCCTGCGCCCGCGGGCCGGGTGTTGAGGAGGTCCAGGGCGAGGGGCTCTCCGGTGAGCGGGAACGTCATGGGCCTAATGGTACGTGAAGCACTTGACCCATTAGCGATCTCCGGTGAGACTAATGGAAACAAAGCCATTGGAGGCATGTGATGCAGCTCGTCCACCACCGCACCGCCGAGGTGCACGGGGTCCGCGTCGCCTACCGCGAGAGCGGCCCCGCCGACGGCCCGGTCCTGCTGCTCCTGCATGGTTTCCCCACCTCCTCGCACCAGTTCGCCCGGCTGATGGACGCGCTCGGCGACACCCCGTACCGGCTGATCGCCCCCGACTACCCCGGCTTCGGCCGGACCGAGGCCCCGGACGGGTTCACGTACACCTTCGACCGGCTCGCCGACATCGTGGAGGGCTTCACCGACGTCCTCGGGCTGGACCGTTTCGCGCTGTACGTCTTCGACTTCGGCGCCCCCGTCGGGCTGCGGCTCGCCGCGCGGCGGCCCGAACGGGTGACGGGCCTGATCGTGCAGAACGGCAACGCGTACGAGGAGGGACTCTCCGACGCGGCCCGCGAGTTCGCCGGACTGCGGCGGGACGTGCCGGGCGACGAGGAGCGCGTACGGGGGCTGTTCACCCCGGAGGGCACCCGCTTCCAGTACGAGACCGGCGTCGCCGACACGAGCCTGATCTCCCCGGACGGCTGGACGCTCGACGTGCACTACCTCGGGCTGCCGGGGCGCGCCGACGCGCAGGCCGACCTGGCCTTCGACTATGCGTCGAACTTCGCCCACTACCCCGCCTGGCAGGCCTGGCTGCGCGCCGCCCGGGTGCCGGTCCTGGTCGTCTGGGGCGCCGGGGACCCGTTCTTCGCCCCCGCGGGGGCGAAGGCGTACCTGCGCGATGCGCCGGATGCCGAGGTGCACGTCTTCGAGGGGGCGGGGCACTTCGCACTGGAGACCCACCTCGCGGAGATCGCCCCGCTGATCGGGGAGTTCCTCGCGAAGCTCCCGTGACCTGACCTGACCTGACCTGACCTGACCTGACCTGACCTGGCCTGGCCTGGCCTGGCCCCGACGCGGGCGTACTAGCCCGCCGGCTGCTGGGCCGGTGCCGGTGCCGGTGCCGAGCCTGCAGCCGCCGGCGCGTGGCGGTACGGGTCGCTGCGCAGGCCGCGGGAGGTGACCACCACCGTGAAGGCGGGGGGCGCGGCGGCCGGCAGCTGCGCCGTCAGGGTGCCCGTCGCGGGGTCGTACTCGGTCGCCAGGGCAGTGGAGTCGAGCTCCACCCGGGCTTCGGGGCCGAAGCCGCCGCCCTCCACCACCAGGGCGGCGCCCCGCACCGCCGCGCCCGTGATCACCGGGTTCGCGCGCGTGGCCATCTTGTTCACCAGGTACGCCCCGGCCGGTGCGCCCGTCAGCGCCCAGATCTCGGCGGGGAGGTGGGGGAGCCCGCCGCCCACGTCGGAGAGGAAGAACAGCACCACGTACAGCATCGTGACCGCGCTCAGCGCCACGTACTGGAGGTCCACCAGGTCGGTGCGCCCGCTGTCGTTCGCGATCAGCTCGCGCAGCGGCCGCTTCCCGGAGTCCGTCGGCTTGGGGGCGGGTTTGGCCATGCTGCCGTTCTCGAGGCGGATGCCGACGACCGTCTTCGCCGCGATCAGGGCCACGTACGGGCCCCCGAGCAGCGGCAGGTACACGCTGGTCAGGGAGGACAGCGGGCCGTGCTCCCCGGCGAACCAGTCGGCGCCGCCGCCGGCCGTGAGCCCGTACGCGAGGATCGTGAGCAGGAGCCAGACCAGGATCACCGTCCAGGCCAGCGCCAGGGTGGTGGAGGTGGAGAGCCGGCCGTCGCGGCCTGTGACGAAGCCCGGACGGCGGCGCAGCCGCAGGCCGATCGGCCCGGCCACGGCGGCCAGTAAGACCAGTGCGAAGAGTGCGGAAACCATGTCGTCCCCCCGGAACGGATCTCGGATTCGGACTTCGAGGTGTACTCCGTTGACCGGGGTCATGACAAGCGGAAGCCGGGCGCGCCGCTACTTCTCCTGATGCTCCGCCAGTATCGGGAACCGCCGCGGAGCCACCAGGAGCAGGACCAGCAGGGCCACCACGGCCGCGGCGGTCGCGCCGAGGAAGATGTGGTCCACGGCGGCGGCCACCGACGCGCGCAGGTAGTCGGCGGCGGCCGGCGGGAGCAGCCCGGGCCGGTCGAGGGCCTTGGAGACGTCGTCGAGGTGGTCCGGCAGTCCGGGCATCGGGGCGTCGGCCAGCCGGGCGGCGATGGTCGCGTTGGCGACGGCCCCGAGCAGGGCGGCCCCGAAACTCTGGCCGACCTGGCGGCAGAAGAGCACCGAGGCCGTCGTCGTACCCCGCTCGGACCAGCCCACGGTGGACTGGACCCCGATGATCAGCGGCAGCTGGAAGAGGCCGAGGGCGGCGCCCAGCAGCAGCATGATCAGCGTGGGCTGCCAGGGCCGGGCGGGATACGGGAGGAGCGTGAACGAGAACAGGATCACGGCGGCCAGCGAGATCCCGACGGCGGCGGAGTTGCGGAAGCCGATGCGCCGGTAGACGTGCTGGCTGAAGGCGGCGGACAAGGGCCAGGTGAGGGTCATCGCGGACATGACGAGCCCGGCGCTTGTGGGTCCGAGGCCGAGGACCGACTGGGCGTACGTCGGGACGAAGACCATCGGGGCGACCATGAGTACGCCGAGTGCGCCGAGGGCCAGGTTCACGGCGGCTATGGTGCGCCGGCGCCAGACCCATCCGGGGAGAATCGGTTCCTCGGCCCGGCGTTCGATCCGGACGACCACGGCCGCCAGCACCGCGCTCGCGCCCAGCAGCCCGAGGGAGGGCGCGGACAGCCAGGGCCAGGCGACCCCGCCCTGCACCAGCGCGAAGAGCAGCAGTCCGCCGCAGGCGAAGACGCCGAGGGCGCCCGCCCAGTCGATCGGGCCGCGGTGCCCGGGGGACCGTACGGGCTCGACGAGGTGGCGGGCGAGCATCCACAGGGCGAGGCCGCCCAGCGGCAGGTTGATGAGGAAGATCCAGCGCCAGTCGGCGTACGAGGCGATGAGTCCGCCGAGTGCCGGGCCGGCCACGGCGGAAACGGCCCAGACGGAGGACATCCTGGCCTGGATCCTCGGGCGGTCCTTGAGCGGGTACAAGTCGGCGGCCAGGGTCTGCACGGTGCCCTGGAGGGCGCCGCCGCCCAGCCCCTGGACGATGCGGAAGGCGATGAGGGCGGCCATGTTCCAGGCGAGCGCGCACAGCAGCGAGCCGACGATGAAAAGGGCTATGCCGAAGAGCAGGACGGGCTTGCGGCCGAGGGTGTCGGAGAGCTTCCCGTAGACGGGGAGGGTGACGGTGATGGCGAGCAGGTACCCGGCGAAGAGCCAGGAGAAGACGGAGAACCCGCCGAGGTCGCCGACGATCTGGGGGACGGCGGTGGAGACGATGGCGTTGTCGACGGCGACGAGGGCCATGCTCAGCATGAGGGCGGCGACGAGCGCGGTGCGCGGCGGCCGGCTGCCGCTCCCGGGGGCCGCCGGGGCCCCGGCTCCCGCCCCGGCAGCGTCCCCGGTGCGCTCTCCCGTGCTCTCCTCCGCGCCCACCAAGATCCTTTCACTGTGCACGTACCTGCGGGGAACACCCTCTCATCGCGGCGTATCCGGCGGTATCCCCCAGAGCTGATCCCCCAAAGGGTGGAGAACCCCTAGGGGTTGCTCCTCACAAGGGTCCAGGGGTCTTTCGTCCCGGCGGAGGAGGAGGACGGCCCCGGGAGGTCCTTAACTGGTTCATACGAGCGGGGGTGGGGTTAACCCCCCGGTGGATACGGCGATGGGCACCAGCGCGCCGGCCGCCTCCGCCCCGCAGACTTCACGACGGCATCACACGCAGGATCCGGCCGGCACGCCGGAACCGGCAACACGCGCAGCAACGCAACGAACGAGGGGAAGCACCGTGACAACGGCTATGACCGAAACCAGGCACGGGGGTACTGGAGGGCATGAAGCCGTCGCGGCCCGGGCGCGCAAGGTCGTCAAGGCCTACGGCGCCGGGGAGACCCGCGTGGTCGCCCTCGACGAGGTGGACGTGGACATCAAGCGCGGCCAGTTCACGGCGATCATGGGCCCCTCCGGCTCCGGCAAGTCCACGCTGATGCACTGCCTCGCCGGTCTCGACACGGTGACCAGCGGGCAGATCCACCTGGACGACACCGAGATCACCGGCCTGAAGGACAAGAAGCTCACGCAGCTGCGCCGCGACCGGATCGGCTTCATCTTCCAGGCGTTCAACCTGCTGCCGACGCTCAACGCCCTGGAGAACATCACGCTCCCCATGGACATAGCGGGCCGCAAGCCCGACGCCGAGTGGCTGAACCGGGTCGTGGAGACCGTCGGCCTCGCCGGTCGCCTCAAGCATCGTCCGACCGAGCTCTCCGGCGGCCAGCAGCAGCGCGTGGCCGTCGCCCGCGCCCTCGCGGCCCGCCCGCAGATCATCTTCGGCGACGAACCCACCGGAAACCTGGACTCCCGGGCCGGCGCCGAGGTCCTCGGCTTCCTGCGCCGCTCGGTGGACGAGCTCGGCCAGACCATCGTGATGGTCACGCACGACCCGGTGGCCGCCTCGTACGCCGACCGCGTGATCTTCCTGGCCGACGGCCGGATCGTGGACGAGATGTACGGGCCCACCGCCGACCAGGTCCTCGACCGCATGAAGGACTTCGACGCGCGCGGGCGGACCTCGTGAGCAACACCGTCCTGAAGACCTCGCGGCGCAACTTCGTCGCGCACAAGGGGCGGATGGCGCTCTCCGCCGTCGCCGTCATGCTCTCCGTCGCGTTCGTCTGCGGCACCCTGGTGTTCACGGACACCATGAACACCACGTTCGACAAGCTGTTCGCGGTCACCAACTCCAATGTCACGGTCAGCCCCAAGGCGGCCAAGGGCGGCGAGGACACCCCCGACCGCGGCAAGCCCGAGACGCTCGACGGCTCGGTCGTGGAGAAGGTCAAGAAGGCCGAGGGCGTGCGGTCCGCCGAGGGCGGCGTCGTCTCCCTGTCCGTCACGGTCGCCAACTCCAAGAACGAGGACATGGGCTCGACCACCGGTGCCCCGACCATCGCGGGCAACTGGAACGACAACGAGCTCAAGTCGATGAAGATCACCTCCGGCCAGGCCCCGCGCGGCTCGACCGAGGTGATGATCGACGCCGACACCGCCGAGAAGCACCACCTCAAGATCGGTGACGAGCTGCGGACCATCGCCGTCACCGGCGACATCCGCGCCAGGATCAGCGGCATCGCCTCCTTCACCGTGACCAACCCGGGTGCCACCGTCGTCTACTTCGACACCGCCACCGCGCAGGAGAAGCTGCTCGGCGCCCCCGGCCTCTTCACGCACGTCAACGTGACCGCCAAGGACGGGGTCAGCGACGAGCAGCTCAAGCAGAAGGTCGCGGCCGCCGTCGGCGCCGACACGTACAAGCTGCAGACCGCGAAGGAGGCCGCGGACGCCAACCGCAAGGACGTCGGCTCCTTCCTCGACGTCATGAAGTACGTGATGCTCGGCTTCGCCGGGATCGCCTTCCTCGTCGGCATCTTCCTGATCTTCAACACCTTCTCGATGCTGGTCGCCCAGCGCACCCGCGAGATCGGCCTGATGCGCGCCATCGGAGCCGACAGCGGCCAGGTGCTCAAGTCCGTGGTCGTCGAGGCCCTGCTGCTCGGCTTCGTCGGCTCGCTCCTCGGTGTCGGCGCCGGTGTGGGCCTGGCCGTCGGCCTGATGAAGCTCATGGGCCAGATGGGCATGCACCTGTCCACCGACGACCTGACCGTCGCCTGGACCACCCCGGTCGTGGGCCTGGTGCTCGGCATCATCGTCACCGTCGTCTCGGCGTTCATCCCGGCCCGCCGGGCCGGCAAGGTCTCCCCGATGGCCGCCCTGCGCGACGCCGGCACCCCCGGCGACAAGAAGGCCGGCCGCATCCGGGCGGTCCTGGGCCTGGTCCTGACCGGCATCGGCGGCGCGGGCCTGTTCCTCGCCGCGGCCGCCGACAAGGCCGCGCCCGGCTCGCTCTGGCTGGCCATGGGCGTGCTGTTCACCCTCATCGGCTTCATCGTGATCGGCCCGCTGCTCGCCGGCGGCGTGGTCCGCCTGCTCTCCGGGGTGGTCCTGCGGCCCTTCGGGTCCGTCGGCCGCCTCGCCGAGCGCAACGCGCTGCGCAACCCGCGCCGCACCGGCGCCACCGCTGCCGCGCTGATGATCGGACTGGCGCTGGTCGCCTGCCTGTCGGTGGTCGGCTCCTCGATGGTGGCGTCCGCCACCGACGAGCTCGACAAGTCGGTCGGCGCGGACTACATCGTCCAGTCCCAGGCGCAGCAGCCGGTCGTCCCGCAGGCCGAGCAGGCGCTGCGCGCTGCGAAGGACCTCGACCACGTCACCGCGTACCGGCTGGTGAAGGCGAAGATCACCGCCCCCGGTGGCTCCGCCGAGGACGGCGAGCTGAGCGTCAACGACCCCACCTACGTCCAGGACGTCCGGCGCAAGATGGTGGCCGGCGAGCACGCGGCGGCGTACGGCAGCGGCGCGATGTCGGTCGGCTCGATCTACGCGGACAAGCACCACGTCAAGGTCGGCGACGAGATGACGGTCGCCTTCGCCGAGGGCAAGAGCGCCAAGCTCAAGGTCGCCGCGATCACCTCGGACGAGGGCAACATCGACAAGGGCTCGATGTACGTCAGCACCGCGACCGTGCAGCAGTACGTCCCGGCCGACCGGATGCCCCTGCCCTTCATGCTGCTGGCCAAGGCCGCCGACGGGAAGGCCGACTCCGCGTACGCGGCGGTCAAGGCGGCGCTCGCCGAGTACCCGCAGTACCAGGTGCGCAACCAGACCGACTACAAGAAGGACCTCCAGGACCAGGTCGGCCAGCTGCTGAACATGGTCTACGGCCTCCTCGCCCTCGCGATCATCGTGGCGGTCCTGGGTGTCGTGAACACCCTCGCCCTCTCGGTGGTCGAGCGGACCCGCGAGATCGGCCTGATGCGCGCCATCGGCCTCTCCCGCCGCCAGCTGCGCCGCATGATCCGCCTGGAGTCGGTGGTCATCGCCCTCTTCGGCGCCCTCCTCGGCCTCGGCCTGGGCATGGGCTGGGGAGCCACCGCGCAGCAGCTGCTCGCCCTCCAGGGCCTGAAGGTGCTGGAGATCCCCTGGCCGACGATCATCGGCGTCTTCGCCGGGTCGGCCTTCGTGGGCCTGTTCGCCGCACTGGTCCCGGCCTTCCGGGCAGGGCGGATGAACGTACTGAACGCGATCGCGAGCGAGTAGCTGCGCGGTCGTACGGGGGGCCGACGGCCCCGGTCAGCCCATCCGGGCCGACCGGGGCCGTCGGCGGTCACTGCGTCACTCCCCGGAGTGACCGCAATCCCTCGCGCGGGTGAGGGGGTGGCGTCGTAGGGTGGGAAGCCCCGGCCCGTGAGACGTGTCGGGCCCTTCGCGTTGCCCCTTCACCGGACGGAAGTCTCCTTTCATGAGCCTGCACGGACTGCTCGACGCCGTCACCCGGGACCCGGCCCTCGCCGAGGCGGTCACCGCGGCCGGCGACGGCAACCGCATGCACGTGGACCTCGTCGGACCGCCGGCCGCACGGCCCTTCGTCATCGCCGCGCTGGCCGCCAGGACCGAGCGGACCGTGCTCGCGGTCACCGCCACCGGGCGGGAGGCCGAGGACCTGGCCGCCGCGCTGCGCTCGTTCCTGCCGCCCGACGAGGTGGCCGAGTACCCGTCCTGGGAGACCCTTCCGCACGAGCGGCTCTCGCCGCGCAGCGACACCGTGGGCCGGCGGCTCGCCGTACTGCGCCGCCTCGTGCACCCGAGCAAGGACGACCCGGCCGCAGGGCCCGTCTCCGTCGTCGTCGCGCCGATCCGGTCCGTGCTCCAGCCGCAGGTCAAGGGGCTCGGAGAGCTGGTCCCGGTGAGCCTGCGCCAGGGCGTGAGCGTCGATCTGGGGGAGATCACCGAGGCGCTGGCCGCGGCCGCGTACTCCCGCGTCGAGCTCGTCGAGAAGCGCGGGGAGTTCGCCGTGCGCGGCGGCATCCTCGACGTGTTCCCGCCCACCGAGGAGCACCCGCTGCGCGTGGAGTTCTGGGGCGACGAGGTCGAGGAGATCCGCTACTTCAAGGTCGCCGACCAGCGGTCCCTGGAGGTCGCCGAGCACGGGCTGTGGGCCCCGCCCTGCCGGGAGCTGCTGCTGACCGACGAGGTACGGGAGCGGGCCGCGGCCCTCGCCGAGGAGCACCCCGAGCTCGGCGAACTGCTGAACAAGATCGCCGAGGGGATCGCGGTGGAGGGCATGGAGTCCCTCGCCCCGGTCCTCGTCGACGACATGGAACTGCTGATCGACGTCCTGCCGGCCGGGTCCATGGCCGTGGTGTGCGACCCGGAACGGGTGCGCACCCGGGCCGCCGACCTGGTGGCGACCTCGCAGGAGTTCCTGATGGCCTCCTGGGCCGCCACCGCCGGCGGCGGCGCGGCCCCGATCGACGTCGGTGCGGCCTCGCTGCGCGGGATCGCGGACGTACGGGAGCACGCGCGCGAGCTGGGCATGATGTGGTGGTCGGTGTCCCCCTTCGCTGCCGACGAGGCGGTCGGCGGGGACACTCTGAAGCTCGGGATGCACGCCCCCGAGGCCTACCGCGGCGACACCGCCCGCGCGCTCGCCGACACCAAGGGCTGGATCGCCGAGGGCTGGCACACCGTCTACCTCACCGAGGGCCACGGCCCGGCCGCACGCACCGTCGAGGTGCTCGGCGGCGAGGGCATCGCGGCCCGGCTCGAGGCCGATCTGCGCGCCCTGGAGCCGTCGATCGTCCACGTCGCGTGCGGCTCCCTCGACAACGGGTTCCTCGACCCCGCGCTCAAGATCGCCGTCCTCACCGAGACGGACCTGACCGGCCAGCGCACCGCCACCAAGGACCTGGGCCGGATGCCGACCCGGCGCCGCAAGTCCATCGACCCCCTCACCCTGGGCGTCGGCGACTACATCGTCCACGAGCAGCACGGCGTCGGCCGCTACATCGAGATGGTCCAGCGCACCGTGCAGGGCGCCACCCGCGAGTACCTCCTCGTCGAGTACGCCCCCGCCAAGCGCGGCCAGCCCGGCGACCGCCTCTACATCCCGACCGACCAGCTGGAGCAGGTCACCAAGTACGTCGGCGGCGAGGCCCCGACCCTGCACCGCCTCGGCGGCGCCGACTGGACCAAGACCAAGGCGCGCGCCAAGAAGGCGGTCAAGGAGATCGCCGCCGACCTGATCAAGCTGTACAGCGCGCGCATGGCGGCCCCCGGCCACACCTTCGGCCCCGACACCCCCTGGCAGCGCGAGCTGGAGGACGCCTTCCCGTACGCGGAGACCCCCGACCAGCTCACCACCATCGCCGAGGTCAAGGAGGACATGGAGAAGTCCGTCCCCATGGACCGACTCATCTGCGGCGACGTCGGCTACGGCAAGACCGAGATCGCGGTCCGCGCGGCCTTCAAGGCGGTCCAGGACGGCAAGCAGGTCGCCGTCCTCGTCCCCACCACACTGCTGGTGCAGCAGCACTTCGGGACCTTCTCCGAGCGCTACAGCCAGTTCCCGGTCAACGTGAAGGCGCTCTCCCGCTTCCAGAGCGACACCGAGTCCAAGGCCACCCTGGAGGGCCTGCGCGAGGGCTCCGTGGACATCGTGATCGGCACGCACAGGCTCTTCTCGCAGGAGACCAAGTTCAAGGACCTGGGCCTGGTCATCGTCGACGAGGAGCAGCGCTTCGGCGTCGAGCACAAGGAGCAGCTGAAGAAGCTGCGCGCCAACGTCGACGTGCTGACCATGTCCGCGACCCCGATCCCGCGCACCCTGGAGATGGCGGTGACCGGCATCCGCGAGATGTCGACCATCACCACCCCGCCCGAGGAGCGCCACCCGGTGCTCACGTTCGTCGGCCCGTACGAGGAGAAGCAGATCGGCGCGGCCATCCGGCGCGAACTGCTGCGCGAGGGCCAGTGCTTCTACATCCACAACCGGGTCGAGTCCATCGACCGGGCGGCCGCCAAGCTGCGCGAGATCGTGCCCGAGGCGCGGATCGCGACCGCGCACGGGCAGATGTCCGAACAGTCCCTGGAACAGGTCGTCGTGGACTTCTGGGAGAAGAAGTTCGACGTGCTCGTCTCCACGACGATCGTCGAGTCCGGCATCGACATCTCCAACGCCAACACCCTCATCGTGGAGCGCGGCGACAACTTCGGTCTCTCCCAGCTGCACCAGCTGCGCGGCCGCGTGGGCCGAGGGCGCGAGCGCGGGTACGCGTACTTCCTCTACCCGCCGGAGAAGCCGCTGACCGAGACCGCGCACGAGCGGCTCGCGACGATCGCCCAGCACACCGAGATGGGCGCCGGCATGTACGTGGCGATGAAGGACCTGGAGATCCGCGGCGCCGGCAACCTGCTCGGCGGCGAGCAGTCCGGGCACATCGCGGGCGTCGGCTTCGACCTCTACATCCGCATGGTCGGCGAGGCCGTGGCCGACTACCGGGCCGCCGTCGAGGGCGGGGTGGAGGAGGAGCCGCCGCTCGAGGTCAAGATCGAGCTGCCGGTCGACGCGCACGTCCCGCACGACTACGCGCCCGGCGAGCGGCTGCGCCTCCAGGCGTACCGGTCCATCGCGTCGGCGAACTCCGAGGCGGACGTCAAGGCCGTACGCGAGGAGCTCCACGACCGCTACGGCAAGCTGCCGGAACCGGTGGAGAACCTGCTCCTGGTGGCCGGGCTGCGGATGCTGGCGCGGGCCTGCGGGGTCGGCGACATCACCCTCCAGGGGCCCAACATCCGCTTCGGGCCGGTGGAGTTGCGCGAGTCGCAGGAGCTGCGCCTCAAGCGTCTCTACCCCGGCGCGGTGCTCAAGCCGGCCACCTCGCAGGTGCTGATCCCGCGGCCGAAGACCGCCCGGGTGGGCGGAAAGCCGCTGGTCGGACGGGAACTGCTGGCCTGGACGGGGGAGTTCCTCACCACGATCCTCGGGTCGTAAGCGTCTTCGTACGGCCAGGCGCGCGGCCGGCGACCTGCGGGTCCCCGGCCGCGCCGCCGGCTGCTCGGACGCCAGCTACCTGTCCGGGTCTTCGTCGATGCCCAGCTGCTTCTCCACCTGCTGCTGACCCTGGTCGACCTGCTTGGTGTACTTGTCGCCGGTGCGCTGGTTGATCTGCTGCTCCGCGGCGTCGGACGCCTGCTTCGCCTGCTTGCTGTGGCCGTGCAGCATTTCCCTGGCCCTGTCCAAGATCCCCATGCGAGGGCTCCCTTCCGTATCCCTTTTGCGACGCTACGCGCGTTTCAGGGGATCCGCCCGCCGAGGTCGGTCTCAGACCGACTCGCCGGGGACGCCGCCGCCCAGCTTCGACAGGTCCAGGACGTCCGCGCCGTCCGGCAGGGCCGTGTCGACGGGCGTACCGAACGCGGAGAAGAGGATCTCCCCGGTCTCGTCCCCGGAGACGGTGGACTTGAGCATGTACGGGGTGCCCTGCGTGGCTATGTAATCGGTCTCCGTACCCTCCTTGGCCGCCGTCGTGATCGCCAGCGCCTGCTTGCCGTCGATGGTGACCGTCTCGCCCTTGCGGGCCAGCGGGTTGGCCCGGCCGCTGCCGCCCGTCAGCTTGCCCAGGTCGCACACGTGGGACATCGAGGCGGCGCGGGGGTCGGAGACCGGAACCTTCAGCCAGCGGTCGGCGAGCATCGCGACCATCGCGTCCACCTGCTTCTTCGGGGTGTGCTTTTGTGCGGCCGCGCCCCGCCAGTACTCCTCGTCGCCCTTGAAGTGGATGAGGTCGGTGGACTTGACGAGGTTCATCCTGCCCATGCCCTCGTACCGGATCACGCCGTTGCAGCTGCCCTTCTTGTCGAGGGACAGCTCGAACTCCATCGGCTTGCCCTCCTCGCGCACCTTCGCGACGACGTGGGCCGACTCGACCTTGCGCATGGCCTCGTACGACTGGCTCAGGATCTCGGCGCCCGACAGGTCGGCGAGCACGCCCGTGCTCTTGTCCTTGTTCTTGGCCGTCGGCGACGGAGCGGCCCCGCCCGAGGCCTGCTCGGCGGCGCGGGCCGCCCTGCCGACGTCGGCCGCCTTGCCCCCGCCCCCCGGCAGGCAGGCCGTCGTCAGCCCGAACAGGGCCGTCGTGGCCAGTACCGACACGCCGATGGTCCGGCTCCGCATGTGGATTCCCCCTTGGAACAACAACTCGACTGCCGAGGGTAGTCGCCGCCGGTCAGGGGGCCCCGACGATTTCCGCCCCGGCGGCGCGGCCCGCGGCGGCCGGAGGTGTGCGGCGACCCTGCAACGGTTGCGCGCATCCCCTCACTGGCGGCCGGAAACGCTGTATACGCTCAGACCCGAAACTTCGTCGACACGGTCCGTCAGGAGCAGCGATGCACGGCCCCGGCCTCCCGCCGCAGCAAGGCCCCCAGTCCAGTACCGGGGGAATCGTGGCACTGCGCGTGCTGTTCGCCCTGCTGCCCGTCCTGAGCTGCGGCTTCCTGGGCTGGGGCACGATGCTGCGGCTCGCGGTCGTCACCCGCAAGCCCCGGGACTGGTGGCTGCTGGCCGTCAACTGCGCGCTCAGCGTCGCCTGGATCGCGCTGATCGGCGCCGACCCGACGCCCGACACCGACGGCTGGCAGGGCAATACCGGCGCCTTCGGCATCATCATCACCGGCTTCCTGACCTGCGTGTACTTCCTCGTCGCCGACATCCGCCACTACGGAGCCCGCGCGGCGGCCCCGACCGCCCCCTGGTACCCGGCGCAGCCCGCGCCGTACGTACCGCAGCAGCAGGCCCGGCCGGGGTACGGATACCCGCCGGCCCAGCAGCAGACGCCGATTCCGACCCCGACCCCGACCCCCGCACCGGCTCCCGGGCCGGCCACCCCGCCGCGGATCGGACAGGTGCGCGCCGAGCTCGACGAGCTGAGCGAACTGCTGCGCAAGCAGACGCCGCACCCGCACCCGAACCCGCAGTCGAACCCGCAGTCGAACCCGAACACGCCCGGCAACGAGGGTGAGGGCCCGGCCCGGTGACGGACGACGACCGGATCATCGGCGAGCGCTACCAGCTCGCCTCCATCCTGGGACAGGGCGGCATGGGCCAGGTCTGGACGGCGTACGACCAGCGGCTGGACCGCCGCGTCGCCGTCAAGCTGCTGCGCCCCGACAAGGTGGCGGGCCCCGGCTCCGTCGCCGACGAGCTGCGCCGCCGCTTCGTGCGCGAATGCCGGGTCACGGCGCAGGTGGACCACCCGGGCCTGGTCACGGTCCACGACGCGGGCAGCGACGGCGACGAGCTGTTCCTCGTCATGGGCTACGTCGAGGGCACCGACCTCGCCGACCACCTCGCCCAGCACGACCCGTACCCCTGGCCGTGGGCGGTCGCCGTGGTCGCCCAGCTGTGCGGGGTGCTGTCGGCCGTGCACGCGGTGCCGATCGTGCACCGCGACCTGAAGCCGCGCAATGTGATGATCCGCCCGGACGGCACCGTGCTGGTCCTCGACCTCGGTGTCGCCTCGGTGATGGACACCGACACCACCCGCCTCACCAGCACCGGCACACCGATCGGCAGCCCGGCGTACATGGCGCCCGAGCAGGCGATGGGCGGCGCGGTGGGCCCCCACACCGACCTCTACGCGCTGGGCGTCCTGCTGTACGAACTCCTCAGCGGCAACGTCCCGTTCGCCGGGTCCACCGCACTCGGCGTACTGCACCGCCACCTGTACGAGCCGCCCGTCCCGGTCCGCAGGATGCGCCCCGAGATCCCGCACCAGCTCGAGGCGGTCCTGCTCCACCTCCTCGCGAAGGACCCGCAGGACCGGCCCGCCTCCGCACAGCACGTGTACGAGGCCCTCGCGTCGCTGCTGCCCAAGGAGGGCACGCCGGCGGGCACTCTCGACCCGACACGCCCCTTCCTGCGCCCCCACGCCCCCTGGCCGGACCGCGCCTCCACCGTCCCGCCGCAGCCGACCGTACCGCCGACGCCGCCCCGGAAGCCGGACATCCCGGCCGCGGTGGACGAGGCCCGCAGCCTCCTGGACCAGGGCCGCCTCACCCAGGCCGTGGACATCCTCGGCGGGATCCTCCCGGCCGCGGAGGCCGAGCACGGCGAGCATTCACCGGTGGTCCGCTCGCTGCGCAAGCAGTACGCCGCGACGCTGATGGACGACGGCCAGTACCGCCGCGCCCTGCCCGAACTGCGCCGCCTCGCCGACGAGTTCCCGGCCGGCGACCCCCAGTCCCTGCGCTTCCGCTACGACGCGGCCCAGTGCCTGGAGCAGCTCGGCGCCCCCGGGGCGGCCCTGGCCGAATACCGCTCCCTGCTCCCGCTGTTCGAGAACCACTACGCCAATCCCGACCCCGGCCTCCCGCTGGAGGTCCGCCGCCGGATAGCCCAGCTGCTGCTCTCCATGGGCGACCGCCCCGCGGCCCACGACACCCTGGCCCGCCTCCTGTTCGACGCGGAGCGCGTCCACGGCCCGGCGCACCCCTTCTCGACGGAGGTCCGCCGCACCCTGCACTGGCTGAGCCAGGTCCGCTGACGCCGGCGGCTCAGACCCCGGTCGCGGTGAGCTCCGCGGAGGCGTCGGCCTCCCGGGCGCCCGGTACGTCCGGCCGGCCGGTCCGGGGCCTGCGGCGCCGCTGCGCCGCGAGGAACGCGCCCAGCAGCAGGAGGGCCGCTCCCGCGACGGCCGTGCCCGGGAGGAGGCCCGGGGGGCGGAACGTGCAGGTGATCGTCGTGGTGCCCGGGGTCACGGGGGCGGAGACCAGGCCCAGGTACGGGGTGGCCGGGCGGTCGTTGCAGGTCCAGCCCGCGATCGCCGGGGACGAGAGGACCGCCGTGCCCGTGGTGCCCGCCGGGACGGTGGCGCGCACGGTCGACGAGCCGACCCGCAGGGACGTCGGCGCCGTCGCGCGGAGCGCGGCCACCGCCGGGTCCAGGCGGGCGCGGTCCAGGCAGGACAGGGCCCAGCGCGGGGGCGCGGCGGCGTCGAAGACCAGCGCCGAGGAGGCCCCCCGGGAGGCGCCCAGCGGCTGGAGGGCCGCCCGGTTGCGGGGGGCGTTGCCGTTCAGCCGGAACGCGCGGCCGTCCGCGAGGCGGGCCGTCGCGTTGTACTCCGGGGCCCACAGGTAGGCCTCGGTGCCCGCGCGGCACACCCCGGGGGAGACGGGGTCCTCGTACACCCGGGCGCCCAGCAGGAGTTCCTGGTTGGCGAAGGGCGGCCCGTCGCCTTCGGCGTACGACGGCGTGGGCCCCGGCGGGCGGATCGTGATCAGCGGGGGCACCTGCGCGCGGACGATCGTGCCGTCCGGCTGCAGGCGGGCGCCGACCGAGAACACCGCGTCCGTCACCGGGTTGTCGATGCTCTGCACGTTGCGTCCGCGCGAGGTCCAGCCCGCCCCGAGGGCCACCATCGTCCGCGTGAACACGTCCGGGGTGTGGCTGCTGTAGTACGCGCCGCCCTCCCCGCGCAGCAGCAGCGGATCGTTGCCCGAGAGCGCCGGCCGGCTCGGGTCCGTGCGGTACGCCGGCCAGCCCTCGGCGCCGGCCAGGGCCTCGGCGCGCGCCGTGTGCGCCGCCCCCCACGAGGGGTAGTCGTCCAGGCCGCCCAGCTTGCCCTTGTGCCCGAACGCCGTCGTCGCCGCGGCCTGGCCGACCAGCACCAGCGCCAGCACCCCGGCCGCCGGGAGGACCAGCCTGCGGTGGCGCAGGCACCACCAGGCCCCCGCCGCGAGCGCCAGCCCGCCGCAGAACAGAGCGAACCCCCACGTCGTCGCCAGCGCGCTGCCGCTCGCCGCCACGGCCGCCGCGGCCAGCACCGCCGCCCCCGCCGCCAGCGCCCGCGGCCCCGGCAGCCCGGCCGTCGCCAGCCCGGTCCACGCGGCGATCACGGCCACCCCGGCCAGCACGAACGTCTGCCGGTACGGGCTGCCGTTCGGGGTCGCGAACACGTGCCAGGCCAGGTGCGTCGGCGTCCACTGGAAGGAGAGCAGGACGGCCGCGGTCAGCCCCGCCCACCCCAGGCGGGTGGGCGGCGGCACCGCCCGGTGGAACGGCAGGGCCGCCACCAGCAGCAGCGTCCCCGTCCCCACGAAGAGCGCCGGCGAGGAGAAGGAGTACGTCGCGGGCAGGACCCGCGCGAACAGGTCCGGCCAGGACGCCGGCGCGAACTGCCGAGTCCACCCCGGGTACGCCTGCTTCGAGCTCAGGAAGAGGGGGACCAGCACCGGGGCGGACACCGCGATGCCCAGCAGGGTCGTCCCCGCGCCACGGACGAGCACCCGCAGCCGGTCCCGTACCCCCTGGCGCGTCAGCATCACCTGCAACAGGAGCACCAGCGCCGCACCCAGCGTCGCCATGTAGGCCGTGTAGAAGTTCGCCGTCCAGCACACCGCCACCACGAGGACGGCGACCGCCGGCCGGCGCCCCCGCAGCGCCCACTCACCCGTCAGACACAGGAGCGGGAACGCGATCAGCCCGTCCAGCCACATCGGGTTGTACGAGGCCTCGATCACCGACCAGCCGCACAGCGCGTACGAGGCCGCCAGCAGCCCCGCCGCCCACCACGGCCCGCGGCGCAGCGTGCGCAGCAGCCAGGCCATCGCCGCCGCCGCGGCGGCCATCTTGAGCACGGTGACCACGTACACGGCGAGGTCGATGTCCTCGCGCGGGAACAGGGCGACGAGCACCGCGAACGGGCTCGAGAGGTAGGTGCCGAAGTCGGGCAGGAAGCTCGTGCCGTAGCCGGACTGCCAGTTGAGCAGCAGCCCGCCCTCCGCGCGCCCGTGCAGGAGATCCCACAGGTGGGCGTGGAAGGGGACGAACTGGTTCCCGAGGTCGTTGATGCTGCGGTGGCGGTGCCCGTACGGGAACACGCGGGCGGCCGCGTCCCCGGCGCACACGGCCACCGCCGTGATCAGGGCGGCGAGGGCCGAGCCGTGCAGGCTCCGGCGGCGCGGCGAGCGGTGCGGTGTCGACATGGTGGGCCGACTTTGGCAGCGCCGGTGGACCAAAGGGTTGCCGCTGGGTGGCTGTGACATCAACAGATGCGCACCCCAACACCCCGGGAATCGTTGGTCGAACCGGTGGCTCGGATCAGCTTGACTGCATACCATCGATCACCGCACGGCCCTTGTGCACCGACGCACAATCTCCCGGCCCTGGAGGCTCCTTTGCACCGTCGCACAGCGCTCTCCGTCTCCGCCGCCCTGCTCGCGGCGGCCCCCCTGCTGTCCGCCTGCTCGGGTCAGGCCCGCCCCGGCACCGCGGCCGTCGTCGGCGGCGAACGGATCACCACCTCCGCGCTCCAGGCCCAGGTGGGCGACGTCCGCGCGGCGCAGAACGAGTCCGGGCCGACCGCCGCGCAGCTCATCCAGGCCTCGCCCGGCCTGGAGCGCGTCAAGCTCAACAAGATGATCCAGACCGTCGTCCTGGAGCGCGCCGCGAAGGAGGCGGGCGTGAGCGTCGGCGAGAAGGAGGTCCAGGACTTCCGCAAGGCCCAGCTGGAGAAGGCCGGCGGCAGCGAGAAGCTCGCCGCGGCCGCCCTCGAGCAGGCCCAGCTGGCACCCGGCCAGCTCGACGCCGACGCCCGCTTCAAGCTGCTGCGCGACAAGCTCTTCGACCACTACGGCAGCCAGGACAAGGCGGTCGAGAAGCTCGCGTCCGCCGCGAAGGCGCTGCACATCGAGGTGAACCCGCGCTACGGCGTCTGGGACGCGCAGCAGATCGTGCTCGGCGACCAGGACACCCCATGGATCGTCCAGCGGACCCGGCCCGAGCAGGCCCCCGCCGGAGCCTGAGCCACCCGTCCGGAGGTAGGTTCGGAGGGTGAATGACCACGCCGCCGAACCCGCCCCCGCCGTGCCCGCCGCCGATCCTGCCGACGCGACCGCCGCCGGCCGGATCGTCCTGCTGACCGCCAGCCACCGGGTTGCCCCCGGCCTGCTGTCCTGGCCGGCCTGGCAGACCCTGCACGCCGCGGACCGGGTGCTGTGCGCCGACCCGGGCCACCCGCAGCTGCCGTACCTGCGCGAGGCGGGCGTCGAGGTCGCGCACGAGACCCCGGACGCGCACGCGCTGGTCGAGGCCTGCGCCGGCGGCCGCACGGTCGTGGTGATCCCGGGCGGCGAGGGCGACCAGCGGCTCACCGACGGACTGGCCCGGCTCGCCGGCTCCGGCCGCGTCGACATGCCCGACCTCGAGCTGCTGCCCGGCTCCTACGATCTGCCCGGCGCCCGCCTCCTCGACCTCGTTCAGGTGATGGACCGGGTCCGCCGGGAATGCCCCTGGACCTCGCGCCAGACCCACGAGGGACTGGTCAAGTACGCCACGGAGGAGGCGTACGAGCTGGTCGAGGCCATCGAGGACGGGGACCGGGAGGCGCTGCGCGAGGAGCTCGGCGACGTACTCCTCCAGGTCGTCTTCCACGCACGCATCGCCGAGGAGCATCCCGAGGAGCCGTTCTCCATCGACGACGTCGCCGGCAGCCTCGTCGAGAAGCTGATCCACCGGCACCCGCACGTCTTCGGGGACGCGGACGCGCAGACCCCGGAGGACGTCAGCGCGCACTGGCAGCGCACCAAGGCGGTCGAGAAGCAGCGGGAGTCGGTCACCGACGGGATCCCGCTGGGCCAGCCCGGTCTCGCGCTCGCGGCCAAGCTCGCCGGCCGGGTCCGCACGGGCGGCATGGCCGTGGAGCTGCCCCGCGGCGAGGGCATCGGGTACGAACTGCTGGAACTGGCGGCGCGCGCCGAGGCGGCGGGCGTCGACCCGGAGACCGCGCTGCGCGCCGCGGCCCGCGTCTACCGGGACGCGATCCGCGCCGCCGAGGGCATCGGCGAGGGCGTCGGCGAGTAGCCCGCGGCAGAAGACGGGCCCTACCGGGGCGCGCGCCCCGACGGGTTGTGCCAGTGCGGGGCGGGGCGGCTCAGGAACCACTCCCCGAAGCCGAGGGGCCGGCCGTTCGGGCCGTGGCCCGTGCCGGCGGCGGGTACGGAGTCGTGGAAGATCCGGCCGGGGAGGGCGCCGAGCTCCCGGAGCAGGTACGCGGTCTCGTCGATGAACGGCGGCGGGCCGCTGAGGTAGACGTCCTGGTCGGGCCAGAGCGCCCGGTGGCCGAGCGCGGTCGCGAGCCGCCCGGTGGCCTCGTTGCGGTGCTGCCCGGGGGCGGGCGTGATGTAGGTGACGCCGAGCCAGCCGAAGGCGGCGGCGTACTCGTCGATCAGCGGCCGGTCGTAGAGGTGGGCGGCGTCCCGCGCGACGACGAAGAGCCGTACGTCCTGGTCGGGGGGCTTCCCGGCGAGCTCCTCCAGCATGGCCCGGATCGGTGCCCAGCCGGTGCCCGCCGCGATGAAGCTGACCGGCCGGTCGGCGCGGCGGAAGGTCAGCCGCCCGCCGGCGGCGCCGAGCCGCAGCATCTCGCCGGGCCGGGCCCCGCGGACCAGGGTGGTGCTGAGCCGGCCGTGCTCGATGCGGCTGACGTGCAGGTCGAGGGTGCCGTCCGGCCGCGGGGCGTTCCCTATGGAGTAGGTGCGCCAGGTCGTCGGGACCCGCTCGCTGCTCACGCTCACGTACTGGCCGGGGAGATAGGGGAACGGGGCGTGCGGGCGCAGGGTCAGCACCCCTATGTCCTGCCCGTACTGGAGGTGGCGCACGATCTCGGCGTCCCACCACGGCGGGTCCTCGCTCGCGGCGGCTCCTTCCATCATGGCGTCGGCGACCACCTGGTACGCCTCGGACCAGGCCTTCTCCACGCCCGGGGTCCAGGCCTCGCCGGAGGTCCGGGCGAGCGCGGCGAGCAGGCTGGAGCCGACGGCCGCGTAGTGCTCGGGCCTGGCGAGGAACTTGCGGTGGTCGCGGCCGAGGTCGCGGAGATAGTCGTGGAGATAGGGGAGGAGGCCCTCGTCGTCCATGTGGGCGACCACGTGGGTCAGCGCGGCGAAGAGCCGGTCGCGCTGGCGTTCCATGTCCTCGGCGGAGGCCGGGAAGAGCTCACGGATCCCGGGGTTGTGCCAGAAGAGGTGGGAGTAGAAGTACTTGACCGCGTGCTCGGCCCTTCTCTCCACCACCGCGAAACTGCTCTTCAAGATCCTCGCATCCACAGAACCGAAAGTAGGAGGGCCGGGGAACCCGAGGTCAAGCGATGGCGGATCTACGGACAGCCGCGGCGAACGACCCATATGGGATGGCGGCCGGCCCGCGGGATACGGTCAGCGGGTGCACGAGCCGACCTCCGCAGCCCCCGCAGACAGCACTCCTCCCCAGGGTCCGACCCTGTTCGACTGGGAGTTCGCGACCGATCCGTACCCGGCGTACGCCTGGCTGCGCGAGCACTCCCCGGTGCACCGCACCAAGCTCCCCAGCGGGGTCGAGGCCTGGCTGGTCACCCGGTACGCCGACGCCCGCCAGGCCCTCGCGGACCAGCGGCTCAGCAAGAACCCGGCGCACCACGCGGAGCCGGCCCACGCCAAGGGCAAGACCGGGATCCCGGGGGAGCGCAAGGCGGAGCTGATGACGCATCTGCTCAACATCGACCCGCCGGACCACACCCGGCTGCGGCGGCTGGTGTCGAAGGCGTTCACCCCGCGCAGGGTGGCCGAGTTCACCCCGCGGGTGCAGGAGCTGACCGATCACCTCATCGACCGGTTCGTGAGCAAGGGGGAAGCGGATCTCATCCACGAGTTCGCCTTCCCGCTCCCCATCTACGCCATCTGCGAGATGCTCGGCGTACCGCGCGAGGACCAGGACGACTTCCGCGACTGGGCCGGGATGATGATCCGCCACGGCGGCGGCCCTCGCGGCGGGGTCGCCCGCTCCGTGAAGCAGATGCGGACCTATCTCGGTGAACTCATCCACCGTAAAAGGGATGATCTGGGCAATGACCTCATCTCCGACCTGATCCGCGCGAGCGACCACGGGGACCACCTGACGGAGGCCGAGGCCACGGCGATGGCCTTCATCCTCCTGTTCGCCGGTTTCGAAACCACAGTCAATTTGATCGGCAATGGGGTACATGCCCTCTTCATGAACCCGGATCAGCGCACCCGCCTCCAGGACTCCCTCGCCGCCGGCGAGAGCGGCCTGCTGGAGACCGGCATCGAGGAGCTGCTCCGCTACGACGGCCCCGTGGAGCTGGCCACCTGGCGCTTCGCCACCGAGTCGCTGACCCTCGGGGGTCGGGACATCGCAGCCGGCGATCCGGTGCTCGTCGTCCTCGCCGCGGCCGACCGGGACCCCGAGCGGTTCGCCGATCCGGACACCCTCGACCTCTCCCGCACCGACAACCAGCACCTCGGATACGGGCACGGCATCCACTACTGCCTGGGCGCTCCGCTCGCACGACTTGAGGGACAGACCGCGCTTGCGACTTTGCTGAAGCGTCTGCCGGATCTGGAACTCGCTGTTCCGTCCAACGAGCTTCGCTGGCGCGGGGGTCTGATCATGCGTGGCCTGCGCACTCTTCCCGTCAGGTTCACAGCTCGAAACATCTGAAGCGCCCCTGACCGTAAGTCAGCCCCCGTCAAGAGTTGTTACTGACGTGCTAAGACGGCTAGGTTCTGCCGTTACCCAGCCGTTATGCGAAAGGTGCAGCTCATGCGTTCCGGGAACGGCCGCCACAGACGCCCCCGCCAGGTACCCGCGATAGTCGTCACCGCCGGAGTCACCGGTTCCGCCTTGGCCCTGCCGCTGCTCGCCGCCACCGGCGCGAGCGCGGCGGACACCTCCACGTGGGACAAGGTCGCCGAGTGCGAGAGTGGCGGCTCCTGGAGCGCCAACTCCGGCAGCGGGTCGTACGGCGGACTTTCGTTCACGCAGGAGCAGTGGAACTCCTCGGGCGGCCTCGACTTCGCCGAGCGCCCCGACCTCGCCAGCCGCTCGCAGCAGATCGCCGTCGCCGAGCGGGTGCTGGGCACCCAGGGCCCCCAGGCGTGGGGGCAGTGCTCGGAGTCTGCCGGGCTGACCCGGCAGGCCCCCGCCGCGACCGTGGACCCGGGCCTGCCCGGCACGCTCGGCCCCGTCGCCCCGAGCCCCTCGCGCCCGGACCACTCGATCCCGAAGGGCGGCTCCGGAGCGAAGGCGCTGGACTTCGGCGCCCCGACCCCGGCTCCGGCCCCGGACTTCACGCTCCCGCCGGCGCCGCTCGCGCCGAACAGCGGACTGCCCGTCATGCCCGACCCGGACGTGCCGTCCACGTCGCCGACCGTCCCGGTGCTCCCCGGCGACCCGACCGCGCCCCCGGGTACCCCCACGGCCCCGACGACGCCCACCGCGCCGACGACCCCGGGGAGCCCGACCACGCCCGGGAACCCGGCGGACCCGACCGCTCCGGTCGTCCCGGCCGACCCCAGCGCCCACGCGGCCCCGGGTGCCCCGGGCGCCTCCACCGACCCGAGTGCCATCCCGGACACCTCCGGCAACGGCAAGCACCGTGGTACGCCCGCCCTCGAGCTGCCCGCCGCATCTGAGGGGGCGTCGGCGCCCTCGTACACGGTCCGGGCGGGCGACAGCCTGGCCACCATCGCGTCTGCCAAGGGCCTCAAGGGCGGCTGGAACGCGCTCTACCACGCCAACGAGCAGGTCATCGGCGAGGACGCAGACCTGATCAAGCCCGGCCAGAACCTGGATCTAAGCTAGGAATAGCGGCACTTCGGGCACCCGTAAAGAGCTGAATGTCCGTTATCTGCAAGTGAGACATGCGTCTCTTCCGGTCAACTGGCGTGTCCCGCCTGGAGCCTTCCGCAAACCCCGTCCTCACCTGCGCAAACGGCCGTAAAGGGAGCGCAAGTAGGGGCCGTTTCTCCCCGGTGTTCCTCGTTGAACATCGGGGAGAGACCTGCCTACCTTCTGAGTCGCCCGCCACCGCGGGCTCCTTCGACCGCATCGCCGAATCCTGCCGGCGGCCGGAGGGAACAGTCGTCGCGTAAAGCGCCGAAGGCAGGAGCGGGGGAACCAAGGTAGGCGCCGGGACCGGCCGTTGAGAGACGGTCACGGAAACGGCTAGGGGTTAAGTCGTGCGCCACGTCGCACGGCCGGGCACTCATCAGCCCGAACCCGACAGCTCACCTCGCAGGCGTCGGTGAGGAGAACTCCATGCTGCTTTCCGGCAAGGGCAAGCACCGCCGCGCCACGGCCATTCAGCGGACCACCCGCATCGTCACGCTCGCCGGCGTCGCCGGTGTCGCCGTCGCCGCCCCGCTCATGGCGGCCGGCTCGGCATCCGCCGCCACCGGCACCGAGTGGGACCGCGTAGCGCAGTGCGAGTCCGGCGGCAACTGGTCCATCAACACGGGCAACGGCTACTACGGCGGCCTGCAGTTCTCGTCCTCCACCTGGGCCGCGTACGGCGGCAAGGCGTACGCCGCGCAGGCCAACCAGGCCTCCAAGTCGCAGCAGATAGCCATAGCCGAGAAGGTCCTCAAGGGCCAGGGCAAGGGTGCGTGGCCGTCCTGCGGCGTCGGCCTCTCCAACTCCTCCTACACCGGCGGTGGTACGACCGACACCCCGAAGAAGACGGAGCAGAAGACCGAGACCAAGAAGACCCAGCCGAAGAAGACCGAGCCGAAGAAGGAGACGAAGCGCTCCGAGGCTCCGACGACCCGCTCCGAGCGCTCCGAGGCCCCGGCCCCGAAGACCGGCAACGGCTCGTACGAGGTCAAGCCCGGCGACACCCTGGGCACCATCGCCGAGGCCAACGGCGTCAAGGGCGGCTGGGAGAAGCTCTTCGAGCTCAACAAGGACATCGTCTCGGACGCCGACCTGATCTTCCCGGGTCAGAAGCTGAAGCTCAGCTGAACCCTGCCGTAACAACTGCGGCAGCGAGCACAACACGCAGCATCCCCGCCGCCCGGCGCGTCTCCCCCCACGCGCCGGGCGGCGGCGTTCGTCCGGCCCGAGCCCCTCCTGTTCCCCGCCCGGTCCCGTCCCGGTCCCGTCCCGGACCCCGGCCGGGACGCCGGTGGTCAAGAGTCCTATGTACCGGAAGGCGGGTATTCGGGCCCTTTTTCGTCCCAGGAGGCGGGCGGTCGGCTGGCCGAGTGCCCGGAGCCGGTTAGGCTCTAGTCGGCGGGGCCATCCCACGGCCTGACATGCCACCGCACACCCAGCGTCACATCCCAGAAGGAGATGCTCGTGCCGTCCATCGACGTCGTCGTAGCCCGGGAAATCCTGGACTCCCGAGGCAACCCCACGGTCGAGGTCGAGGTGGGCCTCGACGATGGCAGCACCGGCCGTGCTGCAGTTCCGTCCGGCGCCTCCACCGGTGCCTTCGAGGCCATCGAGCTCCGCGACGGTGACCCCAACCGTTACTTCGGCAAGGGTGTCGAGAAGGCCGTCCTCGCCGTCATCGAGCAGATCGGCCCGGAGCTCGTCGGCTACGACGCCACCGAGCAGCGTCTGATCGACCAGGCCATGTTCGACCTGGACGCCACCGACAACAAGGGCTCGCTCGGCGCCAACGCCATCCTCGGCGTGTCCCTCGCCGTCGCGCACGCCGCGTCCGAGGCCTCGGACCTCCCGCTCTTCCGCTACCTCGGCGGTCCGAACGCGCACCTGCTGCCCGTTCCGATGATGAACATCCTCAACGGTGGGTCGCACGCCGACTCCAACGTGGACATCCAGGAGTTCATGATCGCCCCGATCGGCGCGGAGTCCTTCTCCGAGGCGCTGCGCTGGGGTGCCGAGGTCTACCACACCCTCAAGAAGGTCCTGCACACCAAGGGCCTCTCCACCGGCCTGGGCGACGAGGGCGGCTTCGCCCCGAACCTGGAGTCCAACCGCGCCGCGCTCGACCTCATCGTCGAGGCCATCAAGCAGGCCGGCTACGTCCCCGGCAAGGACATCGCGCTCGCGCTCGACGTCGCCGCGTCCGAGTTCTACAAGGACGGCAAGTACGAGTTCGAGGGCCAGTCCCGCTCGGCCGCCGAGATGACCGAGTACTACGAGGAGCTCGTCTCCGCGTACCCGATGGTCTCCATCGAGGACCCGCTGTACGAGGACGACTGGGCCGGCTGGAAGACCCTCACCGACAAGCTGGGCACCAAGGTCCAGATCGTCGGCGACGACCTCTTCGTCACCAACCCGGAGCGCCTGGCCCGCGGTATCGAGGAGGGCTCCGCCAACGCCCTGCTCGTCAAGGTGAACCAGATCGGTTCGCTGACCGAGACCCTCGACGCCGTCGAGATGGCCCAGCGCAACGGCTTCAAGTGCATGATGTCGCACCGCTCCGGTGAGACCGAGGACGTCACCATCGCCGACCTCGCCGTCGCCGTGAACTGCGGTCAGATCAAGACCGGCGCCCCGGCCCGCTCGGACCGCGTCGCCAAGTACAACCAGCTGCTGCGCATCGAGGAGATCCTCGACGACGCCGCGGTGTACGCGGGCCGCTCCGCCTTCCCGCGCTTCAAGGGCTAAGGGCCAAGGGCCAAGGGCCAAGGGTTAACCACGCTCTTGCTTCCGTACGTCCCCGCACTCGGTCCCGTACCGTGTGCGGGGACGTATTGCGTAGTGCGTACCGCGTACAAGGGGAGGCGGGATCAATGGCCGGGAACCGGGATCGGTTCTCCACCTTCTCCACCGCGACCAGGCTCAAGCAGCTCGGCGAGCGGACCGCCGCCCACGTCTACCGCTCGCAGACGCGCCGTCAGGTCCGCCGCAGCCGGCTCACCGGCCGGGCCGCGCTCCTGGTGCTCGTCCTCTGTACGCTGGTCGTCGCCCTCGCGTATCCGATGCGCCAGTACGTCTCCCAGGGTTCGGAGATCGCGAAGCAGCAGCGGGCCGCCGAGGCCGCGAGCCGGCGCCTCGAACGCCTCCGCGACGAGAAGGCCCGCTGGCAGGACAACGCGTACGCGGAGCAGCAGGCGCGCAAGCACCTGCACTTCGTCCGCCCGGGCGAGATCAGCTACATCATGACCGACCCCGGGGCCGGGGCCGCCGAGCGGCACCGTTCCGGAACGGCCGGATCCGACCGGCCCTGGTACTCGAACGTCTGGGACGGCGTCGACAAGGCCGACCGCCCCGGCGAGTGACGAGCAACGGCACTCCGAGTACCGCACCCGAGCACCGCACCCATCCACGAGAACGAAGAGACTTCCTCCAGGCATGCAGACGCCCCCGCCCCAGACCGACCGGACCGAGCCGACCGACGCGGACATCGAGGCGTTCGAGCAGCAGCTCGGCCGCCCGCCGCGCGGGCTGCGCGCCATCGCCCACCGCTGCCCCTGCGGCCAGCCGGACGTGGTGGAGACCGCCCCGCGCCTCCCCGACGGCACGCCCTTCCCGACGCTGTACTACCTCACCTGCCCGCGCGCGGCCTCCGCGATCGGCACGCTCGAGGCGAACGGCGTGATGAAGGAGATGCAGGCCCGGCTCGCCGAGGACCCCGAGCTGGCCGCCGCCTACCAGGCCGCGCACGAGGACTACATCCGGCGCCGCGACGCCATCGAGGTGCTCCAGGGCTTCCCGAGCGCCGGCGGGATGCCGGACCGGGTGAAGTGCCTGCACGTGCTGGTCGGCCACTCGCTGGCCGCCGGGCCCGGGGTGAACCCGTTCGGCGACGAGGCGCTGGCGATGCTGCCGGAGTGGTGGGCCAAGGGCGCCTGCGTCACCCCGTGCGCGGAGAAGGCGGAGAAGGCGGAGCAGAAGGAGTCGGACGCGTGACCCGCGTCGCCGGAATCGACTGCGGTACGAACTCCATCCGCCTGCTCGTCGCGGACTGCGACCCGGAGACCGGCGAGCTGGTCGAGCTGGACCGGCGGATGACGATCGTCCGCCTCGGCCAGGGCGTCGACAAGACGGGCCGGCTGGCCCCGGAGGCGCTGGAGCGCACCTTCGCGGCCTGCCGCGAGTACGCGGCCGTCATCAAGGAGCTGGGTGCGGAGCGGCTGCGCTTCGTGGCGACCTCGGCCTCCCGCGACGCCGAGAACCGGGACGAGTTCGTCCAGGGGGTCCTCGGCATCCTGGGCGTCGAGCCCGAGGTGATCTCCGGTGACCAGGAGGCGGAGTTCTCCTTCATCGGCGCCACCAAGGAGCTGACGGGCACCACCCACATGGAGACGCCGTTCCTTGTGGTGGACATCGGCGGCGGTTCGACCGAGTTCGTGGTCGGCGAGGAGCACGTACGGGCGGCCCTTTCGGTCGACGTGGGCTGCGTCCGCATGACGGAGCGCCACCTGGTGGTGGACGGCGCGGTCACCGACCCGCCGACCGCACAGCAGATCGCCGCCATACGGGCCGACATCGAGGCGGCGCTGGACCTCGTGGAGCAGACGGTCCCGCTGTCCGAGGCGCGCACGCTGGTGGGCCTGGCCGGCTCGGTGACCACGGTCGCCGGGATCGCCCTCGGGCTGCCGGAGTACATCTCCTCGGCGATCCACCATTCCCGGATCTCGTACGAGCAGGTCCGCGAGATCACCGAGCGCATGCTGACGTCGGTGCACGCCGAACGCGCGGCGATCCCGGTCCTGCACCCGGGCCGGGTGGACGTCATCGGCGCGGGCACCCTGGTGCTGCTCGCGATCATGGAGCGCATCGGCGCCTCGGAAGTCGTGGTCTCGGAGCACGACATCCTCGACGGAATCGCCTGGTCCATCGCCTGACGGGTGGGTCGCGGGTGGCTTGTGCGGGGCTGGTGCGAGGGTCGCGGGGGGCCTGCCGGGGACCTCTGGGGGCCCTTACGGGGGCCTTAGGTCCCGCCCTCCACAGAAAGTTCGTGAAGTTCTTCACAAGGAAAAGGGGCCTGATGGGCTGCGGGAAGGTCTCTTTGGGGGGCTCCCGGGGCTCGCGGGCCTCTTTTTCGTGTGCGTTCGTGTGTTTCGAGGGCGCGGCCCGGCCTCGTCGGTAGGTATCCACCAACCCGGTGGTCTACTCCGCTTATGGGCCTGGAGGCCAGTTCAGGACGGGTGAACAACGACTCCCGTTACACCCTGGTTCCCGTTCGGCGCCATGACCTCCGTCACGTGGGCCGCGCAGTGTAACAGAGGCCTTCCGACACCTTGTGAAGGGGCTCACGAGCGACACCCCTTTGGGTGCTGGATACTCGTTCCATGAGCACCACGGAGCGTCCCAGGATCCTCGTTGTAGGAGGTGGGTACGTAGGCCTGTACGCGGCCAAGCGGATCATGAAGAAGATGCGCTATGGCGAGGCGACCGTCACGGTCGTCGACCCCCGGTCGTACATGACCTACCAGCCCTTCCTCCCCGAAGTGGCCGCAGGCAGCATCTCGCCTCGGCACGTCGTCGTCCCGCTGCGACGCGTGCTGCCCAAGGCAGAGGTTCTCACCGGCCGGGTCACCAGCATCGATCAGGACCGCAAGGTCGCCGTCGTCACGCCGCTGGTCGGCGAGGCGTACGAGCTGCCCTTCGACTACCTGGTGATCGCGCTCGGCGCCGTCTCCCGCACCTTCCCGATCCCCGGCCTCGCCGAACAGGGCATCGGTATGAAGGGCGTCGAAGAGGGCATCGGCCTGCGCAACCACGTCCTCGAGCAGCTCGACAAGGCCGAGTCCACGACGGACGAGAACGTCCGCCGCAAGGCCCTCACCTTCGTCTTCGTCGGCGGCGGCTTCGCCGGTGCCGAGACGATCGGCGAGGTCGAGGACATGGCCCGCGACGCCGCGAAGTACTACACCACCATCAAGCGCGAGGACATGCGCTTCATCCTGGTGGACGCGGCCGACAAGATCCTCCCCGAGGTCGGGCCCAAGCTCGGCACCTGGGGCAAGGAGCACCTCGAGTCGCGCGGCATCGAGATCTACCTCAACACCTCCATGGACTCCTGCGTGGACGGCCACGTGGTGCTGAAGAACGGCCTCGAGGTCGACTCCAACACCATCGTGTGGACCGCAGGCGTCAAGCCGAACCCGGCGCTGGCCCGCTACGGCCTGCCGCTCGGCCCGCGCGGCCACGTCGACACCGCCCCGACCCTCCAGGTCCAGGGCACCGACTACATCTGGGCCGCGGGCGACAACGCCCAGGTCCCGGACATGGCCGCCCGCAAGGCCGGCGTCGAGAACGCCTGGTGCCCGCCGAACGCCCAGCACGCGCTGCGCCAGGCCAAGGTCCTCGGCGACAACGTCATCTCGGGCATGCGGGGCTTCCCGCAGCACGAGTACGCCCACTCCAACAAGGGTGCAGTGGCGGGCCTCGGCCTCCACAAGGGCGTCGCGATGATCGTCATGGGCAAGATGAAGATCAAGCTCAAGGGCCGGCTCGCCTGGTACATGCACCGTGGCTACCACGGCATGGCCATGCCGACCTGGAACCGCAAGATCCGCGTCTTCGCCGACTGGACCCTCGCCATGTTCCTCAAGCGCGAGGTCGTCTCCCTCGGTGCGCTCGAGACCCCGCGCGAAGAGTTCTACGAGGCCGCCAAGCCGGCGCCGGCTCCGGCCGCCGCGGCAGCCCCCGCCGCGAAGGCCAAGGCCTCCTGACCCGGGCCTGACCGGCAACTCTCCAGCACGTCCCCGAAGGGGCTGCCCGCCATCCGTGGTGCGGGCGGCCCCTTCGGCGTTCCCGGCAGCCGCTGCGGCGGACCTTCCGGCGGCCCCCCCGGCGGTCCCTCCGGCGGTCCGCCCGATGGAGGGGGGTGTCCGATTGACGGGCCCCGGAAATGGGTAGGCCGTTCGGTCGGATCGTTCTGGAGGTGCCTACGATGACCGACGCCGCGCCGCGGCTGGCCACTCTTGCCGAGACACTGCTGGGCGCCCCCGTGCCCGTCCGGATTCGCGCCTGGGACGGCAGCGAGGCCGGACCGCCCACCGGCCCCACCCTGGTGCTGGCCAACCGGCGCGCCCTGCGGCGCGTCCTGTGGCGACCGGGTGAACTGGGCCTGGCCCGTGCCTGGGTCGCCGGCGACATCACCGTCGAGGGTGACCTGTTCGAACTGCTGGACCGGGTGGCCGGCCTGCTCTGGGAGCGGGATCCCGCCGCCGCCCCCGAGGGCCCGCCGGCGATCCGCCGCTCCGGGCTCGGCAAACTCGCCGCCCTGCGCCCGCACCTGCCCCACCTGCCCGAGCGGGCCGCGGCGGGCGCCGCCGGGACCGCCGCGCTGCTGCGCGACCCGGCCGCCCGGGCCGCCCTGCGCGACCTCGTCGCCCTGGCCCGGCCGTGGCCGGCGCCCGCGCCGCCGCCCGAGGAGGCGCCCCGCCGCGGCGGCCCGCTGCACACCAGGAGCCGCGACCGGAAGGCGATCAGCCACCACTACGACGTCGGCAACGAGTTCTACGAGCACGTCCTCGGCCCCTCGATGGTGTACTCCTGCGCCTATTGGAGCCCCGGCTCCACCCTGGAGGAGGCCCAGCGGGACAAGCTCGACCTGGTCTGCCGGAAGCTGGGCCTCGAGCCCGGCCTGCGGCTCCTCGACGTCGGCTGCGGCTGGGGCTCCATGGCGCTGCACGCGGCCCGGGAGTACGGGGTCCGCGTCACCGGCATCACCCTCTCGCGCGAGCAGGCCGTGTACGCCCGCAAGCGGGCCGCGGAGGAGGGTCTGGCCGACCGGGTCGACATCCGGATCCAGGACTACCGGGACGTCAAGGACGGCCCGTACGACGCCATTTCGTCCATCGGCATGGCCGAGCACGTCGGCGCCGACCGCTACCGCGAGTACGCCCGCACCCTGCACGCCCTGCTGGCCCCCGGCGGCCGGCTGCTGAACCACCAGATCGCGCGCCCGCCGGAGCCGGACGAAGAGGCGTACCGGGTCGACGAGTTCATCGACGCCTACGTCTTCCCCGACGGCGAGCTCTCCCCGCTGGGCACGACGGTGGGCGAGCTGGAGCGGGCCGGGTTCGAGGTCCGCGACGTGGAGGCGCTGCGCGAGCACTACGGGCTGACCCTGCGCGCCTGGGTGGCCCGGCTGGAGGAGCACTGGGGGGCGGCCGTACGGCTGACCTCGCCCGGGCGGGCCCGGGTCTGGCTGCTGTACATGGCGGCCTCGGCGCTGGGCTTCGAGCGCGGCCGGCTCGGCGTCAACCAGGTCCTCGCGGTGAAGCCCGCGGCGGCCGGCCGCTCGGACCTGCCGCTGCGGCTGCGCACCTGGGGCGCGTGACCCCGTTGGGCAGACCTGGTACGGCGGGCCCTCGTGCAAACGGGGGAAGGGCCCCGGGGCGTGCCCCGGGGCCCTTCCGTGTCCCTCGCCCTCGCGATGGTTACTCCGTCTTGATGGCGGTCAGCATGTTCAGCCGGGCGGCGCTGCGGGCCGGCCACATGGCGGCCAGGACGCCGACCACGGCGGCCAGCAGGAGGAAGATGCCGATCCGGTCCCACGGGAGGATCAGTTCGTAGTTCGGCATGGCCTTCGCCATCGTGGTGCCGACCGCCCAGGCGAGGAAGATGCCGATGCCGACGCCCAGGGTCGCTCCGAAGAGCGAGATCACGACGGCCTCCAGGCGGATCATGTTCTTGACCCGGCCCCGGTCGAGACCGATCGCCCGCAGCATGCCGATCTCCTGGGTCCGCTCGAAGACGGACATCGCCAGGGTGTTGACCACACCGAGCACCGAGATGATCAGCGCCATGCCGAGCAGGCCGTACATGACGTTCAGCATGGTGTTGATCATGCCGCCCATCTCGTTGCGCATGTCCTGCTGGGTGGCGACGGTGATGGCCGGGTTCTTGCCCAGGGCGTCGACGACCTTCTGCTGGCCGGCCTTGGACGCCCCGCCGTCGACGTTGACGTACACCTCGCGGACGTACTGTTCCTCGCTGTGCTCACTGAGGATCTTGTTGTCGATGACGTACGGGGAGAGCAGGCCCTCCATGTCCTTGTAGACCGCGCCGACCTTGAGGGTGCCCTCCTGGCCGTCGTCGTACTTCACTTTGAGCGTGGAGCCGACGGCGAGGTTCTGCTTCTTCGCGGTCTTCTCGGCGACCAGGATCTCGCCCTTGCCGAGGGAGTCCACCGAGCCGCTGACGGTCTCGATGTTCAGCAGCTGGCCGATGGCGGCCGGGTTGACACCGGAGGCCGACCGGAAGTCCTCGCCGACCTTGAAGAAGCCACCCGTCTGCGGGGAGACGGCCTTGATGCCGGGGGCCTTGGCCAGGGTCTCGGCCACCGACTTGTCGAGGCTGCCCATGTCGTCGGCCATGGAGACCTTGTAGTCCGCCTTGAGCTTTTCGGTGCTCATGCGGTCGACGACCTTGCCCACGGTGATGCCGAGCACCGACAGGGTGGTGACCAGGGTCAGGCCGATCGCCAGGGACGCGGCGGTGACGGCGGTGCGGCGCGGGTTGCGGACGGCATTCTGGGAGGCCAGCTTGCCGGGGATCCCGAACACCTTCTGCAGCAGCGGGCGGACGGCCCCGATGACCGGCTTGGAGAGCAGCGGCAGCAGCACGATCATGCCGATGAGCATGAAGAAGGCGCCCGCGCCGATGGTCATACGGCCGTCGTCGCCGCCCGTGGACACGCCGAGCATGACCAGGCCGACACCGAGGACGCTGATGACGGAACCGAGGACGTTGCGCAGGACCAGGGACTTCGCGGTGGCCGGCAGGTGGGCGCTGCCCATGGCGGCGACCGGGGCGATCCGGCCGGTGCGCCAGGCCGGCAGCACCGCGGCGATCGTCGTGACCAGGATGCCGATGACCAGGGCCGCGACGACGGTGCCCGGGGCGATCACGAGGTCACCGCCCGGGAGCTTGGCGCCGAAGGAGCCGATCAGGGAGCGCATGCCGACCGCCAGGCCGACGCCGCTGATCAGGCCGACGGCGGCCGACACGGCGCCGACGACCAGGGCCTCGGCGAGCACCGAGCGCATGACCTGGCCGCGGTTGGCGCCGACGGCGCGCAGCAGGGCCAGCTCCTTGGTGCGCTGGGTGACCAGCATGGTGAAGGTGTTGTAGATCAGGAAGATGCCGACGAAGAGCGAGATGCCGGCGAAGACGAGCAGCATGGTGCCCATCTGGCCCAGGCCCTTCTCGATCTCCTTGGCCTGCTCCTTGGCGAGCGCCGCACCCGTCTGCGCCTTGGTGTTCTTGCTGTCGACCAGTGGCTTGATATCGGCCAGCAGCTTGTCGGCGGAGGTGCCGTCCTTCGCGCCGACCGACATCTCCTGGAAGTAGCCGGGCTTGAGGTAGAGCTCCTGGGCGACCTTGGTGTCGAAGAGCACCAGGCTGCCGCCGGCCTGGACGGCGCCGTCCTCGGTGGTGAAGACACCGGCGAGGGAGTACTCCTTGACCGGGCCGTTGGTGGCGACGCGGACCTTGTCGCCGACCTTGTACTTGCCCTTGTCCGCGGTTGCCCTGTCGAGCGCGATCTCGTCGGCCTTGACCGGGCCGGCGCCCTGGGCGAAGGCGTAGCGCGGGTCCTTGCCGTCCTTGACGGGCGTGTAGTTGGCGCCCTGGTTGGACCAGCCGGAGCCGATCAGCTTGCCGTTCTCGTCGCCGACGCCGGCGAAGCCGGCGACGCGACCCGAGACGGAGCCGACGCCCGGGAGCGCCTTGACCTTGTCGAGGGTCTGCTGGCTGAGGCCGGGATCGCCCTCCTTCTCGCCTGCTTGGTTGCGGCCCTGGCCGTACGAGGTGACGGAGACGGCCACTCCCTCGTAGCTCTTGGCGGACTGGTTGGAGAGGGACTTCTTGAGGGTGTCGGTGAAGACGAGGGTGCCGGAGACGAAGGCGACGCCGAGGGTGACGGCGAGCACCGTCATCAGCAGCCGGGCCTTGTGCGCAAGGACGTTGCGCAGGGCGGTACGGAACATGGCGGAGGAGTCCAGGTGTCGGGGGTCAGCGGAGGAGGACTGGCGGAGGGGCAGTCCCTCAGCTGGTGCGGCCCTTGGCGTCGAAGGCCTTCATGCGGTCGAGCACCCCGTCGGCGGTGGGGCTGAGCATCTCGTCGACGATGCGGCCGTCGGCGAGGAAGATGACGCGGTCCGCGTAGGAGGCGGCCACCGGGTCGTGGGTGACCATGACGACGGTCTGGCCGAGCTCGCGGACGGAGTTGCGCAGGAAGCCGAGGACCTCGGCGCCGGAGCGGGAGTCCAGGTTTCCGGTGGGCTCGTCACCGAAGATGATCTCGGGGCGGGAGGCCAGGGCGCGGGCCACGGCCACGCGCTGCTGCTGGCCGCCGGAGAGCTGGGTGGGGCGGTGGCCGAGCCGGTCGGAGAGGCCGACCATGGTGATCACGTTGTCCAGCCACTGCTTGTCGGGCTTGCGGCCCGCGATGTCCATCGGCAGGGTGATGTTCTCCAGCGCCGTCAGGGTCGGCAGCAGGTTGAACGCCTGGAAGATGAAGCCGATCTTGTCCCGGCGCAGCTGGGTCAGCTGCTTGTCCTTGAGGGTGCCGAGCTCGGTGTCGCCGATGCGGACGGAGCCGGCGGAGAAGGTGTCCAGGCCGGCGACGCAGTGCATCAGGGTGGACTTGCCGGAGCCCGAGGGCCCCATGATCGCGGTGAACTGTCCCTGCCCGAAGTCCACGGAGACGTTGTCGAGGGCGACCACCTGGGTCTCGCCCTGGCCGTACACCTTGGAGAGGCCGGTGGCCCGGGCGGCCACGGCCTGGGTGGTGCGGGGGGCGTAGTTCATGGTGGTCACGGAAGCGACTCCTCGGGCTGCGGACCGGGGTGCGGTCTGCTGATCGGCGGGACTCTTCCATCGTCGCTGCGCCGGTCGCCCCGGGGATCAGCCGAGGTGCCCGTTCCCTGGCCCACTGGAGTCTGATCGCGGGGCGGCCCGCCTCCTCCTCTGGTATGACAGCCGGCCGGGCGGTCCTCAGGGGCGGACCGCGTGCCCGGCGCTGCTCGGGGGCGGGGCGGGTGGCCTGGGGTGGCCCGGGGTGGCCCGGGGTGGCGGGAAGGGTGGCGGGCAGGGTGGCGCGAGCCATCGAAATCCCGTCATTCCCGTTTCGGGGGTGATCGCCGCCCGTAACGGGCCCACCGTGCGTTCTCGCGCCTGACGGACCCTCAAGCGCCAATAAAATCAGACAACATCGGATAGAGACCCCGCTGGCGACCTGGGCGTTCCGGATAGGCTCGGCGCAGCGTTCAGTGCTTTTGTACGGGAGCCGCTACGCCCTGCCCGGATGGTGGAATGCAGACACGGCGAGCTTAAACCTCGCTGGCCTTAGGCCGTGCCGGTTCAAGTCCGGCTCCGGGCACTCCCGCACCCTCCCGAATATCTCCGGCGCTTCGCCGTGCCTTCTCCTAAGATCCTCCTCCAGCAGTAGGGTGCTTTCTTTGCGAGCGCATTACTCTTGTTGCAAGGCTGCGCACGGTGGCCATGGAGGAGTGAGATGAGGAGCAGCAACCCGGTCTTCTCGCGACGGGGGTTCAGCCGCGACAGCGGGGGCTACGCGGGCTTTGACGCGCAGCACCAGCAGGCCGGGACCAACCCGTACGCGACGAATCCTTACGCCACCGACGTGACCACCGGCATGCCGCAGGCGCCCGCGCGCGCCGACGTCATGACGATGGACGACGTCGTGAGCCGTACGGCCATGACGCTCGGTACGGTCATCCTCACGGCGACGATCGCGTGGATCGCCATGCCCGTCGACCCGGCGAACCTCGGCAAGTCGTACGGCATCGCCGTCGGCGCCGCGCTCGTCGCGCTGGTCCTCGGGCTCGTCCAGAGCTTCAAGCGCAAGGCATCCCCGGCGATCATCCTGGGCTACGCGGCGTTCGAGGGCTTCTTCCTCGGCGTCATCAGTGCGGCCACCAGCACCTACCTCAGCGCCGGTGTGGTCATCCAGGCCGTGCTCGGCACGATGTGCGTGTTCGCCTCCGTGCTCTTCGCGTACAAGATGCGCTGGATCCGCGTCACCCGCCGCTTCTACGGCTTCGTGATGGCGGCCGCCATGGGCTTCATGCTGCTCATGGTCGCGAACCTGCTGTTCTCGGTCTTCGCGGGCGGTGACGGCCTCGGCTTCCGCAGCGGCGGCCTCGGCATCCTGTTCGGCGTCATCGGCGTCGTCCTCGGCGCCTGCTTCCTCGCCCTGGACTTCAAGCAGGTCGAGGACGGCATCGCGTACGGCGCGCCGCGCGACGAGGCCTGGCTCGCGGCCTTCGGCCTGACCGTGACCCTGGTGTGGATCTACATGCAGCTGCTGCGGATCTTCTCGATCCTCTCCGGCGACGACTAGTCGTACCTGTAGTCGTACCGGGTACCTGCGCCCCCACCGGCAGGGGGAAGGCCCCGCGAGCTCACCGCTCGCGGGGCCTTCCCGCGTCTCGGAGGGGGTACGGGGTCGGGGGCAGGGAATCGGGGACGGGAACGATGTCCCGGCAACGGGGGAACAGGGAACGAGGGGTCGAGGGGATCGGGACGGGGAGGGCTCAGCCGAACTTGCGGGCCGCCCTGCGCAGGTCGTACTCGTGGATGATCGCCTTGGCCTGGCCGTACGAGAGCTCGTGCGCACCGCGCAGCCAGCTGACCTTCTCCTCGAACCGGACGAGGGAGGGGCCGTCGTCCACGGTGCGGAGCCAGTCGGAGAGTTCACGACCGGTGGTCAGGGGGATTCTGTCGATCATGTTCCGGTGGGTCTGCTCGGAGAACTCTACGGACATGGGCGCCTCCGGAGGTATCGCCGTGCTGTGCTGTTCTCTTCACGCCACCGTGCCGGAGAGTTCGCCCGTTGGCAATGGTGCCGCGGCGGCGCGTAAGGTCGGCCGGGTGCTTGATACTTCGCCTCTGAGCGCCGCCGTGGAACGTTTCGCCGACCGGCTGCGGGCCATGCCGCAGAGCCGTCTCCAGCAGGGGGCCGCCGCCGAGGCGCTGGAGCTGGCCCGGGAGCTCTCCGTACGGGCCCAGGCGCTGGAGGTGCCGGAGCAGGCCGAGGGGGCGGCTCCGGCGCGGAACATGCCCGACGCGGGGGTCTTCGTGGTCGGGGACCAGGTCGCGGTGGCCGGGCTGGACCTCGCGGAGGCGCTGCGCGCGGCCGCTGCCGAGGAGCCCGCGGAAACCGCGAAGGCCCCGTCCGAGGTGCTGGACGAGGCCGTACGGCTGGTGGAGCAGGCGGAAGTCAGAGCGACGCGATGACGCGGTCCGCGAGGATGTAGACATTGTTGTCCGGGTCCTGGGAGTCACCGCAGGAGAAGGTCAGCGCATAGGCGCCCGAGATGCCCGAGCCGCCCAGCAGGACCGGCGCGGTGCCCGAGCGCAGGGCCTCGGCGAGGCGCTCCGCCGTCTCCCGGTGGCCCGGGGTCATGCACAGCGTGGTGCCGTCGGTGAAGACGTACACGTCGAGCGTGCCCAGCGGGCCCGGGCGGACGTCGGCGAGGGCCGTGCGGGCCTCCGCGAGCTCCTCCAGGCGGCTGACCGTGCGCTCGTGGTCGGCGCCGGGGGCCGGGGCCTGGACCGGTACGAAGTCGGGGTGCGAGGGGTGGCGCCGGCGCGCGGCGGCCAGCTCGGCGGAATCCTCGGGGTAGTCTCCGCCGGCCTCCGGCCGGGAGGTGCCCCCAGCCGCCTCGTCGCCGAGCACCGGCTCCAGACCCACCAGGTCCGCCTGGCGGGGCAGGAAGACGGCCGGGCCGTCCTCACCGAGCCCGGGCAGGCCGCCCAGCAGGGAGGTGGGGGTCTCCCCGGCGAAGAGGGGGGAAGCGTCCGCGGCGTCACGGGCCTCCTGTGCGGCCCAGAAGGCCCGCGCCTCGGCGAGCTCGCGCTCGCGCTCCTCGGCCAGGGCCTCGGCCACGGCGGCTCGTATCTCGGCGGCGGGGGAATGCACGGCACTGCGGGCGTGCGGGACGGCCGCACCGCCGCGGGCGTGGGCCGGCGTGGCCAGCTCACTGCGGAGGGCCGCCACCTGCTTGCGCAGGCCGTGTACAGCGTGCAGCGCAGCAGCGCCCACGGCCGCGGCGGCGGCCGTGGTCAGCAGTAGGGCAAGAGACATGGCGCTCACTGACTAACTCCTGGTTGATTCGATCCCCCGACTTCCTACATCAGAGTGTCCCGACCTGGGAATGGCGTGCAGTGCATTACGTCACGAATTGGACAGGGCTTTGGTCACACCAGGAGCTGGCGAATATGCCCTGACCTGGGGAAATGGCAAACCCCCAGGACAAAGGTCACATCCTGGGGGAGATTCGGTCACAGGTCGGCCGCGACGGGATTAGATTCGGCGTCAGTACGCCGCAAGGGATCAAGCAGATCCCTTGCGGCGCCTGGACGGTACCTGGCTCAGGCGCTCGCCTTGTGGTCGCGCTGATCTTCGCCACCGCTGCGGGCAGGTGCCGCCGCTCGTTCCTCGCGGCGACCCCTACCCTCCGCTCCGGCTCAGCTCAGGCGCTCGATGACCATGGCCATGCCCTGGCCGCCGCCCACGCACATGGTCTCGAGGCCGAACTGCTTGTCGTGGAACTGCAGGCTGTTGATCAGAGTGCCGGTGATACGGGCGCCGGTCATTCCGAACGGGTGACCGACGGCGATGGCCCCACCGTTGACGTTCAGCTTCTCCAGCGGGATCTCCAGGTCCCGGTAGGAGGGGATGACCTGGGCCGCGAAGGCCTCGTTGATCTCGAACAGGTCGATGTCGCCGACGGTCAGGCCGGCGCGCTTCAGGGCCTGCTTCGACGCCTCGACCGGGCCGAGGCCCATGATCTCGGGGGACAGGCCGGTGACGCCGGTGGAGACGATCCGGGCCAGCGGGGTCAGGCCCAGCTCACGCGCCTTGGTGTCGCTCATGATGACCAGCGCGGCGGCGCCGTCGTTGAGCGGGCAGCAGTTGGCGGCCGTGACCAGCCCGTCGGGGCGGAAGACGGGCTTGAGGCCCGAGACGCCCTCCAGGGTGACGCCGGCGCGCGGGCCGTCGTCCGTGGAGACGACGGTGCCGTCGGGGGTGGTGACCGGGGTGATCTCGCGGGCCCAGAAGCCGTTCTTGATGGCTTCCTCGGCCAGGTTCTGGGAGCGGACGCCGAACTCGTCCATGTCCTGGCGGGTCACGCCCTTGAGCCGGGCCAGGTTCTCCGCGGTCTGCCCCATGGAGATGTAGGCGTCCGGGATCAGGCCGTCCTCGCGCGGGTCCCGCCAGGAGGAGCCCTCGCTTTGCGCGACGGCGCCCGTACGGGCCTCCGCGTCGGCGAAGAGCGGGTTGTGCGTGCCCGGCAGGCCGTCCGAGGAGCCCTTCGCGAACCGGGAGACCGTCTCGACGCCCGCGGAGATGAAGACGTCGCCCTCGCCGGCCTTGATGGCGTGCAGCGCCATGCGGGAGGTCTGGAGCGAGGAGGAGCAGTAGCGGGTGATCGTGGTGCCGGGCAGGTAGTCCATGCCCATCTGCACGGCCACGATGCGGGCCAGGTTGTGGCCCTGCTCGCCGCCGGGGAGGCCGCAGCCGAGCATCAGGTCGTCGATCTGGCGCGGGTCCAGCTCGGGGATCTTGGCGAGGGCGGCCTGGATGATCGTGGCGGTCAGGTCGTCCGGGCGGACGTCCTTGAGGGATCCCTTGCCGGCGCGCCCGATGGGAGAGCGGGCGGTGGAAACGATGACGGCTTCGGGCATCGGGACTCCAAGGGGTGCGTCGTTGCGGGACCGCATGCGAAGTTACCGCCCCGTACGGTCGAGGTCACCGGCTTCGGCATGTGATGCCGGTCGCTCCGCAGGTGCAACGCCCCCGCCCAGCGCCCTGTTCCGCCCCGCTCCGGCACCTAGGTGCCTGCCACCTGGGGGCCCGGGACGGGGTCCGGGTTGGGTGGGGGTGCGGACACGTCCTCGGCCGGGACCCGGCGGCGGCGACGGTGCTTGAGGAGGGCCCACGGCCCGCGGGCGGCCGTGACCTCGGTGCCCGCCTGCCCGGCAGCGGCAGACGCGGCCTTGGCCACCGGCAGCATGTCCTCGTTCCGCGCCACCTCCAGGCGGTCCGACTCCGGCCACAGGGAGAGCGCCGCGCACAGGGTGGGGAGGACGGCCATGGCGGCGGTCGCGTACCCCTCCGCCGACGGGTGGTACGAGTCCGGGCCGAACATCTCGCGGGGGTTCGCCGCGAATTCCGGGCCCAGCAGGTCTCCCATCGAGACCGTACGGGCCCCCAGGGCGACGACCCCTATGGTCTGCGCGGCAGCCAGCTGGCGCGAGACCCGGCGGGCCAGCCACCGCAGCGGCTGGTACACCGGCTCGATGGTGCCCAGGTCGGGGCAGGTTCCGACCACCACCTCGGAGCCCGCGAGCCGCAGCCGGCGTACGGCCGAGGTGAGGTGGCGCACCGACTGCGTCGGCGGCATGCGCCGCGTCACGTCGTTCGCGCCGATCATGATCACGCACACGTCCGGCGGCGGCAGCTCGCCGTCCAGGAGCAGGCCCGCCTGGCGGTCGAGGTCGTCGGACATGGCCCCGGAGGCGGCCACGTTGCGCAGCTCCACCGGGCGCTCGGCCACCGCCGCCAGCCCCGAGGCCATCAGCGCGGCCGGGGTCTGTCTGGCCCGGCGCACACCGAGCCCGGCGGCCGTGGAGTCGCCCAGCATGGCGAGCCGCAGCGGGACGGTGCCCGGTTCCAGCCCGGGGCCGGCCTCGGGTCTGGCGAACTCACTCCCGTACAGCCCGTCCGCCCGCGGCGGATCGCCCAGCCCGGTGCCCACCGTCCGCTTGGCGAACTGGACCTCCGCCAGCACCAGCCCCACGGCGGCGGCTCCGACCAGCCCGAGCCCGCCGCCGCCGTACGCCGCGCCCGCCGCGATCCGGCGGGCCGTCCTCGCCCTGGACACCTGTCGAGCCACCTCGCTTTGCTGCCTGGCCTCGATGACCTACCTGCCCCGTACTGCCGGTCGGCCAATCCCTTTCCGCATACTCTGGCCGGACCTCCCGGAGAACCCGTGGAGTCCCCTCCCTGGAGAACATGGTGCAATTCCACGACTCGATGATCAGCCTCGTCGGCAACACCCCGCTGGTGAAGCTCAACCGTGTGACCGAAGGCCTGCAGGCCACCGTCCTTGCCAAGGTCGAGTACTTCAATCCCGGCGGATCCGTGAAGGACCGGATCGCCGTCCGGATGATCGAGGCCGCCGAGCAGAGCGGTGCCCTCAAGCCCGGAGGCACCATCGTGGAGCCGACGAGCGGCAACACCGGCGTAGGACTCGCCATCGTGGCCCAGCAGAAGGGCTACAAGTGCATCTTCGTCTGCCCTGACAAGGTGTCCATGGACAAGATCAACGTGTTGCGCGCGTACGGCGCCGACGTGGTGGTCTGCCCGACGGCCGTCGACCCCGAGCACCCGGACTCCTACTACAACGTGTCCGACCGCCTCGTCCGCGAGACCCCGGGCGCCTGGAAGCCGGACCAGTACAGCAACCCGAACAACCCCCGTTCGCACTACGAGACCACCGGTCCCGAGCTGTGGGAGCAGACGGACGGGAAGATCACCCACTTCGTCGCGGGCGTCGGCACGGGCGGCACGATCTCGGGCACCGGCAACTACCTCAAGGAGGTGTCCGGCGGCAAGGTCAAGGTCATCGGCGCCGACCCCGAGGGCTCGGTCTACTCCGGCGGCTCCGGCCGGCCGTACCTGGTCGAGGGCGTCGGCGAGGACTTCTGGCCGACCGCGTACGACCCGAACGTCACCGACGAGATCATCGCGGTGTCCGACAAGGACTCCTTCCAGATGACCCGCCGCCTCGCCAAGGAGGAGGGCCTCCTCGTCGGCGGCTCCTGCGGCATGGCGGTCGTCGCGGCGCTGAAGGCCGCCGAGGGCCTCGGCCCGGACGACGTGGTCGTCGTCCTGCTGCCGGACAGCGGCCGCGGCTACATGAGCAAGATCTTCAGCGATGAGTGGATGGCCGGTCACGGCTTCCTGGAGGAGGCGGGCCCCGCGGCGCGCATCGGCGACGTGCTCGCGGACAAGGAGGGCGCCATGCCGTCCCTGGTCCACATGCACCCCGAGGAGACCGTGGGCGAGGCCATCGAGGTGCTGCGCGAGTACGGCGTCTCGCAGATGCCCATCGTCAAGCCCGGCGCCGGCCACCCGGACGTGATGGCCGCCGAGGTCATCGGCTCGGTCGTGGAGAAGGAGCTGCTGGCGGCGCTGTTCGCGAAGCAGGCCTCGCTGTCCGACCCGCTCGAGAAGCACATGAGCAGGCCGCTGCCGCAGGTCGGCTCGGGCGAGCCGGTGTCGGAGCTGATGTCCGTGCTGGGCGAGGCGGACGCGGCGATCGTGCTGGTCGAGGGCAAGCCGACCGGCGTGGTCAGCCGCCAGGACCTGCTGGCGTTCCTCGCGAAGGGCGCGAAGTAGCCGCTGCCGGTGGCGGGATGACGCCGTGTCGGTATGTCGTCCAAAAGGTACGGGCCCGTCATGTGACGGCAGCACCGGCTTAACACGGCTCCGGCACAGTGGTGGTTGTCGGCAGGAGCGCAAACGCCCCGGCCGGCACCACCGAACGGCGTTGGCGTGATTCCGGAGCGGCTCCCGGACCGCGTGGACGCCACGGACGCGGCCGGCCCTGACCCGGCCCGTGTCCTTCGCGGGGACCGCCGTCGTCCCGCCCCTCGCGCTCGCGAGGGTGCGGCGGTCCCCGCGCACACCTCTTTTTCATTGGGCTCGGCTCGCCCGTGCAGCGGTCAGGAGCGGTGGCGGAGGCGTTTCGTCGCGTGGATGAAGTTCACGCCGACGACGCCCGCCCAGGCGACCAGCAGGCCCTTGAACCCCGCCTGCGTGGCGCCGATGGCCGACAGCGGGATCGCCAGGACCAGCGTGATGATCGCGAAGCCGAAGCGTTCACCGAAGTTGCCGTCCAGCGGCGACAGCGCGCCGCCGCCCTGGCCCCCGCGGACGGCGGCCAGGCGCTCCTCGGCCAGCCGGCGGCGGACCTGGGTGTCGACCTTCTCCACGAAGGAGTCCACGAGCGCGGCCTCGTAGTCCGGCCCCAGCTCGCGCCGGGCGTCCAACGTCGCGTCGAGTTCCTTCTTCAGCTCCTGGGACTCCATGAGCCCAGCGTAGGAACGGGCGCCGGCGCCGGCACTGGGGGTAGCCCCCGTATCCCGGGGCCGTCCCCACCCCGGGTCGTCTCGCGGAGCGGTCCGCGGCTTGCCGTGCTGCATAACCGCATGCAGAGTGCTCGGTGACTGAATATTCATGGGGACGGAGGGGTCGGGATGAGCGACAGCCCGGCAGCGCGGCTGCAGAAGCTGTTCGAGGGGCACCGGCTGACGCCCACCCAGCGGCGAATCGCCCACTGCATGGTCCGGGGTGCGGCGGACGTGCCGTTCCTGTCGAGCGTGGAGCTCGCCGAGCTGGCCGGGGTGAGCCAGCCCTCGGTGACCCGCTTCGCGGTGGCGCTCGGCTTCGACGGATATCCGGCGCTGCGCCGGCACCTGCGCGAGGTGGCTCCCGCCGAGCGCGCCGAGGCCGCGCAGGGGGACGCGTACAACGAGTACCAGCAGGCCGTCCAGGGTGAGATCGAGAACCTGCGGCAGCTCTCGGCGATGCTCGCAGACCCCTCGCCGGTCGAGGAGGCGGGCCGGGTGCTCGCCGCGTCCAGGCCGCTGCCCGTGCTCGGGCTGAGGGCGGCGTCCTCGCAGGCGCGCGGGTTCGCGTACTTCGCCGCCAAGGTGCACCCGGACGTACGGCTCCTCGACGAGGGCGGCTCGATGCTCGCCGACCGGATCGACGCGGCGGCCGGGGCCGGGGCCTCGGCGCTGCTGTGCTTCGCGCTGCCGCGGCATCCGCGGGAGGTGGCGGAGGCCCTGGACCACGCGCGGGCGGCCGGGCTGAAGGTGGTGACGGTCGCGGACTCGGCGTTCGCCCCGGTGGCCCGCTCCTCGGACCTGCTGATCCCGGCGCCCGTCGGGACGGGACTGGCCTTCGACACGGCGTGCGCGCCGATGCTGCTGGGCCGGGTCCTGCTGGAGGCGATGGCCGACGCCCTCCCGGATGCCCAGGCCCGCCTGGAGGCCTTCGACGCGCGGGCGGCGGCGCGGGGGTTGTTCGTGGAGTAGGGGCTCCGCCGGGGCGGGGTCTTCACCCCCCCACAGGGGCGACGGCCGCACGCATAGCCCCGCATCCCCGATGCCGGTCAGCGGTCTCCGTCACCCCGGTCACACCAGCCCGTCCCGCAAACCGCCCCCCGCCTCCGCCACGATCGATGCCGCCGACTGGGCCGGGCGGGCCAGGGTGAAGTGGACCGTGCCCCCGGGGGACGTCGTGAAGCCGTGGACCGGCGGGCGCGGGAGGCTGTTGTAGCCGTAGTGGGCCGTGAAGAAGTACGCGCCCGTGTCCGGAACCGCGATCAGGTCCCCCGGAGCCAGTTCCGGCAGTTCCCGGGCCGTGGCCAGCAGGTCGCCCGCGAAGCACGCCGGGCCCGCGATGTCCTGGGCGACGGGCGGGCCCGTCTTCGGGGTGCCCTTCGCGTCGTACGGCAGGATCCGCAGCGGCCACGCCGCCGGTGCGTAGACCGTACGGGTCGCCAGCTGGACCCCGGCGTGCGTGAGTGCGATCGGGCGGCCCCCGGTGGTCTTCGTGTACTCGACCCGGGAGAGCACCAGCCCGTGCTTGGCCAGCAGGGACCTGCCGAACTCCGTCACCAGGCCGTAGCGGCCGGAGAAGAGGGCCGGGGCGGCCTCCCGGAGGGCCGCCACGTACTGCGCGTACGTCGGGGTGTCGGCGTCCGACGCGAAGTTCACCGGCAGGCCCCCGCCGATGTCGAGGGTGTCGACCTGGCGGCGGCCGGCCGCCGCGTTGATCTCCTCCGCCAGGGAGTGGAGGGCGCGGACCCCTTCCGCGATCATGGGGAGGGGCACGCCCTGGGAGCCCGAGTGGGTGTGCAGCCGGGTCAGCCACGGCCGGTCCAGGAAGGCCCGTACGAGCCACTCGCGCGCCCCCGGATCCCGCAGCGCGATCCCGAACTTCGACGTCGCGGTGGCCGTGGACAGGGCGTCGATCGCGCCCGCGCCCGTCTGCGGGTTGATCCGGATCCCCAGAGGGGCCGCCGTGGGAGCTTCGGCGACCAGCGCGTCCAGGCGTTCCAGTTCCTGCCGGTTGTCGGCGTTGACGGCGATCCCGAGCGCCAGCGCCTCGCGCAGCTCGGCCACGGTCTTGGCGGGGGAGTCCAGAACGGTCCGCTCCGGTGTCACCCCGGCCGCCCGGGCCAGCGCCAGCTCGCCGGGGCTCGCGACCTCGCAGCCGAGGCCGCAGTACGAGAGCAGCCTCAGCACCGGCACGAGCGGGCACGCCTTCACCGCGAAGGCGTGCAGGACGGGGGTGCCGGGCGCCAGAGCGGCCGCGAAGGCGCTGGTCAGGGCGGCGGCGGAGGATCGGATCCCGGTCACGTCCAGCAGGCAGACCAGGGGCTCCGCGGCATCCGCCCCGCCCACCAGACCCTGCTCGACCGCGGCCCGTACGGCCAGGTCCCGGCGCGCCGCGGCGTCCGCCGCGCCCGCCGCCGTGTGCGTCTCGACAGCCATGTCCGTCAGCCAATCATCCGGCGGGTCGGCCCGCAGCTGTTGACTGAATCTATTCAGGAAGTCAGGATGTGAATAGATTGACCAACATCGGAGGAGGCACCGCCATGTCAGGACCCCGCCCCGTACGTGCTGCGCGAGGCACCGAGCTCAGCACCCTGGGATGGCAGCAGGAAGCCGCCCTCCGGATGCTGCAGAACAACCTCGACCCCGAGGTCGCCGAGCACCCCGACAAGCTCGTCGTCTACGGCGGCACCGGCAAGGCGGCGCGCGACTGGCGCTCGTACGACGCGATGGTCCGCACCCTGCGGACCCTCAAGCAGGACGAGACGATGCTCGTGCAGTCCGGCCGCCCGGTCGGCGTGATGCAGACCCACGAGTGGGCGCCGCGCGTGCTGCTCGCCAACTCCAACCTGGTCGGCGACTGGGCCAACTGGGAGGAGTTCCGCCGCCTGGAGCAGCTGGGCCTGACCATGTACGGCCAGATGACCGCCGGCTCCTGGATCTACATCGGCACCCAGGGCATCCTGCAGGGCACGTACGAGACCTTCGCGGCCGTCGCGGCCAAGAAGTTCGGCGGCACCCTCGCCGGCACCATCACCCTCACCGCGGGCCTCGGCGGCATGGGCGGCGCCCAGCCGCTGGCCGTGACGATGAACGACGGCGTCGCGATCTGCATCGACGTCGACCCGCGCGCCATCGAGCGCCGCATCGAGCACCGCTACCTGGACGTGAAGGCCGACAACCTGCGGCACGCGCTGCAGCTCGCGGTCGAGGCGCGCGACGCCCGCAAGCCCCTCTCCATCGGCCTGCTCGGCAACGCGGCCGAGCTCCTCCCGCAGATGCTCGCCGAGGGCGCCCCGATCGACATCGTGACGGACCAGACCTCCGCGCACGACCCGCTCGCGTACCTGCCGATCGGCGTCGACTTCGACGACATGGCGGCGTATGCGGCCAAGGACCCGGCCGGTTTCACCACGCGGGCCCGCGAGTCGATGGCGAAGCACGTCGAGGCCATGGTCGGCTTCATGGACGCCGGCTCCGAGGTCTTCGACTACGGCAACTCCATCCGCGGCGAGGCGCAGCTGGCCGGCTACGACCGCGCGTTCGCCTTCCCCGGCTTCGTCCCGGCGTACATCCGCCCGCTGTTCTGCGAGGGCAAGGGCCCGTTCCGCTGGGCGGCCCTGTCCGGCGAGGCCTCGGACATCCACAAGACCGACAAGGCGATGCTGGAGCTCTTCCCGGAGAACGAGTCGCTGCACCGCTGGATCAAGATGGCCGGCGAGCGCGTCCACTTCCAGGGCCTGCCGGCGCGCATCTGCTGGCTCGGCTACGGCGAGCGCGACAAGGCGGGCGAGCGCTTCAACGAGATGGTGGCCGACGGCACCCTCGCCGCCCCGCTGGCCATCGGCCGCGACCACCTCGACTGCGGTTCCGTGGCCTCCCCGTACCGCGAGACCGAGGCCATGCTCGACGGCTCCGACGCGATCGCCGACTGGCCGCTGCTCAACGCCATGGTCAACGTCGCCTCCGGCGCGTCCTGGGTCTCGATCCACCACGGCGGCGGCGTCGGCATGGGCCGCTCGATCCACGCCGGCCAGGTCACCGTCGCCGACGGCACCAAGCTCGCGGGCGAGAAGATCCGCCGCGTCCTCACCAACGACCCGGGCATGGGCGTCATCCGCCACGTCGACGCGGGCTACGACATCGCCGAGTCGGTGGCCGACGAGCGCGGCGTCCGCGTCCCCATGCGCGAGGGCGACGACGCGTGAGCGACAACCCCGCAGGGGCGGCCTCGTTCCACAGCATGTGGAACGAGCTCGCCCCCCTCGGCCGGCACGCCGACTCCGGCGGGTACCGCCGCTACGCGTGGACCGGTGCCGACGCCGACTGCCGGACCTGGTTCCAGGCCCAGGCGGAGGCCCGCGGCCTCGCCTACGAGACCGACCGCAACGGCAACCAGTGGGCCTGGCTCGGCGACCCCCTCGCCGGTGACGCCGTCGTTACCGGCTCCCATCTGGACTCCGTCCCCGACGGCGGCGCCTTCGACGGCCCCCTCGGCGTGGTGTCCTCCTTCGCCGCCCTGGACGAACTCCGCAGGAGGGGCGCGGAGTTCGCCAGGCCCCTGGCCATCACCAACTTCGGTGACGAGGAAGGGGCCCGCTTCGGCCTCGCCTGCGTCGGCTCCCGGCTCGCCGCCGGGCAGCTGACCAAGGAGAAGGCGTACGAGCTCCGCGACGCCGACGGAATCAGCCTGCCCCAGGCCATGGAGGCCGCCGGGTACGACCCCGACACCATCGGGGCCGACCCGGAGCGCCTCGCCCGCATCGGCGCGTTCGTCGAGCTCCACGTGGAGCAGGGCCGGGCCCTGGACCTGTCCGGCGACGCCGTCGGCATCGCGTCCGCGATCTGGCCGCACGGCCGCTGGCGGTTCGACTTCCACGGCGAGGCCAACCACGCCGGCACCACCCGCCTCGTGGACCGGCGCGACCCGATGCTCACGTACGCGGCGACCGTCCTGGCCGCCCGTACCGAGGCCTCCCTCGCCGGCGCCGTCGCGACCTTCGGCAAGATCGCCGTCGAGCCGAACGGGGTCAACGCCATCCCGTCGCTCGTCCGCGGCTGGCTCGACTCCCGCGCCGCCGACCAGGCCACCCTCGACGCGGTGGTCACCGCCGTCGAGAAGGCGGCCCGCGAGCGCGCCGACCAGGACGGCATCGACCTGGCCATCGTCCGGGAGTCCTTCACCCCGGTCGTCGAGTTCGAGCACGCCCTGCGCGACGAGATGAACCGGATCCTCGGCGGCTCCGTCCCCGTCCTCGGCACCGGGGCGGGACACGACGCCGGAATCCTCTCCGCCGCCGTCCCGACCGCGATGCTGTTCGTACGGAACCCGACCGGCGTCTCCCACTCGCCGAAGGAGTTCGCTCCCGAGGACGACTGCGTGGCCGGCGTCCTCGCCCTCGCCGACGTACTGGAAGGTCTCGCGTGCCGCTGAAGACGTACTGGTTGGAACACGCCTGGCTCGGCACCCACGTCGAGCCGGGCGTGGCCCTCGAGGCCGGCGCCGACGGGCGGATCGCCGCCCTGCGCGCCGGGGTCGAGACCCCGCCGCCGGGCGCCGAGGTGCTGCGCGGCCTGACCGTCCCCGGGCTGGCCAACGCGCACAGCCATGCCTTCCACCGGGCGCTGCGCTCCCTGGTGCAGGTGGGCTCCGGGACCTTCTGGACCTGGCGCGAGTTCATGTACCAGGTCGCCCAGAACCTCACCCCCGACACGTACTTCGCGCTCGCGCGGGCGGTGTACGCGGAGATGGCGCTGGCCGGCATCACCAACGTCGGCGAGTTCCACTACGTCCACCACGCGCCCGGCGGCGTCCCGTACGCGGACCCGAACGCCATGGGCGAGGCGCTGATCGAGGCGGCCGCCGAGGCGGGCATCCGGATCACGCTGCTCGACACGGCGTACCTGTCGTCGGGCTTCGGCGAGGCGCCGAACCCGCACCAGCTGCGGTTCTCCGACGGGACGGCCGACGCCTGGGCCGAGCGCGTCTCGGCGCTCAAGCCCCGCGAGCACGCCCTGATCGGGGCGGCGATCCACTCCGTGCGCGCCGTACCGGCCGGGCAACTGGCCACGGTCGCCCGCTGGGCCGAGGAGCGGCAGGCCCCGCTGCACGTCCACCTCTCCGAGCAGACCGCCGAGAACGAGGCCTGCCAGGCCGCGCACGGGCGTACCCCGACCCAGCTCCTGGCCGACCACGGGGTGCTCGGCCCGCGGACCACCGGCGTCCACAACACGCACCTGACGGACGGGGACATCGCGCTGCTGGGCGGCACCACGACCGGTACGTGCATGTGCCCCACGACGGAGCGGGACCTCGCCGACGGCATCGGCCCGGCCCGGCGGCTCCAGCACGCGGGCAGCCCGCTCTCGCTGGGCAGCGACAGCCATGCGGTGATCGACCTGCTGGAGGAGGCGCGGGCGATGGAGCTCAACGAGCGCCTGCGCAGCCGGACCCGGGGCCACTGGACGGCGAACGCGCTGCTGACGGCGGCCACCGCCGATGGCCATGCGGCCCTTGGTCTGGCCGACGCGGGGCGCCTGGAGGCGGGTGCGCTCGCGGACTTCACCACGATCGCCCTGGACTCCGTCCGTACGGCGGGGCCGCTGCCGAGGCTCGGCGCGGAGACGGCCGTCTTCGCGGCGACGGCCGCCGATGTCCGGCACACGGTGGTGGGCGGCCGCCACATCGTCCGCGACGGGTCGCACACCCTCGTCCCGGATGTCCCGTCGGCCCTGTCCGAGTCCATCGCCGCCCTCCGCGGCTGACGTTGCTGTCCCCCACCCCGCCCCGTCCCGAAACCGGGCTCTGCCCGGACCCGTTCGAGGACCAGGTCCGGGCAGAGCCCGGGAAACGGAGAAAGGGCGGGGCGGGGAGAGAAACCTCGAGAGGAACCATGACCACCACCCTCGTCACCAACATCGGCAGCCTCGTCACCAACGACCCCGCCCTCGGCGACGGCAGCCCCCTCGGCCTGGTCCAGGACGCGGCGGTCGTCATCGACGGCGAGACCATCGCCTGGGTCGGCCCCGCCGACAGCGCGCCGGCCGCCGACTCCGCGTTCGACGCGCAGGGCCGAGCCCTCATCCCCGGCTTCGTCGACTCCCACTCGCACCTCGTCTTCGCCGGCGACCGCACCGCCGAGTTCAACGCCCGGATGTCCGGGCGCAGCTACTCCGCCGGCGGCATCCGCACCACCGTCGCCGCCACCCGCGCCGCCACCGACGCCGAGCTCGAGGCCAACCTGCTGCGCCACCTCGACGAGGCGCGCCGCCAGGGCACCACCACGTTTGAGACCAAGTCCGGCTACGGCCTCACGGTCGAGGACGAGGCCCGCGCCCTGCGCATCGCCGCCGCGCACACCGAGGAGGTCACCTACCTCGGCGCGCACATCGTGTCCCCCGACTACGCCGAGGACCCGGCCGGCTACGTCGACCTCGTCACCGGCGAGATGCTGGCGGCCTGCGCCCCGTACGCCCGCTGGGTGGACGTGTTCTGCGAGAAGGGGGCCTTCGACGGCGACCAGGCCCGCGCGATCCTCACCGCCGGCGCCGCCGCCGGGCTGATCCCGCGCGTCCACGCCAACCAGCTGTCCTACGGCCCCGGCGTGCAGCTCGCCGTCGAGCTGGAGGCGGCCTCCGCCGACCACTGCACCCACCTCACCGACGCCGACGTCGACGCCCTCGTACAGGCTGCGGACACCACCGTCGCGACGCTGCTGCCCGGCGCCGAGTTCTCCACCCGCGCCCAGTGGCCCGACGCCCGCCGCCTCATCGACGCGGGCGCCACCGTCGCGCTGTCCACCGACTGCAACCCGGGCTCCTCGTACACGAGTTCCATGCCGTTCTGCATCGCGCTCGCGGTCCGGGACATGCGGATGACCCCGGACGAGGCGCTGTGGGCGGCCACCGCCGGCGGTGCGCGGGCGCTGCGCCGCACCGACATCGGCCGGATCGCCCCCGGAGCCCGCGCCGACCTGGCCCTCCTGGAGGCTCCGAGCCACGTCCACCTGGCGTACCGCCCCGGTGTCCCGCTCGTCTCCGCCGTCTGGCAGCGAGGCGTCCGAGCCGCCTGAACGACGTCTGAACGACGTCTGAACGACCGCCGATACGCCCGGACATGGCCTGAATCCAGGCGGCCGAAAGGCCGTGGATCCAGGCCTGTCCTGTGTCTTCCCTCCGTAAGGTCCCGGGCGTACCTTGAGCCACCAATCTGATGTGTCGTCAGTAACTTATGGCCCGAGGGGAAGACGAAGGTGTCCGACCGGAAACGCTCCACCGCGCTTGCGCTGGCCTCCGCGCTGGCCGGAACGGCGGTCCTGCTGGCCGCCCCCGCAGCCCACGCCGACGTCGTCGACGTCGCGTACGACTGCAAGACCCCCATCGGGGACAAATCGGCGGTGTCGCCCATCGACATCAAGGCCGTCAAGGAGGGCGACGGCTACAAGCTGACGATGTCCTTCCAGAAGGGCGTCTCGTCCAGCCCCGTCGAACTCGGCAAGGGCGCGATGAGCCCCAGCGCCGTCATCATGGCCGACGGGGCGGAGAAGGCGTCCGTGCCGGTGTCGGGACCGCCCAACCCCGAGGCCGTGCCCGCCAACACCCCCATCAAGATCACCGACCTCTCGGGCACCTACACCCCCAAGAAGAGCGGCAAGGTCACCTTCACCGCGGGCGTGCTCACCATCAAGGCGCTGGGGACCACCACCACCTGCACCCCCGGCAACAGCCCCAAGCCGTCCCTGGAGCTGGAGGTGACGGCGGGTCCGCAGTCCGGCGGCACCCCGGAAGACACCCTCCCGCAGACCGGACCCACCGACTCCGCCCTCGCCCTCGGCACCCTCGGCGGCACCGTGCTGCTCACCGGCGCCGCCGGCGTGCTCTGGCTGACCCGGCGCGGCCAGCGGGCCCGGTCCTGAACGGAGCACCCCCGGCCATGCCCGTGCTCCACACCATCGGTTCCGTCCGGCGCCTGTGCTTCGCGCTGCTCGCCGCGGCCCTGCTGCTCGGGGCTCCGGGCGCCGCCGCCGCGGACGAGCCCGGCTGGACCGCCGAGCCCGCCGCGGGCAGCGCCGCAGCGGCCCGGCCGTCCTTCTACCTTGCGGGCCCCGCAGGCACCGTCCTCGAGGACCGGCTGGCCCTGACCAACACCTCCGGCCGGGAGCACACCGTCACCCTGCGCGGGGCCGACGCCTACAACACGGCCGGCGGCGCCTTCGCCGTGCGTCCCGTGCAGGAATCGGCCGGCGCCGGGTCCTGGATCAGCTTCGGGGCCGCCGCCACCGTGAAGATCCCGCCCCGCACCCGCGCGGTGGTCCCCTTCACCGTCACCCTGCCGCCCGCCGCCCTCCCCGGCGACCACCCGGCCGCCGTGGTCGCCACCGAGGACGGCCGCGAGGTGGGCGTACGGGTCGACCTGCGCGTCGGCGGCCCGACGCTGGCCGCCCTCACGGTCGAGGACGTCTCCGTACGCGGCAAGGGCGCCCGCGCGGTGGTCGCGTACACCCTGGTCAACCGCGGCAACGTGGCCCTCGCTCCCGAACTGGCCCTGCGCGCCGAGGGCCTCTTCGGCGAGGTCCCGGGCCGGACCGCCCGCGCCCTGCCGGTGGAGCTGCTCCCCGGCCAGCGGGTGTCGCTGACCGAGCCCTGGCCCGGAGCCCCGGTCCTCGACGACGTCGACCTCACCCTCACGGTCACCGCCCCCGGCGCCGCCCCGGCCACCGCCACCGCCTCGGCGCGGTTCGTGCCCTGGGGGATCGCAGCCCGGACCGGCGCCGGGCTGCTCGGCCTCGGCGGGGTCACCGCGGCCGCGCTGCTCCTCGTACGGAACCGGCGCAGCCGCAGGGAGCCGCCGGCGTACGAGGAGCCCGTACCCGCGGGGAACCGGGCACCGGAACACGAGCTGACGGGAGCATCCAGGTGAGCGCCAAGGTCGGCGGAACGGTCGGCGGCAGGGTCGGGGCCCTCCTCGCGGCGGGGCTGGCGCTGTGCGCACTGGTCCTGTTCCCGGCCCCGGCCGCGGTGGCCGCCGAGGGCAAGCCCGCCGTGGCGCTCTCGCTCCAGGAGGCCGCCAAGGGCACGGAGATCACCGTCACCGGCACCGGCTGGCGGGCCAAGACCCTGGTGATGCTGCTGGTCTGCGGGCAGAACATGATCGGCGGCACCAACAGCTGCGCCAATGCGGACGGAACCGCGGTCTCGGTCGGCGACGACGGGCACTTCACCGCCCGGCTGCCCGTGGTGGCACCGCCCAAGCCCTGCCCCTGCGTCGTGAACGTCACCTCCGTCAACGGGGACCAGTCCACCGTCGCCGCCCCCCTGAAGATCACCGACCACCCGGTGGCCGAGCTGCCGGCCGAGTCCGGCACGCCGCGCCTGGCGATGCTCACCGGGGTCCGGCTCGAGGGCGAGGACGGGGTGCTGACCTGGTTCGGCGCCCCGCCCGGCCGGAAGTTCACGGTCACCGTCGGCAACCTCGGCTCGGCCCCGGTCAAGGACCCGGTCTTCCAGCTCGGCACCGCCCACGGGGTGTTCGCACCGCTGTGGGACGAGGTCCGGTGGAAGGGCACGATCCCGCCGGGCGGCAAGGCGGAGGTCCGGCTGGACGTCAGCCTCGCGGCGGGGGCCCACGGGGACTACACCGTCTCCCTCAAGTACGGCGACACGGTCGTGGCCACCCAGCCCTGGGGCGTGGACCGCCCGTACGGAGTCCTGCTGTTCTGGGGCCTGCTCCTGCTGGTGATCCCGGCCGCGGTCTTCCGTATCGGCATGGCCGTCGTGGACAGGGTCCGGCCGCGTACGGCTCCGGCCGTCGGCCGCCACCGGGGTGCGCAGGCGCCGCTCCCGGCCGCGGAGTCCGGGTCGGCGGCTGCGGCTGCTGCTGCGTCGGACTCCCCCCAGACCCCCACGGCGGTCCTGCCGTGGTTCACCCCGGACAGCGCGCCGGGGCCGAGATCCCCACACGTACCACAGGCGTCCGCACCGTCTGAGAACAGTCCGACGACGAAAGGACATTTGTGAAGACCCAACGGAGGGTGAGCGCGGCCGTGATCGCGCTGCTGCTGGGCGGCGCCGGTATAGCCATCGGGGCCACTCCTGCCCAGGCGGCCGAGACCAAGTTCAACGTCAAGTGCGTGCCGCCGGCAGGCGGCGGCGACCCGGTGGAGGGCGAGACCACCGCCAAGGTCAGCGCTCCGGCCTCGGCGAAGGTCGGTGACGAGGTCGACGTGTCCTGGGAGACCGTGAAGCCGGCCTCGAACAACACGGACCTGATGGACATCCCGCAGGACTCGGTCCAGCCCACCGGCTGGATCACGGTGGGCGGCGGGGGCGGCGAGCTGAAGGTCGTCGGGGAGAAGAAGAACCCGCCGATCCCCAAGAAGGCCCCGATGCAGATGTCCACGATGAAGGGGAAGCTGAAGCTCACCAAACCGGGCAAGATCACGCTGACCCCCGGCAAGTACGACGTCGCGGTCACCTTCTCCTTCGGCACCTTCGTCACCAAGTGCGCACCCACGGGTGACGTGGGCGTCGGGGCCACCATCGACGTGGCGGCCGGCACCAGCGGCGGCACGACGTACGGCGGGTCCACGAACGGCGGATCCACGAACGGCGGATCCACGAACGGTGGATCGACCAGTGGTGGATCCACCGGTGGCGGGTCCACCAGCGGTGGCAGCGGGGGCCAGACCGACTTCCCGGGCAAGCCCGTCGAGGTCGCCTTCGACTGCGGTCCGGTCGTTCCCGGCGGCATCAAGACCCCGGTCACGATCAACGCCAAGAAGAACGGCGGCAGCTACGACCTGACCGTCAAGACCGCCAAGGGCGCGATGGCCAGCCCGATGGCCCTGCCGGCGGGGGCCCTCAAGCCCTCGATGAACATCAAGCTCGGCGGCGCCGACAGCGGCGTGGTCAAGGTCTCCGGCCCGGCCAACGCGGAGCCGATCCCGGACAAGGCCCCGGTCAGCCTCAGCGACATGACCGGCACCTACAAGCCCGGCAAGACCGGCAAGGTCACGCTGAGCCCGGACCAGCTGACGATCGACGTCACGATGGCCCCGGGGGCCACGCCGATCAACGTGCCCTGCAAGGCGGCCAGCAGTGGCGTCTCGCTGGAGCTCGACACCACGGCCCAGGAGGGCGGCTCCGGCTCGCCGACCACCACCGGCTCCACCACCGCCTCGGGCGGTCTCGCCGAGACGGGCGCCGAGGACGAGGGCGGCATCAAGGCCCTCGCCCTGGTCGCGGGCACGGTGATCCTGCTCGGCGGCGCGGTCTTCACCTTCACCCCGTGGCGCCGCCTGCGCGGCACGCGGTAGCCGCATCGGCACGAGCGGCCGAAGCCGTGCACGTCCCCCGTGCGGGTGTGGCGCGCACGGCTTTGCGGTCCCGGCGGCGCTGCGCCGGATAGCTTCGGCCGCCAGAGCGGAACGTCGGAATCCGCTGGATGAACGGAGCCATGCATGCAGCTCACATCCGTCTTCGCGGCAGTGGCCGCCGCCATGGTCCTGGGCGTGTCCGGCGCCCCGATCGCCGCGGCCGCGCCTGCCGGCGGCATGGAAGGAGGCTGTCGCGCGACCGCCGACATGGACCGGCTGGGCCGGCCCAACGTCACGTCCGCCTGCAAGGGACGCTTTCCCTCCGGTGCGGTGCATCGCGCCGTGATCACGTGCGACACGGTGCAGGGTGTGCGGGAACACGTGGTCCGCCGCACGTACCACAGCGGATGGACGTCGACGGGATCGAAGGCCAAGGTCGGGTGCGGCTTCAAGTCGTTCCTCGTGGGGTTCACCTCCGAGGTGAAGGGCGCCTGAATCCGCTCCCGCCGTACAACGCAGCGGCCCGGCACACCAGGAGGTGTGCCGGGCCGCTGCGCGCGTACGGGGGGTGCGTCAGTGCACGCCGCCCATGAGGGGCTGGACCTTCTTGCGGTACATGTAGATCGCGATGCCGGCGAGGACGGCGAGCACGCCCTGGGTGGCGAACCAGCCCTGGGTGTCCGTCGGGGCGCCGAGCAGCTGGAGCAGCGCGATGGTCGAGTCACCGGCGGTGACCGCGAGGAAGAAGACACCCATCATCTGGGAGCCGTACTTCTGCGGCGCCAGCTTGGTGGTCAGCGACAGGCCGACGGGGGAGAGGGTGAGCTCGCCGACGGTCTGGATGAAGTAGACGCCGACCAGCCACATCGGGCTGACCTTCGCGTCGCCGCCGGCCAGGCCCTGGGCGACCATCATGACGCCGAAGGAGGCACCGATCATGACCAGCGCGAAGGAGAACTTCGCGAGGGTGGTCGGCTCCTTGGAGCGACGGGCGAGGGCCACCCACAGCCAGGCGAAGACCGGCGCGAGCGCCATCACGAACAGCGGGTTCAGAGACTGGAACCAGCTCTCCGGGAACGAGAAGCCGAACAGCGTGCTGTCCGTGCTGTCCTTCGCGAACAGGGCCAGCGTGGAGCCGGTCTGGTCGTAGATCGCCCAGAAGATCGCGGCGGCGGCGAAGAACCAGACGTACGCCGACATGCGGGACCGCTCGACCACCGAGAGGTCCTTGTCGCGCTTGATCCGCAGGATCGCCCACGCCGGGAGGATGAGACCGGCGATGGTCAGCGGCCACAGGGCGTAGTTGATCGTGAAGATGCCGGCCAGGCCGATGGCCGCGTAGGCAGCGGCGGCGACGCCCAGCCAGATCAGGCCCTTCTTGACGACCGAGGACTTCTCCTCGGCGCTCAGCGGGCTCGGAACCTGGTTCGAGACCGGGTTCAGGTGGCGGAAGCCGATGAAGTAGAACAGCAGACCCAGGGCCATGCCGACACCGGCCATGGCGAAGCCGATGTGCCAGTTGACCTCCTGGCCGACCCAGCCGATGGTCAGCGGGGCGACGAAGGCACCGAGGTTGATGCCCATGTAGAAGATCGTGAAGCCGCCGTCACGGCGCGGGTCGTTCTCGTCCCGGTACAGCTGGCCGACCATCGTGGAGATGTTGGCCTTCAGCACGCCGGAACCGGCCGCGATGAGCGCCAGGCCGATGAAGAACGAGACGGTCGCCGGCACGGCCAGCAGGAAGTGGCCCGTCATGATGACGACACCCGCGACAGCCACAGCCTTGCGGGCACCCCAGACGCGGTCGCCCAGCCAGCCGCCCGGGAGGGCGAGCAGGTAGACCATCGCGTTGTAGACGGAGTAGATCGCGACCGCGGTCGCGTCGTTCATCCCGAGCCCACCGTCGGCCACGTTCGTGGCCAGGTAGAGCACGAGCAGCGCGCGCATGCCGTAGAAGCTGTAGCGCTCCCACATCTCGGTCATGAAGAGGAAGGCCAGGCCGGTGGGGTGGCCGAGGAAGGTCTTCTCGCCGTCAGCGGCCGAGTCCCTCGTCAGGCTGGAAGCCATCGTCGATCCTTGCTTGGTCGGGACGCTTCGCTTCGTGAGCGGAACAGCGCCCGGTGGGGGGTGGCCGGCACCGGCGACGGGTGTCCCACCCCACGCCCAGGGGTCTGCCCCCGTCCCTTGAGGAGGGGGGCAGCGGGATATCCGTAACCGGGATCCACGCCCCAGGCGCATCCTTCGCGCGCGGGGCCCGGCCCACAGGTCATTCACTGTCACCGAAGTCGAAGAGGAAGGTCGTCAAGACCCCCTGATCGATCCGGACAGAATCGAGACCTTCGGCTCGCTTTTCGGCGCAAAGGTCTCAGAGGTAGTGCATCAGGCGTCTCGCCACCATACGACACGACACTGCGGCATATGAAAGGACTTGAGAGATGGATCACAGGCAGGCAGGGAACCGTTTGGCCACATTCGAAGGCCGCCCTCAGACATAAGACCAGATCGGCAGGGGTGTGCAGGTGCGCCCCTCCACATCGTCCCCGCGGACTACCATCACCCACATGACGCGTGTACTGCTCGCCGAGGACGACGCATCCATCTCGGAGCCCCTGGCCCGCGCCCTGCGCCGGGAAGGGTACGAGGTCGAGGTCCGGGAGGACGGCCCCACCGCCCTGGACGCGGGACTGCAGGGCGGCGTCGATCTCGTCGTCCTGGATCTGGGCCTGCCCGGCATGGACGGCCTCGAGGTCGCCCGCCGGCTGCGCGCCGAGGGCCACGGCTTCCCCATCCTGGTGCTCACCGCCCGGGCGGACGAGGTCGACACGGTCGTCGGCCTGGACGCCGGCGCCGACGACTACGTGACCAAGCCCTTCCGCCTGGCCGAGCTGCTGGCCCGGGTCCGGGCCCTGCTGCGGCGCGGCGCCAACGACGCCACCCAGGCCCCCGCCACCCACGGCGTACGGATCGACGTCGAGTCGCACCGCGCCTGGATGGGGGAGGAGGAGCTCCAGCTCACGGCCAAGGAGTTCGACCTGCTGCGGGTCCTGGTCCGCGACGCCGGCCGGGTCGTCACCCGCGACCAGCTGATGCGCGAGGTGTGGGACACCACCTGGTGGTCCTCCACCAAGACCCTCGACATGCACATCTCCTGGCTCCGCAAGAAGCTGGGCGACGACGCCGCGAACCCGCGCTACATCGCCACCGTCCGGGGCGTCGGCTTCCGCTTCGAGAAGAGCTAGCGGCACCGGAGCATGCGCCGCCGTCTGATCAACTCCACGCTCGCCGTGGTGCTCGTCGTCATCGCCGTCTTCGGGGTCTCCCTCGTGATCGTGGAGACCCGGACGATCACCAGCAGCGCCCAGGACCGCATCGAGTCCGAGGCGCTGCGCCTGGTCGGCATCGTCGAGGCGAGCGTCCTGGAGCACAAGCCCATCGATGCCCAGGCCCTCGCCGAGCAGCTGGACATGGGCCGCTACGCCCGGATCACCGTCCCCGGGCAGCCGCCGGTGGATGTCGGCGACCGGATCCCCGACAGCGTCATCCGCGGCACCGCCAAGGGCGAGCAGGGCGAGATCGTCGTCGTCGAGGAGTCCCGCTCCACGGTGACCCGCGAGGTCGGACGGACCCTGGCCGTGGTCGGCGCGGTGGCGCTGCTCGCCGTCGTGGCGGCCGTCCTGCTCGCCGTACGGCAGGCCAACCGGCTGGCCTCCCCGCTCACCGACCTGGCCGAGACCGCCGAGCGGCTGGGATCGGGCGACCCGCGGCCCCGGCACAAGCGGTACGGGGTCCCCGAGCTGGACCGGGTCGCGGACGTGCTGGACTCCAGCGCCGAGCGGATCGGCCGGATGCTGACCGCCGAGCGGCGGCTGGCCGCGGACGCCTCGCACCAGCTGCGCACCCCCCTCACGGCCCTGTCGATGCGGCTGGAGGAGATCACGGTCACCGAGGACCTGGAGACCGTACGGGAGGAGGCGACCATCGCCCTCACCCAGGTGGAGCGGCTCACGGACGTGGTCGAGCGGCTGCTGACGAACTCGCGGGACCCGCGGACGGGCTCGGCTGTCCCCTTCGACCTGGACGAGGTCGTCAAGCAGCAGGTGGAGGAGTGGCGGCCGGCCTACCGCAGCGCGGGCCGGGCCATCGTGCGCTCCGGCAAGACGGGCATGCGGGCCGTCGGCACCCCGGGCGCGGTCTCGCAGGTGCTGGCCACGCTCGTGGAGAACGCGCTGATGCACGGGGGCGGCACGGTCGCGCTGCGTACCCGGGTGATCGGGAACCAGGCGGTGCTGGAGGTCACGGACGAGGGGCCGGGGGTCCCGCCGGACCTGGGCAACCGGATCTTCGAGCGGGCGATCAGCGGGCGCAATTCCACCGGGATCGGTCTGGCGGTGGCCCGGGACCTCGCGGAGGCCGACGGGGGTCGCCTGGAGCTGCTGCAGACGCAGCCGCCGGTGTTCGCGCTGTTCCTGAGCCGGACGCCGCCGGAGCGGCCGGAGCCGGAGCAGACGGTTCGCTGAGCCGGCGGGCAGTGCGCCGAGCCGGCCGGGCGCCCGCAGGGGCGCGTACGGCCTACTTGCCGGCGGGTTCGGGGGCGCGTGTGGCGCTCGGGCCGCTCTCGGCCCCGCCGCGCGGCGCGGCGACCACCGAGGCCGGGGCCGGCGCCTGGGCCGCAGTCGGCGCGGGTTCCGGCAGGGCCTTGAAGACCCAGGTCCGGTACGACCAGAAGCGGAACACGGTGGCCGTGCCGATGCCGATGAACTTGAACACGTTCGTGGCGAGCGGGCCGTCCCAGCCGAACCCGTAGGTGGCCGTGTACAGCACGCCGTTCTCGATCACCAGGCCGATCACGCTGAAGGCCGCGAACAGCGGCAGCTCGCGGGAGCTCCCGGTGCGCGCGCGGTCGCGGTAGGTGAAGTACCGGAAGCCGATGTAATTGGTGACGATGGCCACGATGGTGGCTATGACGCTCGCCCGGACGACCTGCAGGTCCGTCGTGTGGCGGATCAGGTTGAAGACACCCAGGTTGACCAGCACGCCCACGCCGCCGACGGCCCCGAACTTCGCGACCTCGCGGCCCAAGCCGCGGAGGCGATCGAGGGCGGATCCCTGCTGCGGGGTGCTCATGTGATGGATCGGTCCTGTCCTTCGCCGCCCCGCGCGGAGGCGTCCGTGGAGGCGTCTGCCGCCTTCGGTCAACCCAGCCATGCTAAGTGTCGTCCCATCGGCCCGTCTGTGCCTTCGCACACCGTGCGACGCACCGCACACAGGGGCGCGAATGCTACGCGCGTCGACCAGAACGGGCCAGGGTCAGGTCCGGATGGCGGAATACCGGCGGATACTCTGGAGGGGTGACGTTCCCGGTAGTCGGCATGGTCGGCGGCGGACAGCTCGCCCGCATGACCCACGAGGCGGGCATCCCCCTCGGCATCAGATTCAAGCTCCTCAGTGACACCCCACAGGACTCGGCGGCCCAGGTCGTGAGCGATGTCGTCATCGGCGACTATCGCGACCTGGAGACGTTGCGCGCCTTCGCGCGCGGCTGCGATGTGATCACTTTCGACCACGAGCACGTGCCCATCGAGCACCTGCGGGCCCTGGAAGCGGACGGCATTCCCGTCCGCCCGGGGCCCGACGCGTTGATGCACGCCGCCGACAAGGGGGTGATGCGCGCGAAACTCGACGAGATCGGCGCCCCGAGCCCCCGGCACCGGATCGTGAGCGATCCGGCGGACGCGGCGGCCTTCGCCGACGAGGTGGGCGGCTTCCCGGTCATCCTCAAGACCGTGCGCGGCGGCTACGACGGCAAGGGCGTGTGGTTCGTGCGCACCCCCGAGGACGCGGAGGCCCCCTTCAAGGCGGGCGTCCCGGTCCTCGCGGAGGAGAAGGTCGACTTCGTCCGCGAGCTCGCGGCCAACATCGTCCGCTCCCCGCACGGCCAGGCCGTGGCCTACCCGGTCGTCGAGTCCGTCCAGGTGGACGGCGTGTGCGACACGGTGATCGCTCCCGCCCCGAACCTGTCCGAGGCGCTCGCGGGCGAGGCCCAGGCCCTCGCCCTGCGCATCGCCAAGGAGCTCGGCGTGACCGGCCACCTGGCCGTGGAGCTGTTCGAGACCGCCGACGGCCGGATCCTCGTCAACGAACTGGCGATGCGCCCGCACAACAGCGGCCACTGGACCCAGGACGGCGCGATCACCTCCCAGTTCGCCAACCACGTCCGCGCGGTCCTGGACCTCCCCCTGGGCGACCCCCGCCCCCGGGCCCGCTGGACGGTCATGGCGAACGTGCTCGGCGGTGACTACCCCGACATGTACGCGGCGTACCTGCACTGCATGGCCCACGACCCGCAGCTCAAGATCCACATGTACGGCAAGGACGTGAAACACGGCCGCAAGGTCGGCCACGTCAACACCTACGGCGACGACCTGGACGATGTGCTGGAACGCGCACGCCACGCAGCCGGCTACCTCAGAGGAACGATCACCGTATGAGCACCTCCCCCGCAGGTCCCGTCATCGGCATCGTCATGGGCTCGGACTCCGACTGGCCCGTCATGGAGGCCGCCGCCCAGGCCCTGGACGAGTTCGAGATCCCCTACGAGGTCGACGTCGTCTCCGCGCACCGGATGCCGCGCGAGATGGTCGCGTACGGGGAGCAGGCCGCCGAGCGCGGCCTGAAGGCGATCATCGCCGGCGCCGGCGGGGCCGCCCACCTGCCCGGCATGCTCGCCTCGGTGACCCCGCTGCCCGTCATCGGCGTCCCCGTGCCGCTGAAGTACCTCGACGGCATGGACTCCCTGCTGTCGATCGTCCAGATGCCCGCAGGGGTTCCCGTCGCCACCGTCTCCGTCGCCGGGGCGCGCAACGCCGGGCTGCTGGCCGTACGGATGCTGGCCGCCCACGACCCCGAGCTGCTCGGCCGGATGAAGGACTTCCAGCAGGAGCTGAACGACCAGGCCACCGAGAAGGGCAAGCGGCTGCGGACGAAGGTCGCGGGCGCGGAGTCCTTCGGGTTCGGCAAGTGAGCGCGGCGCACACGTCCGTGGCAGCGGACCGCCTCGCCGAGGCCCGCGAACTGCTCGCCGAGCACCCGGTGGTCGACGGGCACAACGACCTGCCGTGGGCCCTGCGCGAGCAGGTCCGCTACGACCTGGCGCAGCGCGACATCGCCGGCGACCAGCGCGGCCGGCTGCACACCGACATCCCGCGGCTGCGCGCCGGCGGCGTCGGCGCGCAGTTCTGGTCGGTCTACGTCCGCTCCGACTTCGCCGGCGACGAGGCGGTCAGCGCCACCCTGGAGCAGATCGACGCCGTCGCCCAGCTGATCGACCGTTACCCGGCGGACCTGGTGCGGGCGCTGACGGCGGACGACATGGAGGCGGCCCGCGCCGACGGCCGGATCGCCTCGCTGATGGGCGCCGAGGGCGGCCACTCCATCAACAACTCGCTCGCCACGCTGCGCGCCCTGCACCAGCTGGGCGTGCGGTACATGACGCTCACGCACAACGACACGATCGACTGGGCGGATTCGGCGACCGACGAGCCGCGCCACGGCGGCCTGAACGACTTCGGCCGCGAGGTCGTCCGAGAGATGAACCGCATCGGCATGCTCGTCGACCTCTCGCACGTCGCCGCGACGACGATGCGCGACGCCCTCGCCGTCTCGGCCGCGCCGGTGATCTTCTCGCACTCGTCCTCGCTGGCGATGTGCGACCACCCGCGCAACATCCCGGACGACGTGCTGGCGCAGCTGCCGGCCAACGGCGGCGTCGCGATGGCCACGTTCGTACCGAAGTTCATCCTCCCGGCAGCGGTCGAGTGGACCCTGGCCGCGGACGAGAACCTGCGGGCTCACGGCTTCCACCACCTGGACACCTCGCCCCAGGCGATGGCCCTGCACCGCGCCTTCGAGGCGGAGCGTCCGCGCCCGGTGGCCACCGCCGCCACGGTGGCCGACCACCTCGACCACATGCGCGAGATGGCGGGCGTCGACCACATCGGCATCGGCGGCGACTACGACGGCACGGCCTTCACCCCGGCCGGGCTGGACGACGTGGCGGGCTACCCGAACCTGATCGCGGAGCTGCTCACGCGCGGCTGGTCGCGCGCCGACCTGGCCAAGCTGACCTGGTCCAATGCGGTACGGGCGCTGCGCGACGCCGAGGCGGTGGCGCGCGACCTCTCGGCGTCCCGCGGCCCCTCCAACGCGGTCCTGTAGCCGCCGCCCGGTGGCTGTGGCGAGGGGTGTGACCTGCGGGTTACACCCGAACGCCACATCCGCCGGGCGATCCGGCCGTCCGGCGTGTCACCGTGGCAGCATCCCTCCCTGCTGCCGCCGAGACCGGAGCGAACGCCATGGCCGACCTGCAGGATGAACAGAACGCCGCGTACACCGCGCACACCGCTTACGCCGCCGATACGGCCCCCGCGGGCCCCGGCTCCGTCGGAGCCGAGGACCTGCCCGCCGCGGTACCGGGCAGCGCCCTGGAGCGGGCCGTCGCCCTGCTGTCCGTGCATCCCGTCGCCGACGGGCACAACACACTGGTCTGGACCCTGCGCCAGAGCCCGTACCACGACATCGACACCCCGGACTCCGGTGTCGACACCGACATCCCGAGGCTGCGCGCCGGCGGGGTCGGCGCCCAGTTCTGGTCGCTGCTGCCGCCGCGCGAGGCCGCGGCCGCCGACCACATGGTGTCCGACACCCTCGAACAGATCGACGTGGCGCTCGCCCTGATGCGCCTTTACCCCGACGGCCTGTGCCTCGCGCTGACCGCGGACGACATGGCCGATGCCCGCAACCGGGGCCGGATCGCCTCGTTCCTGGGTCCCGTGTCCGGCCGTACGCTGACCGATTCGCTGGGCGCCCTGCGTGCGTTCCACGCCCTGGGCGTACGGGTCCTCGCGCCCGCGGGAGCGCCCTGGGCCCACCATGACCTGACGCCCTTCGGCCACGAGGTGGTCCGGGAGATGAACCGGCTGGCGATGCTGGTGGACCTGACCGGCTGTACGCCGGAGGTGGCCTGCCAGCTCGCGGGGGCCTCCAAGGCCCCGGTGATCGTCTCGCACACCGCGGCGGCGGCGCTGAACCCGCATCCGGCCAATGTGACCGACGAGGTGCTGCTGGCCCTGCGGGCGGCGAACGGTCTGGCGATGGTGACGTTCGACGCCGAACAGACCGGAGACTCGCTGCACGCGGTCGCCGATCACGTGGAACACGTACGGGCCGTCGCGGGCCCGCACTGCGTGGGCCTCGGCGCCACCTTCGGCTCCGAGCAGGGCACCCCCCGGCCGACCGGCCTGACCGACCCCTCGGGCTATCCGCGGCTGATCGCGGAACTGCTCGAGCGGGGCTGGTCGGAGACCGACCTGGCCCTGCTGGCCTGGGACAACGCCCAGCGGGTGCTGCGCGACGCGGAATTCACGGCCCGCGCCGCCCAGCACCGCAGACCGGTGTAAGGCGGCTCACGGCGGCGCAGGCGGCGCAAGCCGGCAGAACCTAGGCGCGCGGGCGGCCCATCGCGCGGTACGTCCAGCCGGCCGCGCGCCAGCGGTCGGTGTCGAGGGCGTTGCGGCCGTCGAGGATCAGGCGGTCGGTCACGACCTCGCCCAGCTCCACCGGGTCGAGGTCGCGGAACTCGCGCCATTCGGTGAGGTGCAGGACGACCTCCGCGCCGCGGGCCGCCTCCAGCGCCGAGTCCGCGTACCCGAGGGTCGGGAAGACGCGGCGGGCGTTGTCCATGCCCTTCGGGTCGTAGACGGTGACCTGGCCGCCCTGGAGGTGGATCTGTCCGGCCACGTTCAGGGCGGGGGAGTCGCGGACGTCGTCCGAGTCCGGCTTGAAGGTGGCGCCGAGGACCGCGACGCGCTTGCCGAGGAAGGACCCGCCCACGGCCTCGCGCGCCAGCTCGACCATGTGGCCGCGCCGGCGCATGTTGATGGAGTCGACCTCGCGCAGGAAGGTCAGCGCCTGGTCCGCGCCGAGCTCGCCGGCGCGCGCCATGAACGCCCGGATGTCCTTGGGCAGGCAGCCGCCGCCGAAGCCGATGCCGGCGCGCAGGAACTTCGCGCCGATCCGCTCGTCGTGACCAATGGCCTCGGCCAGCTTGACCACGTCGCCGCCGGCGGCCTCGCAGACCTCCGCCATCGCGTTGATGAAGGAGATCTTCGTGGCGAGGAAAGAGTTGGCGGCGGTCTTGACGAGCTCGGCCGTCGGGAAGTCGGTCACCACCAGCGGGGTGCCCTCCGCCATCGGCGTCTCGTACACCTCGCGCAGCAGCTTCTCGGCGCGGTCGCCCTGGACGCCGATCACGATCCGGTCGGGGTGCAGGGTGTCCTGCACGGCGAAGCCCTCCCGCAGGAACTCCGGGTTCCACGCCAGCTCGACCTCGGCGCCCGCCGGGGCCAGCTCGGCCAGCTTCGCGGCGAGCCGCTCCGCCGAGCCCACCGGCACGGTGGACTTGCCGACGACCAGCACCGGCCGGGTCAGGTGCGGGGCCAGCGACTGCATCGCGGAGTCGACGTACGACATGTCGCACGCGTACTCGCCGTGCTTCTGCGGGGTGTTCACGCAGACGAAGTGGACGTCGCCGAAGGCGCCGACCTCCTCCCAGGACTGGGTGAAGCGCAGCCGCCCGGTGGAGCCCGGCAGGCCCTCGACGTGCTTGGCGAGGAGTTCCTCGAGGCCGGGCTCGTACATCGGCACCCGGCCCGCGGCCAGCATCTCGATCTTCTCCGGCACCACGTCCAGCCCGAGCACCTCGAAGCCCAGCTCCGCCATCGCCGCGGCATGGGTCGCGCCGAGGTAGCCGGTGCCGATCACAGTGATCCTGAGGGGGGCCATGGGTGCTCCAGAGGTGCGGGGCCGTTTGCGGCCACTGAGCATAGTCGGGCCGGTCCGCGGGGACGTTCCCCAGGAGACACGGCTGTCACGCAGCTCACGTACCTCGTACATATCGCTGCCATGACGCCGGACACTAAGATTTGGGTTACTTAACGGTAGTTAGCATCACGCAGTGCACGCGCATCACACGCGCATCGCACACGCATCACACTTGGGGAGTGAGAGTCTTGGCGGGTTCTGCCGACTTCGACCTGTACCGCCCGGCCGAGGAGCACGACATGCTCCGCGAGTCCGTCCGCTCGCTCGCCGAGGCGAAGATCCTGCCGTTCGCAGCCGCGGTCGACGAGGAAGCCCGCTTCCCGCAGGAGGCCCACGACGCGCTCGTCGCCAACGACCTGCACGCCGTCCACGTCCCCGAGATCTACGGCGGCGCCGGCGCCGACGCCCTCGCCACCGTGATCGTGATCGAGGAGGTGGCCCGCGTCTGCGCCTCCTCCTCCCTGATCCCGGCCGTGAACAAGCTCGGCTCGCTCCCGGTGATCCTCTCCGGCTCCGAGGACCTCAAGAAGAAGTACCTCGGCCCGCTGGCCAAGGGCGACGGCATGTTCTCGTACTGCCTCTCCGAGCCCGAAGCGGGCTCGGACGCCGCCGGCATGAAGACCCGCGCCGTGCGCGACGGGGACTTCTGGGTCCTCAACGGCGTCAAGCGCTGGATCACCAACGCGGGCGTCTCCGAGTACTACACGGTCATGGCCGTGACGGACCCCGAGAAGCGGTCGAAGGGCATCAGCGCCTTCGTCGTCGAGAAGTCCGACGAGGGCGTCTCCTTCGGCGCCCCCGAGAAGAAGCTCGGCATCAAGGGCTCCCCGACCCGCGAGGTCTACCTCGACAACGTGCGGATCCCCGCCGACCGCATGATCGGCGCCGAGGGCACCGGCTTCGCCACCGCGATGAAGACCCTCGACCACACCCGCATCACCATCGCCGCCCAGGCGCTCGGCATCGCCCAGGGCGCCCTGGACTACGCCAAGGGCTACGTCCAGGAGCGCAAGCAGTTCGGCAAGCCGATCGGCGACTTCCAGGGCGTGCAGTTCATGCTCGCGGACATGGCGATGAAGATCGCCGCCGCGCGCGCGCTGACCTACCAGGCGGCCGCCGCCTCGGAGCGCGGCGACGCCGACCTCACCTTCCTCGGCGCGGCGGCGAAGTGCTTCGCCTCGGACGCGGCCATGGAGGTCACCACGGACGCCGTCCAGCTCCTCGGCGGCTACGGCTACACCCGCGACTACCCGGTCGAGCGCATGATGCGCGACGCGAAGATCACCCAGATTTATGAAGGTACGAACCAGGTCCAGCGGATCGTCATGGCCCGCAACCTGCCGTAGCAGCCCTGCCGGCCGGAGGCGGCAGCACGATTCAGCCGCCTCCGGCCTGTGCCGCCTCCCGGATGGGCTAACTTTGGAGACCTTCGGACTCCCGAACCGGGTGGGGAGAAACAATTTTGGAAGCCATCCTGCTGGTCGGGGGGCAGGGGACGCGTCTGCGCCCCGTCACGGTCAACACCCCCAAGCCGATGGTGCGCGCGGCCGGGGTTCCGTTCCTCGCCCACCAGATAGCCAGGGCCGCCGCCGCAGGTGTCACGCACATCGTGATGGCCACCTGCTACCTCGCCGAGGTCTTCGAGCCGTACTTCGGTGACGGCTCCGCCTTCGGCGTCTCGCTCGAGTACGTCGTCGAGGACGAGCCGCTCGGCACCGGCGGAGCCATCCGCAACGCCGCGCAGCGGCTGACCGGCGGACCGGACTCCTCCGTCCTCGTCTTCAACGGCGACATCCTCACGGGCCTGGACATCGCCGGGCTCGTCGACTCGCACCGGGCGGCCGCCGCCGACGTCTCGCTGCACCTGGTGCGGGTGGAGGACCCGCGGGCCTTCGGCCTGGTCCCCACCGACTCCGAGGGGCGGGTGCTGGCCTTCACCGAGAAGCCGCAGACCCCCGAGGAGATCATCACCGACCAGATCAACGCCGGCTGCTACGTGTTCCGGCGGAGTGTCATCGACTCGATTCCGGCCGGGCGTCCCGTCTCCGTCGAGCGGGAGACGTTCCCCGGCCTGCTCGCCTCCGGGGCCAGGCTCCACGGGGTCACCGAGAACACGTACTGGCTGGACCTCGGCAAGCCCGAATCCTTCGTCCAGGCCTCGGCCGACCTCGTACGCGGAGTCGTCCCCTCCCCGGCCGTCCCTGGCCCGCGCGGTGAGTCCCTGGTGCTCCCGGGCGCCGAGGTGGCGGCCGGAGCCAAGCTCTCCGGAGGCACCGTCGTGGGCGCCGGGGCCCGTATCGCCGCGGGCGCGGTCGTCGAGGGCTCCATCGTGCTCGACGACGCGGTCATCGGCCCGGACACCCGGGTCCGCGCCAGCCTGATCGGCGTCGGCGCCTCGGTGGGAACGCGCACCGTACTGGACGGCGCGGTCCTCGGGGACGGAGCCGTCGTCGGCTCGGACAACGAACTGCGCGCGGGCGCGCGGGTGTGGTGCGGGGCCGAACTGCCCTCCGCCGCCGTCCGCTTCTCCTCCGACCGCTGACAGCACACGAAGATGCCGCCGACCACGTGAGGGCGGCGGCATCTTCGTGTCCGGCCAGTGCCGCTAGTTGGCCGTGACGGTGACCTTCTCGTCGTTCTGGATCTGCTTGACGAGCTGCTGCACCTTCGCCTTGTCCCAGAGCAGGTTGCCGCCGCGCTCGCCCGCGATCGGCATGTTCATCGACACGCCCTCGCCGCCGCTGATGCCCTTCATCGCGAAGAACATGTCGGCCATGTCCCACAGCGACATGTCCTTGTCCACGATCAGCGTGTCCAGGCCCGCGCCCAGCACCGGGTACAGCTTGAACGGGTTGAGGATCGTGCCCGGAGTGGCCGCCTGGTTGGCCAGCGTCGCCAGGAACTTCTGCTGGTTCTTCGTACGCGCCAGGTCCGACTCGGCGAACGCGTACCGGGTCCGGACGAAGGCGAGGGCCTGCTCGCCGTTGAGCGTCTGCTCGCCGGCCTTGAAGTCGGCGCCCGACTTCTCGTCCTTGAAGCCCTTCTCGATGTTCATGTCGACACCGCCGAGCGCGTCCACGATGTTCGCGAAACCGGCGAAGCCGATCTCCGCGTAGTGGTCGATGCGCAGCCCCGTGTTGTGCTCCACGGTGCGCACCAGCAGCTCCGGGCCGTCCTCCGCGTACGCCGCGTTGAGTTTGGTGTGCCTGCCCTGCGCCGGGAACTTCTTGCCCGACTGGGAGCCGACGAAGGAGGGGATCTCCACGTCCGAGTCGCGCGGCAGCGAGATCATGGTGTTCCCGCTGGAGCAGGCCGCCAGGATCATCATCGAGTCGGTGCGCTTGCCCTCGGCCGAGCCGGTGTGGAGCTTCTTCTTGTCCTCGTCGGACAGGCCCTCGCGGCTGTCGGAGCCCACGATCAGGTACGTGGTGCAGTCGCCCTCCTTCGGGCGCTCGATGACCTTGGAGAGGTCGACCTCGCGGCGCACCTTGGAGTCGGCCCAGAAGTAGGTGCCGATGGTGGTCGCCAGCAGCGCCGTGACCAGCACGATGGAGCCGATCTTGATCCGCCTGCGCCAGTCCGGGGCCGGCCCGGCCGGCCGGCGGCCCGGCCCGCCGGGACCCCCGGGGCCACCGGGCCCGCTCGGAGCACCCGGGCCGCCCGGACCCGCCGGGCTGGTCTGCGGGCTCCCGTAGACCTGGCCGGTGTTGTAGCCGCTGTCGTAGCCGCCGTATGTGTCGTGGCCCGGGGCCTGCTGCGGAGGTACCCCGTACGCGGGCGGCTGCCCGGGCCGGGCCGGCGGCTGCGCCGGTCGCTGCGGTTGCTGCTGCGGCGGCACCGGCCGCTGCTGCCGGCGCTGGACATGCGGCATCCGCCGGGCACCCTCCGGCTGCGCCTGTGCGCTGCCGTGTCCGTACCGGTCGTCGCCGCTGTCGTTGCGCCCCTGGGGCCACTCACTCATGCCGCCTAGGATGCCTGGCCGGACGGGGTGCCCGACAGTCCGGGCGGAGCTTCGTTCCGGTGCTGTTGCAGAGCTGATGCCTCGGCGTCGGCTTTAGGGTGTCCGTATGACAGAGATACCGGGCGAGACGGCTGGCGACCTGCAGGGCAAGCCGATCTCGGCCTCGCGGACCACCCTCAGCCACATCATGACGGCCAACGACACCAACCTCCTCGGCACGGTGCACGGCGGTGTGATCATGAAGCTGGTGGACGACGCGGCCGGCGCCGTCGCCGGGCGCCACTCCGGCGGGCCCGCCGTCACCGCGTCCATGGACGAGATGGCCTTCCTCGCACCGGTCCGCGTCGGCGACCTGGTCCACGTGAAGGCCCAGTGCAACTGGACCGGACGCTCCTCCATGGAGATCGGCGTACGGGTCCTGGCCGAGCGGTGGAACGAGTCGACCCCCGCCACCCAGGTCGGCAGCGCCTACCTCGTCTTCACCGCCGTGGACGCCGAGGGCAAGCCCCGTACGGTCCCGCCGGTGCTCCCCGAGACCGACCAGGACCGGCGCCGCAACCAGGAGGCCCAGATCCGCCGCACGCACCGGCTCGCCCGCCGCCGGGCGATCATGGCGCTGCGCGAGGAGCGCGCGGCCCAGGGCTTCGACCACGGCTGAGCCCGGCCCCCGGTCGGGCTACCCGCCGCAGACCACCTGGTCGCCCGTGACCACCCCGAACTGGCCCTGATTCGGGTCCTCCGGCCGGACCGGCACCACCTTCCGGTAGTCCGCTCCGGCGATCACCAGGACCGTCCGGCCCTGGCCCGCCACCGCCCGCAGCTCGCTGCCGGGCAGTGCGGTCGAGACCGTACGGGCCGAGCGGTCCCAGCGCGGGTCGTACGCGATCACCGTGCGTTTGACGTCGCGGCTCGCGCCGCCCACCGGGGCCCGGGTGGTGTCGAAGCCGGTGGCGCGCAGTGCCGTGTCCACCCGCCCGCCCAGCCCGTCGATCCGGGTCCCGTTCTCCACCTGCACCCGGATCTGCTGCGGCGGCACGTCCACCGGCACCGGCTGCTGCTGCGCCCCGCGCCCGGACTGCCCTTGGCCCTGCGCCTTCGCCCGCCCCGGCCCCGGTGCGGTGGGGGCCAGCGGCCGGTCCAGGCGCAGCGCCTCGAAGAGCTTCGTGGCCTTCGGCTCGTCCCATTTCACCGTCGAGCCGATGCCCTTGACGGGGTACGAGGGGTTCCCGATCGGCACCGAGGCGAACTCCGAGGAGGCCGGGGTGAAATCGCGCAGGGCCTGGCCCAGGGCCAGCATCTGTTCCGATCCGAAGCCCCGGTCGGCCCGGACCGAGCCCAGCAGCGTGGAGCTGACCTCCTTGAACTTCACCGGGTTCAGCAGTACCCCGCCGCCGGTCGCCTGCTTGACCAGGGCGGCGACGAACCGCTGCTGGCGCTGCATGCGGCCGAGGTCGGCGGCCCCGTCCACATGGCGCGAGCGCACGTACTGCAGGGCCTGTCCGCCGCTGAGCCGGTGGGTGCCGGGCAGCAGGGCCAGGCCGGTGTTCTGGTCGTGCAGGGCCTTGGCGGTGCAGACCTCAACGCCACCCATCGCGTCGACGGTCTTCATGAAGCTGGTGAAGTCGACCTCCAGGTAGTGGTCGATCTTCACCCGGGTCATGCTCTCGACGGTCCGCACGGTCAGCTGCGGCCCGCCCTCCGCGTACGCAGCGTTGAGTTTCACGGCGTGCGGCCCGTGCTGCTTCCCGCTGGACTCGTCCCGGTGCGCGGGCAGCTCGGCGTAGCTGTCGCGGGGCAGGCTGACGACGCTGGCCCGCTGCCGGTTCGCGGAGAGGTGGACCAGCATGACGGTGTCGGTGCAGTGGCAGGGGGCGCCGCCGAGGCGGTACTCGCGCTTGTCCTGCGGGGTGATCTTGTCCCGGCCGTCGGTGCCGACCAGCAGGAAGTTCAGGCCGTGCCCGGCCTGCGGCCGGTTCTTCATGTCCTTGAAGGGGTCCACCCGCTCGATCCCGGTGTCCACGCCGGTCATCACCGCGTGCCCGATCGCCCCGGAGCCCAGCACCGCCACGGCCAGTCCGGCCGCCAGCCGTACCCCCCACCGGGGCCGGTCCGCCCGGTGCCGGGCCGGACCACCGCCGCGCCGCGCGCGCTGCGGCTGCGGGGGCCGGGCGGGTCGGGTGGGGCGGTGTGGCTGGGGCACGGGGGACACCTCCGCGGGGCAGCAGGGGCCGACAGGAACGAACCAGACACAGCGGGCAGATCGTCAGAACAGTAGGCCCATACGATCAGCCTCTGTCCATACCGATCATGCGGCGCGCACCCGTTTCCCCCGTACGCGGTAACGTGACACCGATACCCGACCGTGAAGGACCACATGCCCGCCCAGCAGCCCGCAGTCTCGGTGATCATGCCGGTGCTCAACGAGGAGCGCCATCTGCGTGACTCCGTCCGCCACATCCTCGGACAGGAGTACGCCGGTGAGATGGAGGTGGTGATCGCGCTGGGGCCGTCCAAGGACCGCACCGACGAGATCGCCGCCGAGCTCGTACGCGAGGACCCCCGCGTCGTCACCGTTCCGAACCCCTCCGGCCGCACCCCGGCCGCCCTCAACGCCGCCATCAAGGCCTCGCGCCATCCCATCGTGGTACGCGTCGACGGCCACGGGATGCTCTCGCCGAACTACATCGCCACCGCGGTCCGCCTCCTGGAGGAGACCGGTGCGCAGAACGTCGGCGGCATCATGCACGCCGAGGGTGAGAACGCCTGGGAGGACGCCGTCGCCGCCGCGATGACCTCGAAGATCGGCGTCGGCAACGCGGCCTTCCACACCGGGGGCAAGGCCGGCCCGGCCGACACCGTTTACCTGGGCGTCTTCCGCCGCGAGGCGCTGGAGCTGGCCGGCGGATACAACGAGGAGTTCATCCGCGCCCAGGACTGGGAGCTGAACTTCCGCATCCGCGAGGCCGGCGGGCTCATCTGGTTCTCGCCCGAGCTGAAGGTCCAGTACCGCCCGCGGCCGTCCGTACGGGCGCTCGCCAAGCAGTACAAGGACTACGGCCGCTGGCGGCACGTGGTGGCCCGCTACCACTCGGGCTCGATCAACCTGCGCTACCTGGCCTCGCCGACCGCCCTGTGCGCGATCGCCGCCGGTGTCGTGGCCGGTGCGGTCGTCAGCCCGTGGGGCTTCGTGGTCCCGGCCGGCTACCTCGCGGCGATCACCGTCGGCTCGATCCCGGCCGGCAAGGGCCTGTCCCCGAAGGCGCGGGCGCAGATCCCGGTGGCCATGGCCACGATGCACATGTCCTGGGGCTTCGGCTTCCTGACCAGCCCGCGCTCGCTCGCGGCCAAGGTCATCGCGAGCCGCCGCCCGGCGGTGCGCCGCGACCTCGCCAGCGAGGTCTGAGCAGGCCGGCGACCGCCGCGTACGCATGACACGAAAGGGCCCGGGGTGCTGTCGGCCGACAGCACCCCGGGCCCCTTCACGTGCAGGCGCTACCAGGTGAAGCCCGGCTGGATCGCCATGCACTCCTTGTCGTCGTCGCCGTTGAGCGGGCGGGCCGAGTCCGGAGCCTTGGTCGGGGCCGGCGGCGGCGGGGTCGGCGCGTTGCCGGTCCGCCAGTCCTTGCCGACGAACAGGACGATCCCGGTGACGTCGTCGGACTTCTCCACGGAGCTCGCCGGCAGGCCGAGCGCGGTGGCCACGGCCGCCGCGTCACCCGCCTGGTCCGGGCTCGAGAAGCGGATCACGGTGGTGTCCTCGGCCGCGGTCTGCGTGGTGGCGAGGGCCTTGGTGAAGCCCTTGCCGGCCAGGATGGCGGCGACGTCGTCGGCCCGGCCCTTGACCCGGGTCTGGGTGCCGTCCTTGCCGCCGGTCGCGTTGCGCACGGTGACCGGGATCTTCGCCGGAGGTGCGGCCGGGTCGGCGGCCGGCTGGGACGGGGCCGCGGGGGAGCCGGAGGCGGCGGGAGATCCGGAGGCGGCCGGCGCCCCCGGGGTGGCGGCCGGGTTCCCGGACCCCTTGCCGTCGAGCGCGATGTCCTCGCGGACCATCTGGAACAGGCCCTCGGCCTCGACCGGCTTGGGCTCGACCCGGCCCTCCTCGCGGGTGCTGTACACCCACGGCATGGTGGTCATGGTGATCCGCCCGGTGGGGACCTTCTTGAGCTCCATGCTGAGGTCGTACAGCTTGTCGATCTTGTTGAGGCCGGGGTCCACGACCATGGCCTTGATCGCCGCCTGCGCCAGGCTGTTGAGCTTCACCGGGTTGCTGAGCTTGGCGTTCTTGCGGAACTCGCGGGCCATCGAGTTCATGTACATGTGCTGGGCGTGGGTGCGGCCGAGGTCGGTGCCGTCCTCGAAGCCGTAGCGGGTGCGCAGCCACTGCAGGGCCTGCTCGCCCTGGATGGTGTTCGTCCCGGCGGGGAGCTTCAGGCCGGAGCCCTTGCCGTCCCTGGTGCGCGACTCCACGTTCTGCTGGACGCAGACCGGGACGCCGCCGATGGCGTCCGCCATCGTCACCACGCCCTTGAAGTCGATCATCATGAAGTGGTCGATCGGGATGTGCGTGAGCTCCTGCCAGGCGGCGACCGTGCAGCCCGGCCCGCCCCGGCTGAGGGACTCGTTGGTCTGGACGAGGCCCTTGCTGGCCTGGTGGACCTTGCCGCCCGGCTCGGTGCACTTCGGCATCATCAGCATCGTGTCGCGCGGCATCGACACGACCGACATGTTGCTGCGGTCCGCCGACAGGTGCAGCAGCATCTGCACGTCCGCGAGGGGCGGGCCGTCGAAGGTGTCGCTGGCCCCGCCGAGGGCCTGGTTGGCCGCGTCGTCACGGGCGTCGGAGCCGATGAGGAGGATGTTCAGCGGGGTCTGCCCGAAGGCGTTGGGCTTGGAGCCGCCCAGCTTGGTCTCGCCGAGGTTCAGGGCGTCGGTCTTGATGCTGCCGTTGAGGTGGCGGTAGTAGAGGTAGCCGCCCGCCGCCGTCGCGAGTATGAGGAACGACAGCACGGAGGACACCCAGCGCACCACGCGCCGACGTCCCCGCCGCTTGTGGCCGCTGCTGCCGGATCCGCCGCCGGATATGTCACCGCCGGGTTGGGCGGGCGCCCCCTCCCCTCGCACGCTGCTGTGCCTCACACGTCCCCCTCAAGATTCACTTCGTGTCGTGGTGTGCCGGTCCACCGGCACAGGCCGGCCCCGGCCGGACAGCCGGTCCGGGCTGTCCGGCCTTCTTGCCCTGCTCGGCCTACTTGGCGCAGACCGCCTTGTCGGCCTCGACCCGCTGAATGTCCTCCGGCGCCTTCTGCGGCGCCGTCAGCGAGACCCCCGCCCCCTTGTAGTCCGCGCCGAGCGTCAGCTTCATCGGGGTCTTGGGCGCGGCGTCCGCCGAGCCCATCTTCAGTGCCGTGGCCGGCAGGCCCATCATGTCGGCCAGCGCCCGGGCCTGGTCGGCCTGGTTGGGCGCGTACTCCAGCTGGGTCGCGTCGACCTTCGCGGGCGCATTGCCGCGGTTGCTGGCCTTGTTCACGCCCTTGCTGTTCTGCAGCCAGGTCAGGGTGGTGGAGGCCGATCCCCCGGGGCCGCCGCCGTTGTAGATATCCACCCGTACGTCGCCCGCGGGCGCGCGGTTGCCCTGGAGCAGGGCGTCCGCCTTGCCCTTCGCCTCCGCGTCGGCCGCGTCCTTCGCCGCCTGCTCCTTCTTCTCGACCTCCGTCAGCGAGACGTCGCCCTGGATCATCTTCAGCAGCGGATCGGCCAGGCGCTGGTCGACGACGACGGTCGCCTTCTTGCCCTCGGGCTCGGCCGGGTTGTCGAGCACCGGGAGCGTGGTGAAGGTGATGTTCTTCAGGTCCATGTCCTTCAACTCACCGGCGAGGTTGGTGAGTTTGTCGATGGATCCTATGCCCGAGTCCACGTTCAGCGACTTGGTGGCCGCCTCCGCGAGGGAGAAGAACTTCTTCGGACTGGTCAGCGTCTCCTTCGACTTCATCTCGCGCATCATCGAGCCCAGGAACTGCTGCTGGGTCTTGATCCGGTCGAGGTCGCCGTGGTTGCCGAACGAGTGCCGGGTCCGTACGAAGGCCAGGGCCTGCTCGCCCTGCAGCCGGTGCTCGCCGGCGTCCAGCTTCAGCTTGGAGTCCTTGTCGTCCACGGCCTTCGCCAGGCAGACCGGAACGCCGCCGACCGCCGTGCTCAGCACCTTCACCGCGTTGAAGTCGACCATCATGAAGTGGTCGATGGTGACCCCGGTGATCTCCTTCACCGTACGCATGGTGCAGCCCGGGTCGCGGCCCTCCTGCCCGAGGCTGATGTTGAACCGGGTCCCCTTCTCGCCGGGGATGGTCTTCGTCGTACCGTCGGGCTGCTTCGTCGGGCACGCCGGGATGTTCGTGATCAGGTCGCGCGGGATGGACAGCGCGGTGGCGTTGCTGCGGTCCTTGGCGACGTGGAACAGGATCGTGGTGTCGGCGTGGCCGACGCTCTCCGCATCCCCGTAGCCCTCGTTGCCCGCGCCGCTGCGCTTGTCGGTGCCGATGACCAGGATGTTGATGGGCTGGTCCTTCTTGAACCCGCCCGTGCCCGCATCGCCGACGTCGGTGACCTTGAGGTTGTTGTTCAGGTGGTCGTAGTAGAGGTACGCGCCCACCGAAGCACCGACCAGCAGGAAGGCCAGGGTGCCGCCGGTGACGACCAGGATCTTCTTGCGCCGGCCGCCGCCTCCGCCGCCCTTGCGCGGACGTCCGCCGCGCCGCCCGGGCGGACCCTCGCCGCGCCGCGGCCCGGGCACCGCCGGAGACGGGGCCTTGGGGGCTGCCGGCGCTCCGGGGCGGGCGGAGGACGGTCTGCGGGGCGCTGCGACCGAGGGCTGCTGCTGCGCAGCGGAGCGGTCCAGTCGCAGTTCGTAGTTGCCTGTGCGGGGATTGAGCACCCACTGGTCTGCGGGGTCGATCTCGTCCGCCCGCCCACGGCTTTGCGCATCCACGGTTGCTCGAATCCTCCGTCGGTGCCTCGCGACGCGCCTCCCCCAAGACGCCCGGTCAACGATCCGGCTGCTGGTGCACGGCCTCTTTGCTGGCCGGGGCACCGGATCGCTCACCCTATCCGGCCAGGTCAACTGCAAACCATGGTGGTGACAAATTCCACTCCCCTTATAACGGGCCAAACCCCCCAACCCCTTCTGTTCGGGCACCGCCTTTTGGGATTGCTTTACCGGCAATCGGCCGTGCCCGCCGTGGTTCCCGTGAAGGTGGGGACGGGAGCCGGGGCGGAGCCGGTTCCCGACGGGGGTGCGGAGGCCTCGGGTTCGGCGGCGCGGGCGGTCTCCCGGCGCCGTTCGGTTTCGGCCGTCGGCGGGGTCACCTTCAGCGGCCTGTCCGTCCGCAGCTGCTCGAAGAGCCGGTCCGCGTCCGGCTGCACCAGCTCGTCCCGGTTCGGGTCGGCGGCGTACGGGCGGCGGGGCACCGTCAGGAACTTGACCTGCTCGGCCGGTATGTCCCGGATGCCCCGAACCAGTTCGTACAGGTCGCGCAGCGAGGCCAGCCCCGGGTCCGTGGTCACCGAGGAGGTCGCCGCGTCCAGCAGGGGGTACAGCCGGCCCGGGTTCAGCAGGACCCCGTTGCTCTGCACCTTCTTGACCAGCGAGCCGAGGAACTGCTGCTGGCGCTCCATCCGTTCGGTGTCGCTGCCGTCGCCCAGGCTGTAGCGGGCGCGCACGAAGCCGAGGGCCTGCTCCCCGTGCAGGGTCTGCAGGCCGGCCGGGAGCTTCAGCTTCGCCTCGGGGTCGTTCATCGGCTGCTTGAGGCAGACCTCCACCCCGCCGACCGCGTCGACCATCTTCTTGAACCCGCCGAAATCCACCACCATGTGGTGGTCGATCCGGATTCCGGTGAACTTCTCCACCGTACGGATCGTGCAGGCGGCCCCGCCCCACTGGAACGCCCAGTTGAACTGAGCGAGCCGCTCGGTGGTCCGGCTCCCGCCCTCCGTCAGGCAGGCGGGGATCTGCGTCATCAGGTCCCGGGGTATCGAGACCGCCGTCGCGCTCCTGCGGTCGGCGGGCAGGTGCAGCAGGATCGCGGTATCCGAGCGCTCGGTGCCCCGGTCCGGCCCGTACCGGGCGTTCTCCTCACCGGAGCGCGAGTCCGAGCCGATCAGCAGAATGTTCTGCGCGCCGCCCGCGAGGTGCGTGGGGCGCTCCCGCTCGTAGCGCTCGAGCTCGGCCGCCGCGGACGTGTCCTCGGTGATGTTCGCGTCGAGCTTGCGGTAGAGCCACCAGCCGGTGGCCGCCCCGGCCAGGACCAGCAGGGCCAGCCCGAGCCCGATCCAGCGCAGCAGACGGCGCCGGCGGCCGCGCGGAGGCTTCGAGGAGCCTCCGCCGGCCCGGGTGCCGCCCGGTATGCCTGCGCTGTCCGTCACTCGCGTTCCGTCCCCTCGCCGCACCGGCTGTGTCGGTGACATGTGCGGGCCGTACGGGTGGATGCACGGCCTCTGCCGATCGTGCCCCCGGCCCGTCGGGGCGGCCCGGGGGCAGGCCCCTGTCTAGGGCCATGCGGGTGACAGATCGCCCGGCCCTGCCGTTGGGCGGAGTGGGTGACGGCGCAGCCCCGCGCCAGGACCCCGTCAGGCGGCGGTGTGGGTGACGCGCTCGCTCTCGGTCCGCTGCGCCAGACCGTCCGCCGGCAGCCGGTCCAGGTTCCGGCACAGCACCACGGACCCGCCCGCCGCCAGCGCGGCGAACAGCCCCGCCGACAGCCCGTCCCAGCTGTCGTAGCCGAGCCCGGACAGCAGCCGCGAACCCGCGCCGAGGCCGAGCTTCGCGGCGTCCTCGCGGGCGCGCTCGACGATCCGTACGTACGAGAGCTCCTCGCCGCCGACCACCAGCCCCGGGCCGTTCGCGTCCACGGGGACGAACGGGGCGAACCGGTCGCCCTGCCCCGGCACCTCCACCGCGTAGTCCGCGAACCCGGCGGGCGGCTGCGGGAAGCGCCCGCCCAGCGGCCGCAGCGCGAGCGCGACCCGCTCGCCGGAGCAGGCTGCGGCCTCCTCCAGGGTGTCGGGCCCGCTCACCACCAGATCGGCGTCGGCCGGATCCCCGCCCACCTCGGCGACGACCCCGACCGAGGCACAGGCGAGCAGCCACACGGCGCTCTGCCAGTGCGCGGGGAGCAGCAGTGCGAGCCGGTCACCGGGCTCGGCGCCCAGATCGCCCTGGAGCAGATTGGCTGTCTTGGCCACCCAATTGGCGAAGGTGGCGACGGACAATTCGACGCGCTCGCCCGTGGCGTCGTCGTAGAAGGTGACGAGAGGGCGGCCCGGATCGGCGGCGAGCGCGGATCGCAGCAGGTCGGCAGGGGTGCGGTCAGTGGCGTTCACCCGCCCCAGCCTACGCGCGGGCCCTCGCCCGTACGGCGGGCACCGGGTCCTCCGTACGGACGAGGGACACGCGCCCCGGATCGGACGGGCCGTCAGTTCTCCGATGGCGCTTCGTGGTGAGTGTGCTCAGCATCGCTTTCATGCATGGATTCCTTGCTTCCTCGATCGGTGTCGCGACGGCCGCAGCCCTGGCCCTGCCGCTCGCGCTCTCCACTCCGGCCCTGGCCGCGCCGTCCATGAGCGCGGCCGCCCCCGTGGCCCCAGCCGGGTCCACCCAGTCGCTGCCGCTCGCCCCGCTGGGGCCCGCGGCCGACCGGTCCCCCGGCGTCCCCGGCATGAGCGCCTCGCCGCGGCTGCCCGAGACCCAGGTTCTGCCGCCGCGCGAGGTCAAGAGGTTCTCGCTGGTCGGCGTCGTCTGGGACGACGCGAGCACCCAGCTGTTCGGCCGGGTCCAGGTCCGCACCCGCGCGGTGGCGACCGGGACCTGGTCCGACTGGCAGGACGTCGAGACCCACAACAGCGAACACGCCCCCGACCTCGGAAGCGCGGAGAGCGGCACCGGCCGGGTCCGCGGCAGCACGGCCCCGCTGTGGGTCGGCGACTCCGACGGGGTCGAGGTCCGCGTCCAGGCGGAACCCGGAGCCCCGGCCCCCCGCGCGGCGGCCCGGCTCCCGTCCGGCATGCGGATCGAACTCATCGACCCGGGCGCGACGGACCCGGTGACGGTGGTCGACGCCAAGAACGGCGCCTCGGGCACGTCCGACGAGCCCGAGGGCGACGAAAAGGGCGACGTGGAGGCCCCGCCGGGCATGACCATGGAGACGGCGGAGTCCTCCTCCGCGAACGTCCCGCTGGCCCCGCTCGGCGCGAAGGAGATCGCCGAGCTCAACAAGGCGGACTCCACCGCCGACGCGGTCCTCGCCAGCGACGGCACCCTCAGCGCGGCGGCCCGCCCGTACATCGGCCCGCGGCCGCGGATCGTCACGCGGCTGGGCTGGGGCGCGGACGAATCCCTGCGCGAGGCGGGCTTCGTCTACACGAGCACGGTCAAGGCGGCCTTCGTCCACCACAGCGCCTCGGGCAACAACTACACCTGCAAGGACGCCCCGAAGGTGCTGCGCAGCCTGTACCGCTACCACGTGGTCAGCAGCGGCTGGCGCGACATCGGCTACAACTTCGCCGTCGACAAGTGCGGCACGGTGTACGAGGGCCGGGCGGGCGGCGTCGCCAAGGCGGTGCAAGGCGCGCACACCATGGGCTTCAACACGGACAGCATGGGCATCGCGGTGATCGGCACGTACACGACCACCGCGCCGCCCGCTGCCGCGGTGAAGGCGGTGGCCCAGCTGACGGCGTGGAAGCTCGGGCTGTTCAACCGGGACCCGCGGGCGAAGACCACCCTGAAGTCGGGCGGCGGCAACCTCTTCGCGAAGGGCACGAACGTGAAGCTGAACGTCATCTCGGGCCACCGCGACGGCTTCGCCACGGAATGCCCGGGCAAGCTCCTGTACGGCCAACTCCCCCCGACCCGCACCTCATCGGCCAAGCTCCAAGGCCGGCCCTAGCAAGATCTGGATCCGCCGGCGCCCGAGGCGCGGAGGTCCGGGGCAGAGCCCCCAGCAGCAGCGCCGCAGCCGTGCGGGGTCCGGGCGGAGCCCGGGGAAAGCTGGAACGGCGGGTGGGGGACCGGCCCCGCAGGGCTACGCTCAATGGCATGGCCGGCCGCTTCGACCCCCTCACCCGCACCGCCGTCCGCGGCGGCCGCACCACCGTGCCCGCAGCGGCAGCGGCAGCGGCAGCCGCAGCCACCGCCGGGCCCGGCGTCGAAACCGGGCCCGCCACGACCGGGGCCCGGGCCCTGGCCCGAACCTGGACCCCCGCGGGGGTCGTCGACCTCGGGCTCACGCTCGGCCCGCTCAGACGCGGCCCCGGCGACCCCACCTTCCGCACCACCCCCGACGGCTCCGTCTGGAAGACCACCCGCACCCCCCAGGGCCCGGCCACCCTCCGCGTGGCACTGAGCCAAGGCACCGGTACCGCCGAAGCAGAGGCCTGGGGCCCCGGCGCCGAGTGGATGCTCGACGGCCTCCCCGCCCTCCTCGGCGACGGCGACGACCCCGCCGCCTTCGTCCCCCGCCACCGCCTCCTGCACGCCAGCCACCGCCGCCGCCCCGGCCTGCGCCTCACCCGTACCGGACTGGTCCTGGAGTCCCTGATCCCGACCGTCCTGGAGCAGAAGGTCACCGCCGACGAGGCGTACCGCGCCTGGCGGCGCCTGGTGTGCCAGTACGGGGAGCCCGCTCCCGGCCCCGAGCACGGCCCGCAGGGCCTGTACGTCATGCCCGGCGCCCGGACCTGGGCGCTGATCCCGTCCTGGGACTGGCACAAGGCCGGCGTCGACGCCAAGCGCTCTGCCGCGATCGTCCGCTGCGCCCGTGTGGCGAACCGGCTGGAGGAGGCCGCCGCGATGGAGCTCCCGCAGGCCGCCGCCCGGCTGGAGGCCGTACCCGGCATCGGCCCGTGGACCTCCGCCGAGACCCTCCAGCGCAGCAACGGCGCCGCCGACGCGGTCACCACCGGTGACCTGCACCTGCCCGGCATCATCGGCTACGCCCTCGCCGGGAACCGGGACGCCGACGACGCCGCCATGCTGGAGCTGCTCGCCCCGTACGCCGGCCAGCGCCACCGCGCGGCCCGCCTGATCCTCCTCGCGGGCCACGCGCCGCCCCGCCGCGCCCCGAGGATGCGGAAGACGGACATCGGGAAGCTCTGACCGGCCGCCCGCTACCGGACCTCGATGAATTCGTCCGCCGACCGCGCCGGCCGCTCCCGGGGGGCCTCGGCCGCGTGGCCCACGGCCACCGTGCCCATCGGGTCCCAGCCCTGCGGCAGCCCGAGCACCTTGCGCACCACGTCCCGGCAGAACATCGTCGAGGACACCCACGCCGAGCCCAGCCGCTCCCCGGCCAGCGCGACGAGGAAGTTCTGCACGCCCGCGCCCATCGCGACCACGAACATCTCCCGCTCCGCCGCATCGCGCCGGGCGTGCCCGTAGTCGTGCGCGCCGTCCGTCACCATGCACGGCACCACCAGGTACGGGGCCTGGCGCAGCACGTCCCCGCGCCGCACCCGCTTGGCGATGGACTCCTCGGACTTGCCGTCCCGCCGCAGGTCCTCGACCCACGCGTCCCGCATCGCGTCCAGCAGCTCCAGCCGCGCCGCCGCCGACTCGAGCAGGACGAACCGCCACGGCGTCGTGTGGTGCGGCGCCGGGGCCGTCACGGCCGCCGCCACCGCCCGGCGGACCGCGCCCGGGTCCACCGGCTCCGCCGTGAAGGCCCGTACCGTACGGCGCTGCGTCACGGCTTCCCGTACCGCCTCCGAGGTGCCCAGCCGGAACATGTCGTCGGCCGGCGAGCGCACCAGGTCGGCCGCCGCCGAACCCTCGCCCAGTACGTGCCCCAGTCCGCGTACGACCGCCACCGGCAGCCCGGCCGCCTTGCCCTTGACCAGGTCTCCGGCCGCGGCCAGCTCGTCCGCCGTGGCCACTATCGTCGCGCTCAGCGGATTGCCGTGGGTGTCCGTACCGCCGCGCAGGTCGTCCAGGACCCGCACCCCGGCCGAGCCGATCGCCACGTCCGTGAGCCCGGTGCGCCACGGCCGCCCGAAGGTGTCGGTCACGATGACGCCCACGTCGACGGACAGCAGCTCGCGCAGGCCGGCGCGGATCGCGGCGGCCGAGGCGTCGGGGTCCTCGGGCAGCAGCAGCACCGTGCCCGGCTCGGTGTTCGAGGCGTCGACGCCGGCCGCCGCCATGACCAGCCCCTGCCGGTTCTCGACGATCCGCAGCGGGCCCCGGCGCGCGACGACCCGTACGGTCTCCGCGTCTATGGCGTCCTCGCGGGAATCGGCGCGGACGATCCGGCCCTCCGCCTTGGAGACGATCTTCGAGGTGACCAGCAGGACGTCCCCGTCCCGCAGCCCCGGCCCGGCCGCAGCGATGAGCCGCGCGAGGTCGTCGCCGGGGCGGACCTCCGGGATCCCGGCGACGGCGCGCACCTCGTACGAGGGATACGAGGGAACGGAGGGAACGGAGGGAACGGAGGGGACGCTCACCGGGAAGCCTCCGCGAGCTCCAGCGCGGCGCGCGCCATCGCGGCGGTGGCGGCCAGGTCGGTCATCATCAGCGGCACCGCGCGGCAGGCGATCCCGGCGGCCTCCACCTCGGCGACCGCGTCCGCGTCGGAGGTGTCCACGAGCCAGCCGTCGAGCAGGTCGCTCCCGTAGTGCAGGGCGACGGCTGCGGCGGTGGACTCGACGCCGACGGCGGCGAGCACCTTGTCGGCCATCCCGCGCACGGGCGCGCCCCCGACGATGGGGGAGAGGCCGACGACGGGCGCCCCGGCAGTGGCCACGGCCTCGCGGATGCCGGGAACGGCGAGGATGGTGCCGACCGAGACGACCGGGTTGGACGGCGGGAGGACGATCAGGTCGGCGGCCGCGACGGCCTCGAGCACGCCGGGAGCGGGCTTGGCCTGCTCGGCGCCGACGGGTACGACGGCCTCGGCGTCGAGCGAGGCGCGCAGCCGGACCCAGTACTCCTGGAAGTGGATGACGCGGCGTTCGCCGGTGTCGGGGTCGTTCACGGCGACGTGGGTCTCGACACGGTCGTCGGACATGGGCAGCAGCCGGACCCCGGGCTGCCAGCGGTCGCAGAGCGCCTCGGTGACGGCGCTCAGCGGGTAGCCCGCGCCGAGCATCTGCGTACGGACGATGTGGGTGGCGAAGTCGCGGTCGCCGAGGCCGAACCAGGTGGGTCCGACCCCGTACGCCGCGAGCTCCTCCTTGACGGTGAAGGACTCGTCGGTGCGGCCCCAGCCCTGGTCCTCGTTGATGCCACCGCCGAGGGTGTACATCACCGTGTCCAGATCGGGGCACACCTTCAGCCCGAACAGGTGAATGTCGTCACCGGTGTTGCCGATGACCGTGATGTCCGCGTCGGGAACCGCCGACTTGAGTCCGCGGAGGAAACGGGCGCCGCCGATGCCGCCGGCCAGAACAACAATGCGCATGCAGCGCAGTCTGTCAGGCGCGGCCCGGCCAGGTCGGACGTGGTCCGGTCGCGTCAGACGGAAAGGGCCTCGGGCCGGGCCGGGGAGCAGTTGTGCATCGGCATCTCGGTCAGGCCCGGGAAGTAGACGTGCAGGCTGACCGCTCCGTCGAGGCCGTCGTTGACGACTTCGTGGGCGTACCCGGGGGCGAAGACGCGCTGGGAGCCGGCGCCGAGGGCGAGCGGTCCGCGCGGGCCGTGCTCGGTGAGCTCGCCGTCGAGGACGGTCAGGACGCCGGAGGAGGAGCCGTGGTCGTGCAGGCCGCTGCCCTGGCCGGGGACCCAGCTGAGCAGCCAGACCTCGTAGCCGGGGCCCGTGCGCAGCCGGTGGTACCAGCGGGTGGTGGCGTCGTACTCGACCAGGTGCCCCCACTCGGCGCGGTTCGCGGCGATGGTGCGCGCGAGGCCGGCGAACTCGGCGACGGTGGCCGGGTGCTCGCGGGCGGGCTGCAGGAGGTGCTGGACGGAGAGGATGTCGCCGGCGATCTGGAGGTCGCTCTCGACGGATACGGGAGTGGTGTTCATCGGGGAGTCCTCGATGGATGTCAGTCGTGCTGGCGGTCGCTGTGGGGGTGGCCGGAGCTCAGGGGAGCCGGGGCTCCGAAGGCATCAACAGCAGCAACAGCAACAGCGAACCTGGGCAGCGCACAGGAACCCACGAATGGGGGTCCGGGTGGCTGCTGAGGTCACTGACATGGGAACAAGGAGACCGGGTCGGGGGCCGGACTGTCAACCCAATGCCTCGTTTGTCGCGAAAGTTTCATCTGATCCGGTTGCTGTGCTCGGAGAAAGGTTTGTGCATACCGATGCAGGGGAGGTGGCGCTCCACGTCACGCCGGAGCCCGCCGAACCGCCCGGACGACGACACGCCGCTCCGTGACCGGAATGTGATCCGTGCCGCTTCTTTGGCTTGATCGCAACCACACCGCGGAGTGGCACGTCGATTGCGGGTGAACAGGGGCACAGTGGGGCGCCAGTGGCATGTGTCACGATTTTTGGCGATATGAACACTTTCTGCATACGCTTGGTTCCGCAGAGTGAATAAGGGGCCCAATAGCAGATCTCGGCTTGACTGCGCTGGAGCGGCCCACTTGTAATTTCACTCGTGTCGTTACGTAGCGATCAGTAACGGCACCACCACGGGGACGCACAGACAGAGCGAGGGGCGCACATGACCGAGCTGTTTCAGGAACTGCTGGTCGAGGAGGCGGACGAAGAGCTCGGATGGCAGGAGCGCGCTCTTTGCGCCCAGACCGACCCCGAGTCCTTCTTTCCCGAGAAGGGCGGCTCCACCCGCGAGGCCAAAAAGGTCTGCCTCGCCTGCGAAGTCCGCTCCGAATGCCTCGAGTACGCCCTCGCCAACGACGAGCGATTCGGCATCTGGGGCGGCCTGTCCGAGCGCGAACGCCGACGGCTGAAAAAAGCAGCCGTCTGAGTACGCAGCGCAACACGGAGCAACACAGCGCAACACTGGGCAACACCGGTCGGTACGCAGAACACGCTCCGGAACAAAGCTTCAGAACAAAGCAATGAGCAGAGCAAACGGTCCGCCTCCTGCACCTTCCCCGCAGGAGGCGGACCGCTGTGTTCCCAGCCGTTAGTGTGGGGCGCTGTCCAGCAGCCTCCGGGAGCACAACCACCCCCGGACCCACTCCCCGGACCGCGTCCGGGGGGACCCCCAGGCCGGAGGGCCAGTAGAGCGATGTCCCTGCACAGCCAGTCGACGGCCTCCCACCAGGCTGCCGCCACACCCGAGTTCCCCCGGCACGTGGTCACCGCGGTCCTCGTCACCCACGACGGCGCCCGCTGGCTGCCCAGGACGCTCGCCGGCCTCCTCGGCCAGGAACGCCCTGCGCAGAGCCATGTCGCCGCCGACACCGGCAGCGCCGACGAATCCGCGCGCCTGCTCGGCGAGGCCCTCGGCGAGGACCGCGTCCTCCACCTCGCCCGCCGCACCGGCTTCGGCGCCGCCGTCGACGAAGCCGCCCGCACCGCCGGCACCCTGAGCCCCGAAGACCTCCCGTACCTCAAGCGCCCCAGCGGCTGGGACCCCGTCAGCCGCACCTGGCGCGACGACGCCTACGACCTCCCCGAACTTCCCCACGGCGAACCCGTCCAGTGGCTCTGGCTGCTCCACGACGACAGCGCCCCCGAGCCCGACGCCCTCACCGAACTGCTGCGCGTCGCCGAGGACAACCCCGACGCCGCAGTCATCGGCCCCAAGCTGCGCGGCTGGTACGACAAGAAGCAGCTCCTCGAAGCCGGCGTCACCATCGCCCGCAGCGGCCGCCGCTGGACCGGCCTCGACCGCCGCGAACAGGACCAGGGCCAGCACGACCAGGTCCGCCCCGTCCTGTCCGTCTCCACCGCCGGCATGCTCGTGCGCCGCGACGTGTACGAGGCCCTCGGCGGCTTCGACCGCCGCCTGCCCCTCATGCGCGACGACGTCGACCTCTGCTGGCGCGCCCAGAGCGCCGGCCACACCGTCCTCGTCGCCCCCGACGCCGTCCTGCGGCACGCCGAGGCCTCCGCCCGCGAACGCCGCACCGTCGACTGCGCCGGACGTACGAGCGCCAGCCCGCACCGCGTGGACAAGGCCGGCGCCGTCTACACGGTGCTCGCCAACAGCTCCGGCCGCGCCCTGCCGTACGTCCTGCTGCGCCTCCTCGTCGGCACCGTGCTCCGCACCCTCGCCTACCTCGTCGGGAAGGCCCCCGGGCAGGCCGTCGACGAGATCACCGGCCTCCTCGCCACCCTGCTGCGCCCCGGCCGGATCCTCGGCGCCCGCCGCAGACGGGGCCGCCCCGCCGTCCCCGCCAAGGAACTGCGCCCCCTGTTCCCGCCGCCCGGCGCGAGCCTGCGGGCCAACGCCGAACAGCTCGCCGGGTACTTCGGCGGCGACCGCGACACCGACACGGCCGCCATCGGCCGGCACGGCGGAGCCGTCGAGTCCGGCCCCGGCGGCGACGACGCCGACTACCTCGAGATCGAACAGTTCGCGCGCCTCAAGCGGATCGCCCGCAACCCCGCGCCCGTCCTCTTCGCCCTCCTCCTGCTCGTCTCCGTCATCGCCTGCCGCGCCCTGCTCGGCGGCGGCTCCCTCATGGGCGGCGCCCTGCTGCCCGCCCCCGACAGCGGGCTCGCCCTCTGGCGCAGCTACACCGACGACTGGCAGCCCGTCGCCGCCGGCTCCACCGCCGGAGCGCCCCCGTACCTCGCCGTCCTCGGCGCCTTCGCCACCCTGCTGTTCGGCTCCACCAGCGCGGCGCTGACCCTGCTGCTGGTCTGCTCGGTCCCGCTCGCCGGGCTCACCGCCTACTTCGCCTCCCGGCCGCTCGTCGACTCCCGGCTGCTGCGCGCCTGGGCCGCCGTCGCCTACGCCTTCCTGCCCGCCGTCACCGGCGCCCTCGCCGGCGGCCGCCTCGGCACCGCAGTCCTCGCGATCCTGCTCCCGCTCATCGCCCGCTCGGCGGTCGCCGCCTTCGGGTTCGGAGGAGCCGAAGGCGACCGGGGCAGCCGGCGCCCGGTGTGGACGTACACCCTCCTGCTGACCCTGGCCACCGCCTTCACCCCCGTCGTGTGGCTGCTGGCCGCCGTCCTCGGCACCGCCGCCCTCGTGCTGCGCCGCGCCGAGTGGAAGACGTACGGCCTGCGGCTGCCGGCCACCCTCGCCGTCCCGCTCCTCGTGCTCGCCCCCTGGTCCCTGACCCTGCTCATGCACCCCGGCCGGCTCCTGCACGAGGCCGGCCTGCCGTACGGATCCGGCTCGGCCACCGCCCTGGACCTCCTCGGCATCAGCCCCGGCGGCCCCCGTACCGCCGGCGGCCTGCTGCTCATCGGCATCGTCCTCGCCGCCCTGGCCGCCCTGCTGCGCGCCGAGCGCCGGTTCGCCGTCCGCACCGCCTGGGCCGCCGCCCTGGCCGCCCTGCTCCTGGCCGTCGTGGTCAACCGGAGCGGCTGGGCCGGGCCCGCCACCCTCGTCTACGGACTGGCCCTCCTCGCGGCCGCCGCCGTCGGCGCCGAGGGGGCCAAGGAACGCGTCGCCGCCAGCAGCTTCGGCTGGCGCCAGCCGCTGGCCGCGCTGATCGCGCTCGGCGCCGTCGCCGGCCCGCTGCTCGGCGCCGCCGGCTGGATGATCAGCGGCGCCGACGGCCCGCTGGAGCGGCGCGACCCGGTCCAGGTCCCCGCGTTCGTCGCCGAGGAGAGCGGCACCCGCGACCAGGCCCGCACCCTCGTCCTCGGCGGTACCTCGCCCGCCACCGTCTCCTACACCCTGGTCCGCGGCTCCGGCGGCCGCCTCGGCGACGCCGAACTCGCCGCCGCGGCCGGCAGCAGCCCCCAGCTCGACAAGGTCGTCTCCAGCCTCGTCGCCGGCTCCGGCGCCGACCAGACCGACCAGCTCAGCGGCTTCGCCATCCGCTACATCCTGGTCCGCGACGGGGCCCCGCAGCAGATGCGCAAGGTCCTCGACGCCACCCCTGGCCTCAGCCGCCTCAGCCAGCTCGACGGCAGCGCCCTGTGGCGCGTGGACCGCCAGGTCGCCCGCGCCGCCATCGTCTCCGGCAAGCCGGGCGAGGCCCCCATCCCGGTCGCCTCCGGCCCCGTCGAGGCCCACACCAAGATCCCGGCGGGCGAGGCGGGCGGTGCCGGTCGAGTGTTGCGTATCGCAGACCGGGCCGCCCCCGGCTGGCAGGCCACCCTCGACGGAAAGCCCCTCAAGCCCAAGACCCTCGACGGCTGGGCACAAGGCTTCGAACTGCCCGCCGCCGGCGGCCGCCTCGACCTCGTCCACGAGGACGCGCTGACCCGGACCGCCTGGCACTGGGCCCAGGGCCTGCTCGCGCTCGTGCTGCTCGTGATGGCCCTGCCCGGCCGCCGGACGAGCCTCGACGACGACCTGCCCGAGGAGGAGGCGGAGGCCGCCTACGGGTCCGCCGCGGGCGAGGCCGGAGAGGGCCGCCGGGCCCGCCGGCTGCGCGCCGAGGCGGAGTCCGCGGCTGCCGCGACGGCCGCCGCCGAGGAGCCCTCGGGCGCGGTCGCCGATCCGTACGCGGAGATCCCGGCGCAGCCGGTGTACGGGAAGGAGACGTACGCCTACCAGGCCTACGGCGACCAGAGCTACGCGTACGACCAGCAGCCCCAGCAGCCGTACGTGCCGGCGCCCGCCCAGGCCCCGGAGCACGAGCAGTACCCCTACCCGCAGCAGGGCTACGACGACCCGCAGGGGTACCCGCAGCAGCCTCAGCAGCAGCCGTACCCCTACCCGCCGTACGAGCAGCCGTACGACACCTACGGACAGCACGACCCGCGTCCGGACGGGAGCCCCCAGCAGTGAAGCAGCGCGCACCCCTGACGCTGGCGGCGGTGGCCGCGGCCCTGGCGGCCGTCACCGGCGTCGGATACCTCACCGCCCCCGCCGCCCCGGCCGCCGACGACCGGACGGCGGCCGCGGCCCGGATGCCGGTGGAGCGGTCCGCGCTGGTCTGCCCGGCGCCCAGCTCCTCGGACATCGCGGAGACCACGTACACGGCGATCACCCCCGGCGCCGCCGGGGGCGGCAAGGGCACGGCCCGCCTCCTCGGCGCGACCAAGGAGGCCAAGCCGGTGCTCGAGCTCAAGGAGCGCGGCAAGCCGGCCGGGGCCGCCGCCTCCGGCGCGGAGGCGCCCGCACTGGTGGGTGTCGCCGACGGGATCCTGGCCCCCGGCTGGACCGCGCAGCAGACCACGAAGGTCTCGGTCGGCCGGGCGCGCGGCGTCCTCGGCGTCGGCTGCACCGCGCCCGGCACCGACTTCTGGTTCCCCGGCGCGAGTACGGCCAAGGGGCGCGAGGACTACGTGCACCTCACCAACCCGGACGACACCGCGGCCGTGATCGACATCAAGATGTTCGGCCCGGACGGGGCGGTCAAGTCCGAGGGCGGCACCGGCGAGAACATCCGGATCGACCCCAAGTCCACCAAGTCCGTCTCGCTGGCCTCCCTCGCCCCCGGCGCCCAGCTCGCGGACGTCACCGCCCATGTGACGACCCGGGCGGGCCGGGTCGGCGCCTCCGTGCAGGTCGGCGAGGAGGGGGTGGGCGCCGACTGGCTGCCGGCCTCCACCGACCCGGCGGGCTCGCTGGTGCTGCCCGGGATCCCGACGGACGCCACCTCCGTACGGCTGGTCGCCTTCGCGCCGGGCGAGGAGGACGCGGACCTCACCGTCAAGCTGGCCGGGCCGAACGGCTCGATCAGCCCGGCGGGCAACGAGCAGCTGCACCTCAAGGGCGGCATGACGACGAGCCTCGACCTGAAGGACGTGACCCGCGGTGAGGCGGGCTCGCTCCTGCTGGCCCCGGCGAACGACAAGAAGGCCGTGCCGGTGGTGGCGGCCGTCCGCGTGGTCCGCGGCAGCGGCGCCAAGCAGGAACTGGGCTTCGTCCCCGCGACCGGGCCGGTGGGGACGCGCGCCACGGTCGCCGACAACCGGGCCGACGAGAACGCGACGGTGCTCTCGCTGACGGCGGCGGGCGGAACCGACGCGAAGGTGAAGGTGACGGCCTCGCCGGGCACCGAGGCAGGGGAGCCGGCCTCGAAGGAGGTCACGGTCAAGGCGGGCACGACGCAGACGGTGTCACTGGCCCCGGCCGGGGCCAAGGGCGCCTACGCGCTGACGGTCGAGACCGTCTCCGGCGGCCCCGTGTACGCGGCCCGCACCCTGACCCTGCCCCACGAGGGCACCCCGATGTTCACGATCCAGCCGCTGTCGTACGACCACGCGATGGTCTCGGTCCCCAAGGCCACCCAGGACCTCACGGTCCTGACCGACTAGGCCACGACTAGGCCACGACTAGGCCCGGCGATTCGCGCCTGCGGTACGGCCCGTCAGTCCTGGCCGTACCGCGGGTCCACCGTCTCCGGGGACAGCCCCAGCAGCTCGGCCACCTGCTCCACCACGATCTCGTGCACGAGCAGCGCCCGTTCGTCCCGGCTCTTCGTGCGGATCTCCACCGGCCGCCGGAACACCACGACCCGCGCCGGCCGCCCCGTCCCCGCCGCCTCCGACAGCGCCCCGAGCGGCACCGCCTCGTCGTTCCAGCCGGCGTCCGGACCGCCCGGCGGCCCGGGGACGTCCGCGACCACGAACTCCACCTCCGCCAGCTGCGGCCAGCGCCGCTCCAGCCGCTCGACCGAGTCCCGCACGAGGTCCCCGAACAGCTCCGCCCGGCTCGCCGACAGCGGCACCTGCGGCGGGGCCAGCGGCCCGCGCATCCCGCGCCCGTGCCGGTCGCGACGGCGGGGCCGCGGCTCGGCGGGAGGCTCGGCAGGGCGGGGCGGGCCGGGGGGCAGGGGGCTGTCCGTCACCCCCGCAGCGTAGCCCCCGCAACCCCTCCCACCCGGGGGTTTCCGGACCCGCCGCGCCCCGCCGCAGGCACGACACGGGGGAGTGGCCCACGGGAGAGTCGTCGCGGCCCGGTCAAGAGTGCGGTACCGTCCAACGTCGTGAGCCTTGTACGTCGCTGTTCGCGCACTGCGTGCGGCCGCCCTGCCGTCGCGACACTGACGTACGTCTACGCCGATTCGACCGCAGTTCTCGGCCCGCTCGCCACCTACGCGGAACCCCACTGCTACGACCTGTGCGCCGAGCACTCCGAGCGCCTGACCGCCCCGCGCGGCTGGGACGTCGTGCGCCTCACCGACGGCTCGGCGCCGTCCCGCCCGAGCGGCGACGACCTCGAAGCCCTGGCCAACGCCGTCCGCGAAGCGGCCCGCCCCCACGACCGCGCCGCCGAGGCCGGCGGAACCCGGCAGGGCAGCGGCGGCGGCAACACCGGGGAGACCCGCCGAGGACACCTGCGCGTCCTGCGTTCGCCCGACTCCTGACATACACATGGTCTGAAAAGTCGCTCTCCGTGCAGGGTAGGTTTGCCCCACGCACAGCACCTCAGGAGGGCAGGCAGTGGCCGCAGATCTTTCGAACATCGTCAAGGCGTACGACGTACGTGGTGTCGTACCGGACGAGTGGGACGAGTCGCTGGCCGAGCTGTTCGGTGCCGCCTTCGTCGAGGTCACCGGCGCCACGGCGATCGTCGTCGGCCACGACATGCGGCCCTCCTCGCCCGCCCTGTCCGGCGCCTTTGCCCGCGGCGCCGCCGCCCGCGGCGTCGACGTCACCCTGATCGGGCTGTGCTCCACCGACCAGCTGTACTACGCCTCCGGCACGCTGGACCTGCCCGGCGCGATGTTCACGGCCTCGCACAACCCGGCCCGCTACAACGGCATCAAGCTCTGCCGGGCCGGAGCCGCCCCCGTCGGCCAGGACACCGGCCTCTCCGCCATCCGCGAGCTCGTCGAGAAGTGGTCCGACCAGGGCGCCCCGGCCGTCGCCGACGGCACCCTCCCGGGCACGGTCACCGAGCAGGACACCCTCGCCGGGTACGCCGAGCACCTCAAGTCCCTCGTCGACCTCAGCAGCATCCGCCCGCTGAAGGTGGTCGTGGACGCCGGCAACGGGATGGGCGGCCACACCGTCCCGACCGTCTTCGAGGGCCTGCCCCTCGACGTCGTCCCGATGTACTTCGAGCTGGACGGCACCTTCCCGAACCACGAGGCCAACCCCCTCGACCCGAAGAACATCGTCGACCTCCAGGCCCGCGTGAAGGCCGAGGGCGCCGACCTCGGCCTGGCCTTCGACGGCGACGCCGACCGCTGCTTCGTCGTCGACGAGCGTGGCGAGGGCGTCTCCCCGTCCGCCGTCACCGCCCTGGTCGCGGCCCGCGAGCTGGCCCGCAACGGCGGCACCGGCATCGTGATCCACAACCTGATCACCTCCTGGTCCGTCCCGGAGGTCGTCCGCGAGCACGGCGGCACCCCCGTCCGCACCCGCGTCGGCCACTCCTTCATCAAGGAGGAGATGGCCAAGTCCGGCGCCATCTTCGGCGGTGAGCACTCCGCGCACTACTACTTCAAGGACTTCTGGAACGCGGACACCGGCATGCTCGCCGCGCTCCACGTCCTCGCGGCCCTCGGCGGCCAGGACGGCCCGCTCTCCGACCTGGTCGCCTCCTACGACCGCTACGAGGGCTCCGGCGAGATCAACTCCACCGTCGCCGACCAGGCCGGCCGGCTCGCCGCCGTCAAGGACGCGTACGGCACCGCCGAGGGCATCACCCTCGACGAGCTCGACGGCCTGACCGCCAGCTCCGCCGACTGGTGGTTCAACCTGCGCGCCTCCAACACCGAGCCGCTGCTGCGCCTCAACGTCGAAGCCCGCGACCCCGCGACCCTCGTCAAGGTCCGCGACGAGGTCCTCGCCCTCGTCCGCGCCTAGGTCGCCTCTCACAACACCGTGTCACCGCCGGGCCGCGCGACGTGCGGCCCGGCGGTACGCTGACCTCGCCCAATCCGCATGTTCGAAGGGAACCGCCCCATGCCGCTCGAAGCCGGCCTTCTGGAGATCCTCGCCTGCCCCGCCTGCCACTCGCCCCTCGAGGACAAGTCGGCCGACGAAGCGGCTCCCGAGCTGATCTGCACCGGCCGGGACTGCGGCCTCGCCTACCCCGTCCGCGACGGCATCCCGGTGCTCCTCATCGACGAGGCCCGCCGCCCCGCCTGAGCCGCCGCCCGGCACTCGGGGCGTCCAGCCCCAGGCTGCGCGGGCACCGCACAGGCACCACGGGGCGCCCGTCGCAGCGCCGGGCGCCCGAGCAACCGAGTCGCCCGCCCTTCTGCCACCACGGGGCGCCCGTCGCAGCGCCGGGCGCCCGAGCAACCGAGTCGCCCGCCCTTCTGAACCAGCTGTCAGCCGGAGGCCGCAATGCTCGACGAGTCGCTCCTCGACGCACCGGACGAACTCGCCCGCGCCGACCGCCGCGGCCTGCTCCGCGGCGCCGCCGAGGCCGGGGCCAGAGTCCGTACCGCAGCCCGGCACGCGACCGAGGCAGGCCTCGGCGACCTGCGCCCCGACGGCCGGCCCCGCGCCGTCCTCATCGCAGGCCCCGGCACCGCCGCCACCGGCGTCGCCGACCTGCTCGGCGCCCTCGCCGGAGCCTCCGCACCCGTCACCCGCCTGCACCCCACCGGCGTCGCACACGCCGCCGGCGCCCTGCGCTGGGCACTGCCCGGCTGGGCCGGCTCCGTCGACCTGCTGCTCATCGCCACCACCGACGGCACCGAACCCGGGCTCGCCGTCCTCGCCGAGCAGGCCTACCGGCGCGGCTGCACCGTCGTCGCCGTCGCGCCCGAGCGCTCCCCGCTGAGCGAGGCCGTGGACGGCGCGCACGGGCTCCTCGTACCGATGGCCAAGGCCCCGTACCAGGAGTACGACGAATCCGCCGCGGCCGGACCCGGCGCCCTGTGGGCCCTGCTGATCCCGCTGCTGCTGCTCCTCGACAAGGTCGGGCTGATCACCGCCGCCCCGGACACCCTCCAGGGCGTCGCCGACCGGCTCGACCGCACCGCCGAGCGCTGCGGACCGGCCATCGCCACGTACTCCAACCCGGCCAAGACCCTCGCCGCCGAGCTCGCCGACACCCTCCCGCTCATCTGGAGCGAGGGCGCCGGCGCGGGCCCCGCCGGCCGCCGCTTCGCCGCCACGCTCGCCGAACTCGCCGGCCGCCCCGCACTGGCCGCCGACCTCCCCGAGGCGCTGCCCGCCCACGGGGTCCTGCTCGCCGGCTCCTTCGCCGCCGGCGCCGATCCCGGAGACTTCTTCCGTGACCGGGTGGAGGAGCCCCAGGCCCTCCGTGCCCGCATCGTCCTGCTGCGCGACCGGCCCACGGGCGGCCTCACCGCCGCCCCGGCCGCGCGCGAGCTCGCCCTCAGCCACGACACGGCCATCAGCGAGCTCGAACCAGAGGAAGGCAGCGAACTGGAACAGCTCGCCGAACTCCTCGCCGTCACGGATTTCGCCACCGCCTACCTGGCGCTGGCGACCAGGGGACACGGCTGAGCACACCACCGTGCCGGCCCTTCATCCAGGAAGACGGACGAAGATGGACCGCCTGACGAACACGATCCGCCCCTACGCCTGGGGATCGACCACCGCGATCCCCGAGCTCCTCGGCGTGGCACCCACCGGGGAGCCCCAGGCCGAGATGTGGATGGGCGCGCACCCGGGCGCCCCGTCCCGCCTCGACCGCGGCGCCGGCGAGACCACCCTCGCGGACGTCATCGCCGCCGACCCCGAGCGCGAGCTCGGCGCGGCCGCCGTCGCCAGGTTCGGCCCCCGGCTGCCCTTCCTCCTCAAGATCCTCGCGGCCGGGGCCCCGCTCTCCCTCCAGGTCCACCCCGACCTCGCGCAGGCGAAGGAGGGCTACGCCGACGAGGAGCGCCGCGGGATCCACGTCGACGCGGCCTCCCGCAACTACAAGGACCCCAACCACAAGCCCGAGATGATCTGCGCGCTCACGCACTTCGACGGCCTGTGCGGCTTCCGCCCGCCGCTGGAGGCCGCCGACCTGCTCGCGGGCCTCGGCGTCAACTCCCTCGTGCCGTACGTCGACCTCCTCCGGGCCCACCCGGAGGAGGCGGCCCTGCGCGAGATGCTCACCGCCGTACTGACCGCGGACCGCGCCGAGATGGCCCGTACGGTGGCCGAGGCGGGCGCCGCGATCGAACGCCTCGGGGGCCCGTACGCGCCGTACGCCTCGCTCGTGCACCACTTCCCGGGCGACCCGGGCGTGATCGCGGCCATGCTCCTCAACCACGTCCGACTCCAGCCGGGCGAGGCCATGTTCCTCGGCGCGGGCGTCCCGCACGCCTACCTCGACGGCCTCGGCGTGGAGCTGCTGGCCAACTCCGACAACGTGCTGCGCGCCGGACTCACCCCCAAGCACGTGGACGTGCCCGAGCTCCTGAAGATCGTGCGGTTCGAGCCCGGCGACCCGGCCGTGCAGCGCCCGGAGGGCAACGGCGAGGAGGTCTACGAGTGCCCCATCGACGAATTCCGCCTCTCCCGCTTCGCCCTGGCCGCCGGCGCGGCCCCGCACACCCTCCCGGACGACGCCCCGCAGATCCTGCTCTGCACGGCGGGCCGTCCGAAGGCCGGCGAAGTGACGTTGTCCCCCGGAGAGTCGGTCTTCGTCCCGGCAGGCGAAAAGGTCGAACTGTCCGGAATCGGTACGATCTTCCGCGCCACCGTCGCCCTCTGACGTGGCGTCCGGGGCTACTGCTGCAACAATGTGCCGCCGTAGCGCGGCGCCCCGGGCAGGGGCGCCGTACAGAGGAAGGGACTCCGGAAACCCATGAGCGCGTCGGGCGGTACCAGGGCGATCGTGGCGGCACTCGCCGCCAATCTCGCCATCGCTGTAGCCAAGTTCGTGGCCTTCGTCTTCAGCGGCTCGTCGTCGATGCTCGCGGAAAGCGTCCACTCGCTGGCCGACTCCGGGAACCAGGGGCTGCTGCTCCTCGGCGGAAAGAAGGCCCAGCGCGAGGCGACACCGCAACACCCCTTCGGGTACGGGCGCGAACGCTACATCTACGCCTTCCTCGTCTCCATCGTGCTCTTCACCGTCGGCGGCATGTTCGCCATCTACGAGGGCGTCGAGAAGGTCCAGCACCCGCACCCCATCGAGGCCTGGTACTGGCCGATCGGCGTGCTCGTCTTCGCCGTCATCGCCGAGAGCTTCTCCTTCCGTACGGCGATCAAGGAGTCGAACGAGATCCGCGGCACGCTCACGTGGAGTCAGTTCATCAGGCGCGCCAAGGCCCCCGAGCTTCCGGTGGTCCTGCTGGAGGACTTCGGCGCACTCGTCGGTCTGGTCCTCGCCCTCGGCGGCGTCGGCCTCGCGCTCGCGACGGGCGACGGCGTCTGGGACGGCATCGGCACCCTCTGCATCGGCACCCTGCTGCTCGTCATCGCGGTCGTGCTGGCCGCCGAGACCAAGTCACTGCTGCTCGGCGAGGCCGCGGGCACGGAGGACATCGAGAAGATCAAGGCTGCGCTCGTCGACGGCGACGTCGTCACCCGCGTCATCCACATGCGGACCCTCCATCTCGGCCCGGAGGAGCTCCTGGTCGCCGCAAAGATCGCGGTCGAGGGCAACGACACCGCGACGCAGGTGGCGGACGCCATCAACGCCGCCGAGGCCCGGATCCGCGAGGCGGTCCCGATCGCCCGCGTGATCTACCTGGAGCCGGACATCTACCGCGCGGAGTCGGACACCTCCGCCAAGGCCTGACGCGGCCCCTGTACGCAGGAAGGCCCCCGCGGCGCATCTGCGCCGCTGGGGCCTTCCTGCGTATGGACGGGCGAGCAGGCGCTACCAGTGGACCGCGCCCACCTGCTGCACCTGCGGCACCCGGCGTGCCCGCTTGCGCGCCACGAGGGCCGCGATGCCCAGCCCGCCGCCGACGAGGAACAGGACGGTCCCCAGGAGGCTCGCCACGCCGGCCGCCCGGAAGCTCACGGGCGCCGCGACGGCCTTGCCCCGGACCGCGGAGACCGGCAGGGTCCCGTTGTGGTCGGAGAGCTGCACGTGCGAGTCGTTCGAATTGCCGCGGTTGTCGCCCATCACGAACATCCGCCCCTCGGGCACGGTCACATCGAAGGGGCGCGTCGCCGGCGTGCCCCGGTCCTTCAGGTACGGCTCGTCGAGCGGCACGCCGTTGAGCCTCAGCGTGGGCTCACCCGTCCTGTACGAGATCCGGTCGCCGCCGAGGGCCACCACCCGCTTCAGGATGTCCCCCGACGGAACCCAGGCCGGAGCCGAGATCAGGGCGATGTCGCCGCGCCGGATGCCGTTCGCCGCGTTCCCGCCGCTCCCGCCGCTCCCGTCGACGACCGTGAAGTAGGCCCTGTCCCCGGGCCGGTACGTCGGGACCATCGACTCGCTCGGGACGGAGCGGGTCACGTACCCGTCCCTAACGAAGACGGCGGTCACCACCGTCACCCCGACGGCCGTCACCGCGCCGAGCACCAGCAGCGCCACTGCCCAGATCCCGAGTCTGCGCCCCGGCTTGCGCTCCATGTGCGTGTCCCCTCGCCGAACTGCTGTACGTGCGCAGGAGATCGTAAGGGCTACCGGATCTCGCGGAGCACGTCCAGAATCGCCGGGCCGTCCGGGGCGGACTGCAGCCGGTCCCGGAAGTCCGAGTCCATGAGCTTGCGGGACAGCAGCGCCAGGATCCGCAGGTGCTCGTCGCCGGCGGCGGCCTCCGGCACCGAGATCATGAAGACCAGCCGGGCCTTCGTCCCGTCGAGCGAGCCCCACTCGATGCCCGCGTCGGACCGGGCGAAGCCCACCGTGGGCCGCGCCACCGCGTCCGTCTTGGCGTGCGGGATCGCGATGGACTCGCCGAGACCCGTCGTGCCCTGCGCCTCCCGGGCGAGGGCGACCCGCACGAGCTCGTCCACGTCCCGGACGTTGCCGGTCGCGGCCAGCATCTCGGCCATCTCGCGGATGGCCGCCTCCTTCGTGCCGGACGCCAGCGCCGTCTTTACGGTCTGCCCGGTCACGTACCCGGAGAGCACCTCGGGCGCAGCCGCAGCCGCATCCGCAGCCGCTGTCGATCCGCCGGCCGGAACGGCAGCGGCTGCGGTAGCCGTCGCGGTCCCTGTGCCCGTACCCCTACCCGCGCCGACCCCGGCGAGCACCGGCTCGGGGGCCGGGGGCGGCACAGCGGCCGCCACGGCGGCGGCCTCGCCCCGGCGTTCCTTGAGGCCGATGAGCGCGTTGGTGGTCAGGGCGGTGACCACGGTGCCGGCCACGACCGCGACGAGGAACCAGCCCACGCCGCTGACCGCACCCAGCGCCGCCACGACCGGACCGCCGTGCGGCACGTGGTCGCCCACGCCCGCCACACCGGCGATCGCACCGGCCACCGCACCACCGAGCATGTTCGCCGGGATGACGATCGCCGGCCGCGCCGCCGCGAACGGGATCGCGCCCTCCGAGATGCCGAACATCCCCATGAACAGCGCCGCCATACCGGTCTCGCGCTCCTGGTCGGAGTACAGCTTGCGGCGCAGCACCGTAGCCAGGCCCTGGCCCAGCGGCATGACCGGAATGGCCGCCGCGCACATGCCCATGACCGCGTAGTTCCCGGAGGCGATGAGCCCCGTACCGAAGAGGAACGCCGTCTTGTTGACCGGGCCGCCCATGTCGAAGGCGATCATCAGGCCGAGGATCGCGCCGAGCAGGACCGCGCTGGTCCCGGCCATGTCCGACAGCCGGCTCGTCAGGTTTTCGAACACCCAGGAGATCGGCTTGCCGATGACGTAGACGAAGAACAGGCCCAGCGTCGTCGTCGCGACGATCGGGATCACGATGATCGGCATGATCGGCCGGACGGCCTTGGGGACCTTGACCTTCTTGATCCACCGGACGAGATGGCCGGCCAGGAAGCCCGTCACGATGGCGCCGATGAAGCCCGCGCCCGCCTTCGAGTCGTACAGCGCCCCGGTGTTCGCGATGAAACCACCGATCATGCCGGGCACGAGCGCCGGCCGGTCGCCGATGGCGTACGCGATGTAGCCGGACAGGATCGGGATCATCAGCTGGAAGCCGATGCCGCCGATGGCGTTCACGTGGGCCCAGAAGGTGCCCTCGGGGATCACGTACCCCTCGGACGTGGCGTGCCCGCCCAGCGCGAGCGAGACGGCGATCAGCAGACCGCCGACCACCACGAACGGAATCACGTAACTGACGCCGTTCATCAGGGCCTTGTACGCGAGGCTGCGCTCCTTGCCGCCGCCCCCGCCCGCCGCGGGGGCCGCCGTACCCTCCTGCACCGGCGCGCTCTGCACGCGCTCGATCAGCTCCTCGGGCCGGCGGATGCCGTCGGCGACGCCGGTGGACAGCACCCGCTTGCCGGCGAACCGCTCGCGGTCGACCTCCTTGTCCGCGGCGATGATGATCCCGTCCGCCTCTCTGACATCGTTGTCAGAGAGCACGTTCTCGGCCCCGATGGAGCCCTGCGTCTCCACCTTCATGTCGACGCCGAGGCGCGCGGCGGCCTGCCGGAGCTTCTCCGCGGCCATGTACGTGTGCGCGATCCCGGTGGGGCACGCGGTGACGGCGAGCAGCTTCGGGCGCTTGCGCCCGCCTGCGGTCCCGTCACCGGGAGAGTCGGCCGGAGCGGTCACTGAAATCTCCTTCACGTCCACGCGCATACGAGTGATCCTCCGGCATCGTCCAACAGGCTGGGGGCGGTTCAAAAGACCGAAGACCTGAATATCGCCCGCCGACGGCCCCTGTTTGCGCGGCCGTTCGTCCGGCCGTCGATACGGCCGCCCAAGCAGCGACTTCTTCCCCTGCCCACTGGGGCGCGCTCCGCCGATCGGTGTAGATTCGTCATCAGTGTCAGGCGTCGCTGCTGATGGCGGTCGGGCGGTCCTCGCGACCGGCCGAGGGGAGAGAGGGCCCCCGACGGACTGAGTGCTCCGTGCACCGTCCCCACAGGCGATGCGCGGCTCAGCCGTACCCACCCTCTCGAACCATGAGGAGCAGCACCCATGGACTTCAAGGTCGCAGACCTTTCCCTTGCCGCCTTCGGCCGCAAGGAGATCACCCTGGCCGAGCACGAGATGCCCGGCCTGATGTCGATCCGCCGCGAGTACGCCGAGGCCCAGCCGCTGGCCGGCGCCCGCATCACCGGCTCCCTGCACATGACCGTGCAGACGGCCGTCCTGATCGAGACCCTGGTCGCCCTCGGCGCCGACGTCCGCTGGGCCTCCTGCAACATCTTCTCCACCCAGGACCACGCGGCCGCCGCCATCGCCGTCGGCCCGAACGGCACCCCGGAGAACCCGCAGGGCGTCCCCGTCTACGCCTGGAAGGGCGAGACGCTGGAGGAGTACTGGTGGTGCACGGAGCAGGCGCTGACCTGGCCGAACACCCCCACCGGCGGCCCGAACATGATCCTCGACGACGGTGGTGACGCCACCCTCCTCGTGCACAAGGGCGTCGAGTTCGAGAAGGTCGGCTCCGCCCCGGACCCGTCCACGGCGGACTCCGAGGAGTACGGCTACATCCTCACCCTGCTGAACCGCACCCTCGGCGAGACCCCGCAGAAGTGGACGCAGCTCGCGTCCGAGATCCGCGGTGTCACCGAGGAGACCACCACCGGTGTCCACCGCCTGTACGAGATGATGGCCGAGGGCGCGCTGCTGTTCCCGGCGATCAACGTCAACGACGCCGTGACGAAGTCGAAGTTCGACAACAAGTACGGCTGCCGCCACTCCCTCATCGACGGCATCAACCGCGCCACCGACGTCCTCATCGGCGGCAAGGTCGCGGTCGTCTTCGGCTACGGCGACGTCGGCAAGGGCTGCGCCGAGTCCCTTCGCGGCCAGGGCGCGCGCGTCATCGTCACCGAGATCGACCCGATCTGCGCGCTGCAGGCGGCGATGGACGGATTCCAGGTCGCGACGCTGGACGACGTCGTCGAGACGGCGGACATCTTCATCACGACCACGGGCAACAAGGACATCATCATGGCCTCGGACATGGCCAAGATGAAGCACCAGGCGATCGTGGGCAACATCGGCCACTTCGACAACGAGATCGACATGGCCGGCCTGGCCAAGATCGAGGGCATCGTCAAGGACGAGGTCAAGCCGCAGGTTCACACCTGGAAGTTCCCCGACGGCAAGGTCCTGATCGTGCTCTCCGAGGGCCGTCTGCTGAACCTGGGCAACGCGACCGGCCACCCGTCGTTCGTGATGTCGAACTCGTTCGCGGACCAGACCCTGGCCCAGATCGAGCTCTTCACCAAGCCGCAGGAGTACCCGACCGACGTCTACGTGCTGCCCAAGCACCTCGACGAGAAGGTCGCCCGCCTCCACCTCGACGCCCTCGGCGTCAAGCTCACGACGCTCCGCCCGGAGCAGGCCGACTACATCGGCGTCAAGATCGAGGGCCCGTACAAGCCGGACCACTACCGCTACTGATCCCCACGCGGCGGTAGCGACAGCACGTCACGCAGGCCCCCGGCGGAGATGCCGGGGGCCTGCCCCGTACTCAGGCAAGGACCGACACGATGCCCCGCGGCCGCTACTCGCTCCACGACCCGCACGACCACACCCCCCTCGGCGAGGAGCACTTCCACTGCGCCCCCGGCCCCTCCGGCTGGCGCTACGTCTCCCAGCTCACCGGCCCGGACGGCGACCACCGCGGCTCGGTCGACCTGGCGGTCGACGAACTCGGCCGCCCCATCCGCCTCGAGGTGAACGCCTCCAGCTGGCAGGTCCGCGGCGCCGCCATCGACGGAGTCACCTGGGTGCGCTCGGACCCCACCGGCACCGAGGCCACCGAGGGCAACGTCCCCGCCGCGGGTTTCACCGGCACCTCGCCGGCCTTCCTCGTCGCGACGGCCCGCCTCCTGCGCCTGACCCCCGGCGCACCCGCCACCCGGGTCCGGCTCGTCGCACTCACCGACCCGGTGCTGGCCCCCCGTACGGTCGACCAGGCCTGGGCGCTGCTGGGGCGCGCCGAGCACGCGACGGACAGCGGGCCGCTCGTGGTGGACGAGTACCGGGTGACGGCTCTGGACACCGGCGAGGTCCACACGATCCACCTGGCCGGGGACGTGGTCCTCGCGGCCCCGGGCATCGAGCTCGAACACCTGGAGACCCCGCCCTCGGCCTTCCCCGAGGACTGAAGCGGCCCGGCACTCCCCGGCCCGGCTCCGTGGCCCTGGCCCCGCGTCAGTGCTCCTCGTCCGGGTGGCTCCACTCGACCGCGCACGTCGCCGAAGGCGCGGCCTCCTTCGCGTACCAGGCGAGGGACTCCTCGAACTCCGGGCACCACAGGTGGGCGCGGCTGACGGAGACCGGGAAGCCGGTCCCGCCGGTGACGACGTGCCCGCCGCCCTCCGGCACGATGCCGATGCTCACCTGGCCCCCGATGCTCTCGTCCCGCATCAGCTCCCGGAGCTCCTCGACGCCCGGCCGCGCCGGGGCCTCGTCCTCGATGCCCGTGACGCGGCACTGGGCGATCACGCCGGGGGCGCGAACCCGGTCGCGGGCCGCGGCGGCACGGGAGCCGCCGGAGCGGGCGCCACCACCGGGGCGGCGGGCACTGCGGGTGCTCCGCCCGGGACCGGGGCCGGCTGACCCGCGTGCGGTACGGCCTGCGGTACGGCCTGGGGTGCGGACGCCCCGGGAGCCGGGTGCCCCCACGCGGGGGGCATCCCCGGAGGCATCCCGGGCAGGCCCGCCACCGCCCCGGGCACCCCGGGCGCACCGGGACCGGTGCCGAAGGCGCGGGCCGCGTCCCGGGTCTGCCGCTCGTGCACCACCGCCATCAGGAACGCTGCAGCCGGCACCCCCACCGGCGGCGGCGTCCCCGTACGCGCCACCAGATCGTCGGCGAGCTTCGCCGCCATCGCAGCGCCCACCTGCGGGTCCAGCTGGTTCATCCGCGTCAGGTACTGCCGTATCGCCAGCCACAGCCCGTCCGGCACGGCCGACAGATCCAGTCCGGAGAACCGCCCGGCCAGCCACGGCGGCGGCGGAGGCATGGGCATCACCGGCGCCCCCGCCACCCGCTCCCGGACAACCAGCGCCCCCGCGAACACGTCCCCGAGCCGCCGTCCCCGCGCCGACACCAGCGACGCGATACAGGCCACGGCCCCGAAGGTCCCCAGCAGTTCCACGACCCCCATCGCCCCGCGCACCAGCGCATGCCGGAAGCGGATCGGCCCGCCGTCGTCGCGCACCACCCGCAGCCCGCAGGCGAGCTTGCCGAGCGAGCGCCCGTGGGACAGCGTCTCCACCGCGATCGGTACGCCGACCAGCACCAGGACGAAGCTCGCCACCGACACCGCGGCCTGCGCTGCCACGTCCAGCGAGGCGGTCGCGAAGGTCAGCCCGATCGAGATGATCAGGTACCCGGTGAGGTACAAGAGCAGGTCGAGGAAGATCGCCAGCGCCCGGCTCGGCAGCCTCGCCGGCCGCAAACCCAGGACGACCGCGTCCCCCGTCACCAGATCGCTCACCCTGCACACCTTTCCCGTGACCGGACCCGCCCCTAGGTCGTCCAGTCTGCCAAGCTGACCACGGTAGGAGTGTGCAGAAGCAGGGTCCTGGGGCAGGGGAGCGGTAACCGGATGGATCTCGACGTCTTCGTGACGGCCCACCGGGCGGAATGGGACCGCCTCGAACAGCTGCTGGGCCGCGGCCGCCGACTGACGGGCGCCGAGGCGGACGAGCTGGTCGCGCTCTACCAGCGGGCCTCCACGCACCTCTCCCTGATCCAGTCCAGCGCCCCCGACCCCAGGCTCACGGGCCGGCTGACCCAGCTCGTCGCCCGCGCCCGTGCCACGGTGACCGGCGCCCGCCGCGGTGGCTGGCGCGATGCGGCCCGCTTCTTCACCGTCGGCTTCCCGGCCGCGGTCTACCGCAGCCGCCACTGGTGGATACCGACGGCCCTGGTCTCCGTCGCGATCGCGGTGCTCATGGGCTGGTGGATAGCCACCCACCCGGAGGTCCAGAGCGCCATCGCGGCCCCGGACGACCTGAAGGCGCTCACGAAGCCGGGTGGCGGGTACGAGACGTACTACTCGAGCAACCCGGCGGGTTCGTTCGCCGCGCAGGTCTGGACGAACAACGCGCAGGCGGCCGCGATGTGCCTGGTCCTGGGCGCGTTCCTGGGGATTCCGGTGCTCTGGATCCTCTTCCTGAACATGCTCAACCTCGGAACCGGCATCGGCCTGATGGCCTCGGCCGACCGCTTGGACGTGTTCCTCGGCCTGATCCTGCCGCACGGCCTGCTCGAACTGACCGCGGTCTTCGTCGCCGCGGGCACGGGCCTCCGCCTCGGCTGGACGGTCATCGACCCGGGCCCCCGCACCCGCCGCGTCGCCCTCGCCGAGCAGGGCCGCGCCGCGCTGGGGATGGCGATAGGCCTGGCGGTGGTCCTGTTCATATCGGGACTGATCGAGGGCTTCGTAACCCCCTCCGGCCTCCCGACCTGGGCCCGCATCGCGATCGGCGTCGTCGCCGAGGCGGCGTTCGTGGCGTACGTCTACGTCCTGGGCGGCCGGGCGTCGCGAGCCGGCGAGGCGGGCGACGTGGAGGCCGCCGACCAGACGGCCACGCTGCCGACCGCGGCCTGATGTGCGTACGACCCCGCTGAGCTGCTAGTCTCCTCGTCGTCCCGCAGCGACTGTTGACACAGGCGCCGTGGGGAGGTAGATTTAGACGGTTGCCTCGAACTGGACAAGTTCGGCATCGATCGTCTAATGTCTCTCTCGCCCCCAAGGAATTGAATTCCGCTGGGGCACAGTCGACTCCTCATCCAGGAATTCGAAGCCGGGAAATCCGGTGGAAGACTTCTGATAGAGTCGGCATCGCCGGAAAGGGAAACGCGAAAGCGAAGACCTGGAAAGCGAACCCCGCTTCGACCGGGAATCGGACACGAAAGAGTCTGATAGAGTCGGAAACGAAGAACGAAGCCCGGAGGAAAGCCCCAGTAAGTGTTAC